>DATJYJ010000467.1:0-19672 GCA_035578025.1 Verrucomicrobiia bacterium
ATCCGGCCAGCAATGCGGCCAGGCAAACGGACGCGCGCATCGCAGCGCGAAGATTGGAATACACCATCATCGCCCTAATCCTAACGGGTCGCGACGCGTCACGGCAAGAAAATTGAGGCGGGTCCAAAATTGGCGGGCACCGCCAGTTGATGCTGTCCAGGCACGCGTAGCCCGAAGGGGCCATGGAGGCAAGGCCAGAATGTGTGTGCTAACTTACGCCATGGATTCGAATCCCGCCCTCACCGCCACCTAAAGCTCGTTTGCGCTCACACCCAGGCTGACTTCAAACCGTTTCCACTGTGAATCCCGCGTGCCGGGCGGCTTCACCGAGACGCAGATCGTTACAGACGAACAGCCTCCCGCGCGGTTTCTGGTTGCACCAGATCAACGCGGCGGCGAGATGGAGCGCGTCTGCAGCGCGAATTGGAAACCGCTCCAGTTGAACGCAAGACAGCTCGCGAAGCGAATCGGTGGGCAGGATCTCGCGCCAGGAACCGAGTAGTGCCTCCAACCTGCTTCTGGAAGCGTCGTAAGCCCGGACGCTAATTGCCCCTTCCTTTCGCAACCGCTCGAGGACGCTCCGAACCTCGACACGCGCAGTCCACCAGACAACGACCCCGTGCTGAGCCAGGACTCGCCTAGCCGCGTTCGCGCTTTGCCCGGGTAGGCAGATGTGAATGATCGCGCTTGTGTCCCAGAATGCCGGCATAGTCTTTTCGGTCTGCGGCAATCGCTTGCTGTATTGCTTTCACTGTCCTCGGGCTCTTTTTCACCCGGCCACCAATCCTCCAGAACTGTTTCTGATCCAATTGCCGGGTTGGCAGTGTCATGTGCCCGGATGCCACCAACGCAAGCTCTTCGGTATCCCCGTCATCACCATGCAACGGCACGATCTTGGCAATCGGCAGATTTCGGTCACGAATGACAAGCTCCTCGCCGGCGCGCACACGATGGAGGAACGAGCTAAGCTGATCCTTTAACTGCGCGATATTCACGGTACCCATATGGCCATTATAGCCATATCAGGTCATTGAGCCACCCTGAGACGGCCAAGCCCGGGGGCGGGATTTGTAGCGCGCTGGCGTACGCCTTTCGCCGCGTCGAGACCTGGGCGGTCGCGAAAAGGCTGTGATATAGTAATCCACATTCAATTAGGGGTACGGATCGCTGACCGCAAGGTCTCTTCCCTGCGGCACGCGTGATGCCCGGCCTCCCCGCTCGAGTGCCACATTGCCAGTGCCCCGGGGCCAAATCGAGTATGAGGGGGCAATATGAACGGTTCCAAACGACGACGTAGCGTGTACTTTTCCATTGCGCTCCTGCTGTCGAGTGCAGCGGCTTGGGCACAGATCAGTTCCTCCACCGGCGCCATCGCGGGCTCGGTCACGGACCCGCAGAACGCGGCGGTCGCCGGGGCCAAGGTCAGCGTCACCAACACCGACACCGGCGCCACGGTTTCCGGCCTGACGCAAGTGGATGGCACCTTCGTTTTCCCGTTGCTTGCTCCCGGCACTTACCGTATCCAGGTGGTCGCGCCCGGCTTCGAATCCACGGTGCTGGACGGTGTCAAGGTGGAGATCACGAAAGTGACCAACGCCTACGCCCGGCTCCGCCTGGGACAGGTGAGCACGGTTGCCGAAGTCAGTGCCGCGTTCCAGACCGTGGACACGCGGACGGCGACCACGGGCGATGTCATCACCGGAAACCAGGTGCGCGACATTCCCCTGCCCACGCGCAATTTTCTCGATTTGACGGCTCTGCAGGCCGGCACGGCGGCGCGGATGCAAAGCGCGGCGACGGTAGGCCGCGGCTCTCCGACGCTGAACGTCGCGGGTTCGCGCGGTACCACCAACAATTTCGTGCTGGATGGCGTGGACGCGAACAGTTTCGGCAGCAACAACCTGAGCACGGTGCCGGTGCCCAATCCCGACGCCGTGGGCGAGTTCCGCGTGAGCACCAGCATGTACGACGCCAGCCAGGGCAGGGGGTCGGGCGGCAACATCAACGTCGTGCTGCGCTCCGGCACCGAGCACTATCACGGCGGAGCTTTCGAGTTCTACCGCAGCAACGATTTCAACGCCAACGATTTCTTCGCGAATTCGCAGGGCAAGTCCGTGCCGGTGCTGCTGCAGAACCAGTTCGGCGGGCAGGTGGGCGGGCCGGTGCCGAAAGTGAAGGACACCTTCTGGTTTTTCTCGTACCAGGGCACACGGCAGAAGAACGGCGTTTCGAGCCTGGTGAGCGGATCGCAGCCGGTGATGCCGGATGTGCGCACGGCGGCCGCGTTGGGCGCGGCCTTCGGCGTCAACCCGGCGTCCATCGATCCCGTAGCGGTAAACATTCTGAACCAGAAGGGGCCATACAACGGACTGCTGTATCCCTCCGGCTCCTGCGCCGGCGTGACCGGCTGCACCGGACCGGGCAGCATTGGCCTGCTGGTCCTCTCGCTGCCGACGATTTACAACGAAGATCAGGAGTCTGCCTCCGTGGACCGCAATCTCTTCCGCGGAAATCATCTGACTGCGCAGCTCTTTTTCGCGAACATCACGCAGTACGCGCCCACGGGCGGCGGCGTGAACCTCGGACAGGGGCAGAATTCGCCCGCCAAGAACTATCACGCCGCGCTCACCGATACCGAAACTTTCAGCTCCAACCTGCTGAACGAGTTTCGCGCCGGCTTCACCAATATCAAATCGGCGACGCTGGGTACGGAGAATGTGAGCGTCAACGATATCGGCATGGCGAAGTGGGATGGAGCTTTGTACCCGGGAATCCCGGCTTTGTCGATCAGCGGCCTGCTAAGCTTCGGCGGGATCGGGGTCAACAGTTTTCAAGCGGGAGGCAATACCTCCATCACCATCGGCGACACGGTCTCGTGGACCCGCGGCAAGCACACGGTGCGCTTCGGAATTGAAAACCGCCGCTATGCGTGGAACGTGGACAACGAGTACGGCACGCGCGGCAGCCTGAGCTTTCCGAACTTCACGTCGTTTCTGACGGGTACGCCGAACCGGCTGCAGGTGGACGTCGGCTCCTTCCAGCGGAAT
This sequence comes from Verrucomicrobiia bacterium, assembly GCA_035578025.1. Classification (GTDB taxonomy): domain Bacteria; phylum Acidobacteriota; class Terriglobia; order Bryobacterales; family Bryobacteraceae; genus Solibacter. The sequence goes on from DATJYJ010000467.1 coordinate 3,048, forward strand.
TACCGCGCGCAGGACGTCGTCTGGTTTGTGCAGGACGACTTCCGCGTCACACGGCACCTGACGCTGAACCTGGGGCTGCGCTACGACTATCTCGGGTTCCCCTACGATCTCAACGGAAAGGTGGGAAATTTCGATCCGAACCTGGTCCCGGCATCCTGCGTGGCCGCCGGTGGGGGCAGTTGCGTGCTGGCCGGGTTCGTCTCGCCGGCTTCTTTGAAGGGACTGGGCACGCCCGGTGTCAGCGACACGACGCTGACCACGACGAACAAGCTGAATTTTGCGCCCCGGGTTGGTTTCGCGGCCGATCTGTTGGGCAACGGAAAGCTGGCGCTGCGCGGCGGATTCGGTTATTACTGGATTCGCACTTCCGGGCAGACGCTGCTGCAACTGATCGCCTCGCCGCCGTGGGTCCAGCAATACCTGGCATCGGGCACCGCGGTAGTTGGGAGCAAGGTTCTGGCTAATCCCTGGCCGGCCGGGCTGCCGATGCCGAGCCAGTTCCCGATTCTTCCGGTCATGGGCCAGTTCAACGGCACCTACACTTCGGCGGGTGCGCCCAATTTCGTGAATCCGGACGGCACGCCGGCGGTCGCGCAATCGCTCTATGGCTTCACGCGCGGGCTGGTCACGCCGTACGTGCAGCAGTACAACCTGACCTTCCAATATCAGTTGCCCAAGGGCTGGATCGTGGAAGCCGGGTATATCGGATCGCACGGCAGAAACCTGCTGGTGGAGCCGAGCCTGAATCAGTCGCTGCTGGCGAATGCTTCGACCCCGTTCAGTTACCAGAATTCGCTGATTGCCGCCAACGGCAAGCCCAACGGCATCACGGTGACGCAGAATTCGAACGCGAATGCCACCATCCGCGTGCCCGTGCCCGGGTTCGCTCCGGCCGGATTGAACCTGGTCACGAATCAGGGCTACTCGCACTACAACGGATTCATCCTGGAACTCAGCCACGCATTCGCACATGGCTTCCAGTTCAAGATGGACTACACCCAGTCGCGGTCCACCGACAACGATTCAGGGCCGGCGGGGTCGGATCTCGACAGCTTCCAGGGAAACCAACTGGTCTCCACCTATAACCGCGGCGTCTCGGACTTCGATCAGCCCCACCGGTTCGTCTTCACCGGTCTATGGAACCTGCCGGGACCGAAGAAGGGCTGGATGGGACAAGTGATCGGAAACTGGGGGATGAGCGGCGTGTATACGATTCAGTCCGGCCTTCCATTTTCGGTGAGCAGCACGACCGGCGGAGGACTGGCCGGGCTAACCGGATCGGTGACGGTCCGCGGGGACTACATTCCCTGCACCAACATGGTGCCGTCCGGATCGGCACAGCAGAACCTGAACGCCTATGTCAACCCGGCCTGCTTCGCACAGGTCGGAAACATTCCCAACGGTGCGGTGTTGACGGGCATGAGCCCGCAACAGGGTCCGGGCAGCGGCAGCTATACCGTGGGGAACAACGGTGTGGCTGGGGATACGGGGATCGGCACCTTGTTCGGAGGCAGCGGCCGGAACATCCTGCGGGGGCCGTCGGAATCGCGTTTCGACCTGGCTATGACCAAGATCTTCCCCATCCACGAGTCGGTGAATCTGATGTTTCGCGCGGAGGCGTTCAAGGTGTTCAACAATCCGATTTTTTCGAATCCGCAGAGCAACATCAGCAACTCGACGTTCGGGAGGATTACCTCGACCATCGACAGCACGGGCCGGATCCTGCAACTGGCGTTGAAGCTCAACTTCTGAGTGTGGGGCGGTCCGGCGCCTGGCGCCGAAGCCGGACCGCGCCCTCGCCCGGCGCCAGCGTTGCCGCCAAGCCATCGCCATAACCCTACCCCGCGCACTCATGGTACAACTAGTGCTCATCAGTGAAAGGACCCATCTGTGGACCGTAGAGTTCTTCGACAGCAGCATGACAGCTTTTCCGTGCTGGCATCGTGCGCCCGCCTGGTCGCGATCGCGATTCTGACTTGTGCGGCAGCGCTTGGACAATCGCAAGGCCTTTCGATCGCGAACTATCGGGTCGTGAGCCAGCAGACGATCCAAGGAAAGCTGAACGTCACTTATCGTGTGGATCTGGTGAATCACGGTGCGGCGCTGGAAGGGGTGACGGCCACAGTGACGAGCTTGAACGCGGCAGGCGTCGAGGTGGCGGCAGGCCAAAGCACGCTGCAGTTCGCACGCGTGCCGGCCAACAGTCAGGTCACCAGCAGCCACACCTTCACGGTTCAGTTCGCCAATTCTCTTGCGGTCGATCCTTCCCAACTTCAGTGGACCTTCCAGGCTCCAGGTATCCTCTTGCCGGCCAATATCACCGTGGCGCCGGGCGATACGGCAAATTTCCCCGTGGCGTTGGGAACGGCCGCGCCGGCCGGCGGCGTGTTCCTCACGCTGTCGAGCAGCAATCCGTCAATAGCCGCTGTGTCGCCGTCGACTCTCTTCGTCGCGGAAGGCATGACGACGGCCCCGCGCGCGTCGACGACAGTCACAGGCTTCAACGCCGGATCCGTCACCGTCACGGCATCCGCGCCCGGCTACGCCTCGGCTAGCGCGCAGGTTCAGGTGGGGTCGGGCGGAACGCCCGGCACCACGATGAGCTTCTGGCCAAGCAGCCTGACCGTCAACGTGAACAGCACGCAGAACCTCACGTTGAATCTTTCGGCGCCGGCCTCAGCGGCTCTCACGGCGAACGTAAGCTCCAGCGACGCGACGGTGGCGACGGTGCCAGCGACGGTGACGTTCGCGGCGGGTACGGCCAGCGCATCCGTGCCGGTGACCGGTGTTGCGCCCGGATCGGTCTCGGTCACAGCCAGCGCGCCAAATATTGCAGGCGCGACCGCGAGCGTGACGGTGACACAATCGGCGCCGGCCGGAGGAATCCTCGTGCCCACGAACATCACGGTGGCGCCGGGCGATACGGTAAGTTTCCCGGTGGCCTTGGGAACCGCCGCGCCGTCCGGCGGAGTGTTCATCACGCTGGCGAGCAACAATCCGTCCGTGGCAACGGTGTCACCATCGACTGTCTTCGTCGCGGAAGGTATGACGACAGCTCCGCGCGCGGCGACGGCGGTCACCGCCTATAACGCCGGATCGGCCACGATTACGGCATCGGCGCCGGGATACGCCGCCGCTACCTCCCAGGTGCAGGTGACGGGCGTCACACCCCCATCCCTGACCCTGAGCTTCTCCCCGGCGAGCCTGACCATCAACGGCAACGCGACACAAAACCTCACGCTGAATCTGTCAGCGGCGGCTCCCGCCGCGCTGACGGTCAGCTTGAATTCCAGCGACGTGACCGTGGCGACGGTGCCGGCGTCGGTGACCTTCGGGGCGGGTGCGGCCAGCGTGTCCGTGCCGGTGACCGGTGTGGCGCCGGGATCGGTCTCGATTACGGCGAGCGCACCAAACGTTGCCGGGGCGAGTGCGACGGTGACCGTCACGCAGCCCGCGGGAGGAGGCATCCTGATACCGGCCAGTGTGACGGTGGCGGCCGGCAATACGGTGAGTTTCCCGGTGGCGCTGGGAACGGCTGCGCCTGCGGGCGGCGTGTACATCACGCTGGCAACCAGCAATCCCTCGGTAGCCACCGCGTCGCCCTCGTACTTCTTCATTCCGCAAGGCATGACCAGCAATACGCGTGTGGCGACGACCGTGAATGGGATCAGCAACGGATCGGCAACCGTAACCGCCTCCGCGTTCGGCTATCCAACCGCCACCTCCCAGGTGCAAGTGAACGGTGTGCCACCGCCACCTCTGACGATGAGCTTCGCCCCGGCGAGCCTGACGATTAACACTGGGGCAACGCAAAACCTCACGCTGAGCCTGTCAGCGGTCGCACCATCCGCTTTGACGGTCAGCCTAGGCTCCAGCGACGTGACCGTGGCGACGGTGCCTGCAACAGTGACGTTCACGGCGGGTACGGCCAGCGTGTCCGTGGCGGTGACTGGTGTGGCGCCCGGATTGGTCTTGGTCACGGCCAGTGCGCCGGGCATTACGAGCACGACCGCCACAGTGACCGTCACACAAGCGGCATCAGCACGGATTACGCTGCCGGCGAGTGCGACGGTGGGGCTGAATCAGTCGGTGACGCTACCGGTCACTTTGTCGGCGCCGGCGCCGGCGGGCGGCGTGACCGTTTCGTTGACCAGCAGCGACTCCTCGACGGTCACCGTTACCCCCAGTGTTTTCATTGCCGCGAGCGCCAGTGTCCCGGCGACCCAGCCGCAGATCAGCGGCGTTAAACCCGGATCGGCGAGCATCACTGCATCGGCGCCGGGCTTCGCGCCAGGCAGTTCTCTGGTGCAGGTTAGCGCGAGCGGAGGTGGCAGCTTTTTCTCGCCGGTGGGCGGCGTGACCATCAACGCGGGCACTACCCAGAACCTGACGCTGAATCTTTCGCCGCCGCCGGCCAGCGACCTGACAGTGAGTCTGAGTTCCAGCAACGCGGGCGTGGCCACGGTGCCCGCCACCGTGCTTTGCGCCGCAGGCTCGGGGACCGTCACCGTCCCCGTGACTGGTGTGGCAGCAGGCGCGGTCACGATCACCGCCAGCACACCCGGCTATGGGACTGCGACCAGCAATGTGACGGTGATTTCGCTGGATGGCGTTTCGGTGACCTGGTACGGCGCCTGCTGGGCCACTTTGACGATCAACGGATACACGGGGAACTTCCAGGCAATCGACTTTTCACTGGTAACGCCTACACCGGTGGTTGTCAATGGCAGCCTGTTCTTTACGTCGAATTGCGATCCGAGCCAGGGAGTCGACAACATGAACGACACCGGCGCCCTCACTGGAACTACGCATATGATTCAAGGATTCTTACGACATCCCGACGTAATTCCGTCTTCGGCTATGTATTGGATAGGCAATGCCAGCACCGTGGATGGCACGTGTCCCAAGGGGAGCCTGTGCTCCGGATGTCTCGCGTATACCGCGGCCACGCCGAATTGCAGTACGTTGCCCTGATGCGCAATCATCCCCCTTGCGTCTGAATCGCAAGAGCCGGACAATACCCTAAAAGCGATGTCCCGGTCGGCCGCAAAACGGCGCGCGCTGGCGCTCGAATATCCGCCGTCGGAACCTTGTTCCTGCGAGACCTGCCGGCTGTATTGTTTGCGGCCGGGCTGGTGGACGGTGCAGCAAGCCAAGGAAGCCATGCGGGCTGGTTACGGATGCCGCATGATGCTGGAGATCGCACCGGAACGGACCTTCGGCGTGCTTTCGCCGGCATTCCGGGGCTGCGAGCGGAACTTTGCGCTCAATGATTTTGCCGATCGCGGCTGCACGTTCCTTCATGGCGACAGATGCGAACTGCATGGGACGGGCTTCCAGCCCCTGGAATGCCGTTTCTGTCATCATGGCCGCCGCGGACTGGGGCCCCGATGCCATGCCGCTCTCGAAGACGAGTGGCACAGCCCGGCGGGCCGCGCACTGGTGACGCGATGGACCGACATTTTCGGGCTGCGCGGGGATTTGAAAGTCCGCGGTCTCGGTAAGATAGTGAACTTCTGAGCGTGGGTCGACCGCCAAGGAGCGGTCCGTATGGAAGTCGATGAAGTCTATCGTGCTTTGCGGCACCACCTCGATCGCATGCCGGTGCCCTATCCGGCCACCGAGTCTGGCGTCGAGATCCGGATTCTGAAGCGGCTTTTTACGCCCGATGAGGCCAAACTGGTGCTATGTTTGAGCGCGATCCCGGAGACGCTGGGCGCGATTTACCGGCGAACGCGCCGCGCGATGACCGGGGAACAACTCGGCCAGGCGTTGGACCACATGGCCGACAAGGGCTGCATCCGAAAGCTGCCGGGCAAAAAAGGCCCGCTCTACGGCAAAATGCCGTTGGTGGTGGGCATGTACGAGGCGCAAGTGGATCGGTTGACGCCGGAACTCGAACGCGACGTTCGCGCCTACTTCGACGAGGCGTTTGGCCGGGAAATGCACGGTCCGCGGACGCCGCAGATGAGAACAGTTCCAGTCCACAAGTCCATCCCGGTCGAACATGCGGTGGCAACCTACAACGATATACGCAGCCTGGTCGAGGCGATGCCCGGGCCGTTCGCGGTGATCCCGTGTGTCTGCCGGCAGGGCCGCGCGCTCACCGGCGAACCTTGCAGGCAGACGAGCGAACCACGCAACTGCCTGATGTTCGGCGTCGCGGCAAAGATGATGACCGAAGAAGGAATTGCCCGCCCGGTCAGCAAGGAGGAGATGCTGGGGTTCCTGGAACAAGCCGATCGCGAGGGCCTGGTCCTGCAACCGCAGAACACCGTCAATCCACTGTTCGTCTGCTGTTGCTGCGGATGCTGTTGCGGCGTTCTGACCACTGCGAAGAAGCTGTCCAGACCGGCCGAGTTCTTCCAGTCGGACTTCACTGCCGTGGTGGATGCCGGGAAATGCCAGGCTTGCGGAACCTGCGCGGCGCGCTGCAACATGGACGCAATCGCCGCCGATGACGACCCACCCGTGGTTGCGGAGGAGCGGTGCATCGGCTGCGGACTCTGTGTGACCACCTGTCCCTCGGAGGCGATCGGCCTTCGCACGAAGCAGCGCAGACCGCCGCCGCCGAAAGATACGTCCGCATTGTATTCGAGGATCTTTGAAGAGAGGTTCGGCCCGCTGGGCACGGCTGCCGCGATTGCGGGACGCCTGGTGGGACGGAAGTTCTGACCTGCGAGGCAGGCTTGTGCCGGGAATGCCGTGGTGCCTCGAGGCGGCCCCGCGCAGCCCACACCGTCAGTCGAATTGTACTGTCCTGGGGGAAGCGGCCTTAGAGACCGTCACGATGATTTCCTTGCCGTTGACGGTGACCTTGTGCGTGCCGCAGAAGACTTGGACTTCGACGCGACCCTGTGCGTCGGCGGCGCCGCTCCAGCGGGTCCACCACTGGTTGAGGACGAGATCCTCATACGCCTTCGCGGCCGGCAGCGGCGTCCAATCGCGCCTGTAGAGGGCCGATTGCGGAATCCAATCGGCGCCTTCCCAGAAGCCCCACATCAGGATGCCGGTGACGGAGGGGTGCGCGAAACAGATCGTGAAGAACTGTTTCAGGGCATCGGCCTTGGCCTGCTCTTCCTCGGGCGTCATGACGGCGCGGCGATCGCCGGTGTAATACTTCGACCGCTGGCCGGGAAAATTGAATTCGGTGATGCGGATGGGCAGGTGGAACTGTGCCAGCGTGTCGAGTGAGCGCTGGAGGGCCGCAGGATCGAATGAATCGCCGTGGAGGTGACCCTGCACGCCGATCCCCGCGATCGGCACGCCGGCGTCGAGCAGCCGGCGGATGTGGTTGACGTAGTCATCGAGGCGATTGCCGGTGGTGATGTCGTAGTCGTTGACGAAGAGGCGGGCGCCGGGATCGCCTTCCTTCACCGAGAGCGCCATTTGCCGGATGAAATCGAGCCTGAAGCGCTGCTCGTAATAATCGGCGTGCATCATTTCGTTGTTGAGATCGTACTCGGCGAAGCGGCCGCGATAGCGCGAACCAATGGTGCGGCCGCGCTCGAAAACGGCGGCCTTGAAATCGTCGTCGTTCATCTCTTTAAGCCAGGGCTGCACGTGGTTGGGCACGCCCCAGAAGATACAATGCCCGCGCAGCGGGATGGCGTTCTGGCCGGCCCAGGCGAGCATGTTGTCGACGACAGTGTAATTCACCTGTCCTTTCTGGCGCTCCATAACATCCCACTTGAAGTCGGCCTCAGGGACGCCGGCGTTGAAGTGACTGAGGAAGATTTCTTTCCACCTTGCCGCGTCCTCGGGCGTGGCGCGGCCGTTGAAGACGCTGCCCGGGAGGGTCGCGCCGAACCAGAATTCATGCCGGATCTGCTCGACGGTGATCTTCGCGCCGGGTGCGGCCTTGACGATCAGAGTGCCCATCCGGTTCTGGGCGATGTCCGCAGCGATCGACCCGCTCGCAAGCAGGGCGGAGAGTACGACGGAATTCCGGATTCCCATGTAGGAAATCTAACACGCTTGTCACCACATGGGACGGACGATACCGAGGTCGCGTGTCGCGTGACGGCTCTGACGTTCCATCGCCGCCACGATGAGATAAACTGATGCGTCGCAGGTTACAGAGACGATATTTTGAGTCAGCCCGCTACCAAAGGAGCAAACGGCGCCGGCGCCGGCACCGTGCCGATTTCGATCGCACACAGCGCCAAATACCGAGCCGCCCGGTACGCAACCGGCGCCGCCATCGGCATCCTTTATTTCTGGATCATCGGTATCGGGGCCGTGAGCGACCGATTCGCTTGGGACAGCGGGTTAGAAGCGTTTTACGGCCTGCCGGCTCATCCGATCAAAGGAAGCGATGCCGTCAACGGATACTACGACCTGCTTGGCCGATCATTCGCGAGCGGCCAAGTCCGCCTGCCGATTGAACCATCGCCGGAATTGCTTGCCCTTCCCGACCCATGGAGCGACCAAACCAACAGGCCTTTCCGGCTCCTGGATACCGTGCTCGACAAGCGGCATTACTATCTCTACCACGGAGCAGCACCCGCCCTGCTGCTGTTTACTCCCTGGTATTTGCTCACCAGACACGACCTGCCGGAGAACTTCACGGCCTTTCTCTTGTCGTTTGGGGCCTATCTGCTGCTATCGGCGTTGTTCATCGAAACGCTCTCGTGGTTTGGCATTCGCCTGCCGGTCGGCCTCTATGCACTTTTGCTCATCACTCTCGGTGTAGGGCAACCGGTTCCTTTTCTGCTCCACAGGGTCAAAGTATACGAAGTTGCAATAGCGGGCGGCTACCTCTGTTCGAGCGCAGGTTTCTATTTCGTTTTCAGGCTACTGACCGCTACCCGCCGCTCAGCGTTGTGCGCGGCACTTTCGGGAATGTGTTTCGGCCTGGCGATCGGGTGCCGCCCACACCTGGGACTAGCCTCCGCCGCAGCATTCGTGCTGCTTCTCTGGCTTCCAGATCGCGCCATGAGCGGACCAAGGCGCTTCGTCCGAAACGACGTTGTCGCCTTCGCGGTCCCTGTGGTCCTCTGCGGGTTGGCAATCGCCGCCTACAATTACGTCAGGTTCGGCAATTTTCTGGAATTCGGCACGCGTTACCTGTTGGGCGGCGATCTGTACCGGAATTTCCGCGGGTCGATCGGCAATCTTCCCCGCGGCCTGTATTATCTGCTGGCTTGCCCGCCGGACCTTGTCGCCGAATTCCCGTTTTTTCGACTCGCCCTGCGCGGTCCTTTCAATTCCGCGGCCCCCTCGGCGGACTATTTTCTGGAACCGATAGCCGGTGTGCTGAGCCTCTGCCCGCTGATTTTTCTGGCGCCCGCGATGCTGATCTGGCGGAGACCATGGACAGGCCAGCGCATGGTTCACGGCTTTCTTGCCGCCATGTTGGTTTGCGCGACAGGCATCGTCCTGGTTCTCGCCTCACTGCCATTTACCTCCCAACGATACGAAGTCGATTTCGCGCCTTACCTTTTGTTCGTTGCGTGCGTGGCCACGGGGGTGCTGCTGCAAACTCTACAGCGGGCTGGAATCCGCGCGGTTGCAATGATCGGGCTGGCCGGCATCCTTTTTTATTGCATCGCCGCAAATCTCGCATTGGCGGTGCAGGGGCCATATGACCAGTTCGTGCAAGCGAGCCCCGGCGCGTACGTCGGGCTTGCGCGATGGTTCAGTCCGGTGGAGCGATTTCGGCCCCTGCTGAATCCGAGTCTCCACGTTCGAGCGGTTTTCGAGTTTCGCGCGCCGTGCCCGCCGCAAAAGGAGCCACTGGTATCCGCCGGCGAATTCGGCTCGCGATATCTGCTCTCGGCGGAGTGCGCCGGAGCCGGCCGAATCCGCTTACGTTCGGAGACCTCGGTCATGCATCCCGACGTGCGCAGCGTCGATCTGCCGCTGCCGGGGCCGGGCCGGTACACGGTCGGACTGGATTTCATTCCCGACCAGCGGATCATGTCGGTAAGCTGGAATGAACAGACTGTGTTGCAGCATCCTTTGCGGTTCCTTGTGACCGCTCCGTCGCAAGTCCGGTTCGGGTGGGATCCCACTTTGGGAAACCAGGATGTCTTCGACGGGCGAATCTTCTTTCCGCAGATCCGAATTCTCGCGAACAGGGGCGTGACTCGGCCCTGATCGAGAGACGTGTCGCGACGTTTGGAGGACAATTGGCGCGGGGCGGTCCGCGCCAACCCTTACATCTTGACTTCGCTGTCCTTGAGATCGTGGAGAGTTTTCGGTACCTTGTCCTTCGGTGTGTCGGGCAAGACCTCACTGGGCGGTGTGCCTTCCTTGCGCACCGAGATCCAGCCGCGCTGGGAGGTGATCTTGATGGTCGGACCGTCGCCCACCTTGCCGCGCAGTGTCGCGCTGTGCTGGCTGGATTCTTTAGTGATCGGCGCGCCGTAATCATTGACGGCATCGCCGCGCTGGGCCACGGCTTCGAGCTGGAAGGCCGCCTTGTCCGGCAGGACCAGCTCAACCTTGCCGGAGCCGCTGCGCACCTCGATTGGTGCCAGCGGAGTCTTGCCGGGATTGAGCTCGATATCGCCGCGCTCGGTCTCGAGCTCCACCGAGTTGGTGAACTGGTCCATCTTGATGTCGCGGGAGCGCGTGACCAACCGCACCGGTCCGACGACGTCTTTGGCCTCGAATTGGCCGAGGTCCATGTTGATGCGGCCGGGCACGGCCTGGACGCTCAGCTCGGTGTTGCGCGCACCTTCGAATTGCAGCGGCTTGGCGAGGTTCTTGAAATCCTGGGTGCCGGTGAAGGCGCCGTTGATGGTCACCTGCCCGGAAATGTTCTCGAGCTCCACGTCGGAGCCGCGGCCCTGAAGATCGAACCGGCCCTTGACGTCGAGGGCGCGGATCAGGTCGCTGCGGCTGACGTCGAGGCGCACATTACCGCCGATCCGGCTGAGACGGACATCTCCGCGGCTGGACGTGATCTCCACGTCGCCATCGACATCGTTGATCTCATGGTCGCCCGACGAGCCGCGCGACTCGACCGCGACGCCCTTGGGGACGGTGACTTCCAGATCGTCGCTCAGGCGCTGGTTATTCGGGACGCGATCCTGGTTGGTACGGACGAGCAGGCGATCGCCCTGGCGAACGATCTCGACCGGGGTATTGCCGTTAGTGCGCTCGGCGTCATCTTTGTTGTAGGCGCGAATCAGCTTGTGGCCGTTGACGACGGCGTCCGCGGAATCACCACCGGTGACCTTGATGCTGCCGCGCGGGTTTTCGAATACGATGCGTTTCATGCCGGCGGCCGGCGCGGTGGCGGACACCGGGTAATCGTACTGCTGTCCCCAGAACCCGACGTCGTTGAACCACCAGCCCATGCGATGCTCGTGGGCGGTCCAGATGCCGGAGCCTACGATGCAGATCAGGATGACCAGCAGGACTTCGCCGCCGGAGAAGCTGCCGCGGACCCCGCCTTCGCGGTGCCAGATGAGCACCTCGACCAGGCGAATCAATCCCCAGCCGATCAGCAGGAACGGCCAGTACTGCGCGGCAAGATCGAAGATGGGTGTTTCCGGATGCAGATTGCGCCACAGAAAGACACCGCCGATGATCAGCAGCAACAGTGGTCCGGTAAACGAGCGCCTCATACGGAGTCTCCCTTCGGGGTAGTGTCGGGCGCGGGCTCGGGCTTGGATGGCGCGCTGGCACCGAATCCGCCCTTCGCGGGCCCCGATTGCGCGTAGGTGCTATGCGCGTAGCCGCCCTGCGGCGGAACCGTAGGGGGCGGAAAGTTAGACGGCGGAAAATTAGGCGGCGGAAATCCGGGGGCCGGCGGCGAAGGCACCGGCTCCAGTCCGCGGCGCGCCAGGCTCAACAGGCCGAAGACGATCAGCAGTACTGGCCAAGTCTTATCGAACCCGTACGGCGTGAAATTGTTCAGGGCGAACAGCACGCCCAGCGTGATCAATGTGACGGGGCCGCGGATGGCGCATACCAGGGAGCGGTTATCTCTCATGGCGGACCTCCGGGTCGCCAGTCCTACCGCTCAGGCGGCCGAAGAGCAGGTACACTCCGGCGGCGATCAACAGCACGGGCCAATAGCGCACCACGTACTCGAAATCGAGCAGGTTCAGCGTGTGCAGCAGGAAGAGGACGCCCATCACGATCAGGCCGATGGCCACGATCGGGATGTTGTGCGACCCGCGCAGGTTGAGAATGCTGGAGTACTCGTCAACCGGCTCGCCGAGGCGGCGCTTGCGGGCGGTGTGATAGGCCTCGAACGCCATGTAGGCCATCCACGCCGCGATCAACATGCCGAAGATCGGCTCCATGCCATGGGCCGCGTTCGAGTTGATGATGCTCACCAGGACGCCCCAGATGATGGCGTGCAGCAGGCCTTTGGCATACTGGCCGTTATAGATGGCGCCGACGCCCGGGATCATGCCCAGGAACAGGGCGAGACCGGGAGATACGTCGGAGTAGACGTAGCCGCTCGGGGGCGCCGCGGCTGGGCCGGCGGCATACGGCGAAGGCGGGACCTGAGCGCCCGTGGGCGCGCCGGCGGGATCGGCGGCAGGCGGCACGGGCGCCGGCGCGGGTGCATGTTCGGCACAATAGACGGTTCCCCAGGCATCGCGGCGGCACTGGTCGCAGACCGGCTTGCCGCAGGCGCGGCAATAAGCGGTGGCCGCTACTTCCGGATGATTTTGACAGTTCATGGTATCCCTCACTCGATCGCTTATTGCGATCCCCCCTGCGGTTTTGGTGTAGGTTCTCCCGCGGGAGGCAATGCTTTCACTGGCAGCTTCCGGTCGTCGGTCTTGCGTTGATCGGCGGGGGCCGGCTTCTGCTCGTCCACCTGCTGCTGGTAATCGCGCAGCAGGGTTTGAATCTGGTAAACCACTTTCAGGTTTTCGTAATACTTCACGGTGCGCGCCCAGGTAAGATTGGCGTGCAGCTCGATGGACGCCCATACTTCACTGGGCTTGAGATCGCTGGGCTTCAACTGCCGGATGGGCGTCACGAACCTGGTAAACATCGAAAACGACAGGATAGTCATGGCCGCGCCCATCACGAATTTGGGCCGAAGCACGGGGCCGAACCACCCCTTCAACCAGGCGAGCCCGCCGCTGGGTTTGGGCTTGTGACGCGCCCAGGGGGCATCGAACAGAATCTTCGTGATCAGCTCTGGCGGCGGCTCAACGTCCGAAGCGCGCTCGATGAACGTGACGGCAGCGCGGGAATCGGCGGCCAACTCGGCGCAGGCGGAACAGGCGGCAAGGTGCCGTTCGACCTCGGCCTTTTCGGCCGGGGCCAGCGTGCCGTCCACGTAATCGCAGATCAGAATTTCGATCTCGGCGCAGTTCATAACGCCAGCTTCTGCTTGCGCAAGAGGCGCGCCAGTTCGGCGCGTCCCCGGTTGATTCTCGACTTGACCGTTCCCTCCGGGATATTCAACACCTGGGCGATATCCCGATACTCCATTTCCTGCAAATCCCTTAAGATTACCGCTTCGCGAAGATCCGGCGACAGCTTCTGGAGGGTCGCCTGAAGGATCTCGCTGGCTTCCCGGCCGGCGACCGCCTGGTCGGGCCGGGCGGCCGCGGCCGCTCCCTCTTCCTCGAGCATGGGCAACTGCTCTTCGATCGAATCCGTGACCCGCTCCTGACGCGTTCGGCGATAGTGGTCGATCAAAAGGTTACGCGTGACCCGGGCGAGCCAGGTATGAAACGAGCCCTCCACGCTGCGGAAGGTCCGGATCGTCTTGAAAACGCGCAGGAAAACCTCTTGGGTCAGATCCTGCGCCTCCTGGGTGCTATTGGTGAAGCGGAAGCAGAGCCCGTAGACCTGGCGGGTATGGACGCGGACAAGCTCCTCCCACGCGGCTTCATCGCCGCTGAGACAGCGCCCGACCAGACTATTTTCCAGGCTATTCTGCGTCAGATTTCGGCCTCCGGGGATGGTCGCCACCGGGTTGACAAGCCCGCCGCCGGAAGCCGTTCCGTTCAGAACCTCCAAAGCTAGCGCTGCGGTTGCCATGGCCTTCGTTTTCCATAAGGAGAAACGAGGCTCCTCCATGATAGGTTCAATTTTTCCTGTAGGCTAGGGTCCCTCGCGGGCTACACGGAGCAGACGTGCAACTGCCACCGGTACCGTGGGAGTGTGAGGAACCGAACGTTCGGTGCCTTCAATTCGATAAAAGCTTTGAATCCAGTGGGTTACCTTCCGCGCCAACTTGCCGACAGGAAGTCCCGGTTCATCCTCGCGATCACTTCCAGCTTGATCTCCTTGGGACACACGGCCTCGCACTCGCCGAGGTTGGTGCAGTAGCCGAAGCCTTCCGCGGCCGCCTGGGCCACCATCGCCTCGGCGCGCTGCATCCGCTCAGGTTGGCCCTGCGGCAGGAGGCCCAGGTGCGCGATCTTGGCACCGGTAAAAAGGGCCGCCGCCGCGTTGGGGCACATCGCCACGCAGGCGCCGCAACCGATACACGCCGCCGCGTCCATCGACCGCTCGGCGTCTTCCTTGGCAACGAGGACTGCGTTGCCGTCCGGCGCGCTGCCGGTCGAAACCGAAATGAACCCGCCCGCCGCGATGATGCGGTCGAACGCCGTGCGGTCCACCACCAGGTCCTTCACCACGGGGAAGGCCTTGGCGCGCCACGGTTCCAGGTACAACTCGTCGCCGTCCTTGAAGTGCCGCATGTGAAGCTGGCACAGGGTCGTGCCGGGCAGGGGGCCATGCGCCACGCCGTTCACCATGCAGCCGCACATGCCGCAGATGCCCTCGCGGCAATCGTGATCGAACGCCACGGGCTCTTCGCCTTTAGCGATCAGCGACTCGTTCAGCACGTCGAGCATTTCCAGGAAGGACATGTGCTCGTTGACGTCGGGCAACTCGTAGCGCACCATCTTGCCCTGCTCGCGGGCATTTCGCTGACGCCAGATGTGGAGAGTGAGTCTCATTACTTGTAGCTCCGTTGCGCCGGATGCACGTATTCGAAGGTCAGCGGTTCCTTGTGGAGGGCGGGCGCGTTCCCCACGCCTTTGAATTCCCACGCGGCCACGTAGGAATAGCGCTCGTCGTCGCGCGCGGCCTCGCCTTCGGGGGTCTGGTACTCCTCGCGGAAGTGACCGCCGCAGCTTTCATTGCGCTCCAATGCGTCCAGGCACATCAGCTCGGCCAGCTCGAAGAAGTCGGCCACGCGCCCAGCCTTTTCCAGCGACTGGTTCAACTCGTCGCCCGCACCTAACACCCGGACGTCGCGCCAGTACTGCTCGCGCATCTCCGGGATCTTGCCGAGCGCATGCTTCAGTCCCTCGGCGTTGCGCGCCATCCCGCAGTATTCCCACATGATCCTGCCCAGCTCGCGGTGGAACGAATCCACGCTGCGCGTGCCTTTGGTCTCCAGCAGGCGCTTCGTGATCGCAGCCACGTTGGCCTCGGCATCCTTTACGGCCGAGTGCGACGCGTCCAGTTTGTCGAACTTCGTGCTCGCGAGGTAATCCCCGATGGTATTCGGCAGGACGAAGTAGCCATCCGCCAGGCCCTGCATCAGCGCGCTTGCGCCCAGCCGGTTGGCGCCGTGATCGCTGAAGTTCGCCTCGCCGATCACGTACAGCCCCGGAATGGTCGACATAAGGTTGTAATCCACCCACAGCCCGCCCATGGTGTAGTGGATGGCCGGGTAGATGCGCATCGGCGATTTGTAGGGGTCCTCGCCGGTGATGCGCTCGTACATGTCGAACAGGTTGCCGTAGCGCTCCTTGATGACGCCGGCGCCCAGCCGCTGGATGGCGTCGCGGAAATCCAGGAACACCGCCAGGCCGGTCTCGCCCACGCCGCGGCCCTCGTCGCACACGCTCTTGGCGTTGCGCGAGGCCACGTCGCGCGGCACCAGGTTGCCGAAGCTCGGGTACTTGCGCTCGAGGAAGTAGTCGCGCTCGGCCTCGGGAATCTGGCTGGGGTCGCGCTTGTCGCCAGACTTGAGCGGCACCCACACGCGGCCGTCGTTGCGCAACGATTCGCTCATCAGGGTCAGCTTGCTCTGGTATTCGCCCGATACCGGAATGCACGTCGGATGAATCTGCGTGAAGCAAGGGTTGCCGAACAGCGCCCCGCGCTTGTGTGCGCGCCAGATCGCGGTGGTGTTGCAGCCTTTGGCATTGGTGGAAAGGTAGAACACGTTGCCGTAGCCGCCGGTGCCCAGCGCCACCGCGTCCCCAAGGTGGCTCTCGATCTTGCCCGTCCTGAGGTCGCGCGTCACGATGCCGCGCGCGCGCCCGTCGATCACGATCAGGTCCAGCATTTCGCAGCGGTCGTGCATCTCCACCTGGCCCACGCCGATCTGCCGCTCCAGTGCCTGGTACGCGCCCAGCAGCAACTGCTGGCCCGTCTGCCCGCGGGCGTAGAAGGTCCGCGAGACCTGCGCTCCGCCGAAGCTGCGGTTATCCAGGTATCCCGAATATTCCCGCGCGAAGGGCACGCCCTGCGCCACGCACTGGTCGATGATGTTGACGCTGATCTGCGCCAGCCGGTAGACGTTGGATTCGCGGGCGCGGAAATCGCCGCCCTTCACCGTATCGTAGAACAGGCGGTAGATGCTGTCGCCGTCGTTGTGGTAGTTCTTGGCGGCGTTGATGCCGCCCTGCGCCGCGATGGAGTGGGCGCGCCGCGGCGAATCCTGGTAGCAG
>DATJYJ010000468.1:0-15290 GCA_035578025.1 Verrucomicrobiia bacterium
GCGTCCGCCCGGGGAAAAGGTGCGGGAACGTGATTGTCCGAACGATAATGTAGGGTTGACTATGACGAATCCTGTTCCCAACATGTTTGATCTGTCCGGCCGCGTGGCGGTGGTAGTCGGAGGCACTTCGGGCATCGGAAAAACGCTGGCTCTCGGTCTGGCGGATGCCGGCGCCGACGTGGTCGCGGGGGGCCGGCGGGCTGATTTCGTGGACAAGGTGGCAAGCGAGATCGAGGCAAAAGGCCGGCGCACGATCCGCGAGGTGGTCGACGTGCAGAATCGCCTGTCCGTGGACAAATTCCGGGACACCACTTTGAAGGCGCTGGGGCGCGTCGATATCCTGGTCAACGCGGCGGGGCAGATTCAGCGCAAACCGACCAGCGAAGTGTCCGAGGCCGACTGGCAGCGCATTCTCGACATCAACGTGACGGGGGTGCTGCGCGCTTGCCAGTCCTTCTACCGGCCGCTGGCGGAGAGCGGACACGGGCGCATCATCAACATCGCCTCGCTAACCTCGTTCGTGAGCCTGCTCGAGGTGGCGGCGTATGCGGCTTCCAAGGCGGCGGTTCTGTCGCTGACCCGCAGCCTCGCGCAGGAATGGGCCAAGGACGGCATCGCGGTGAATGCCCTGGCGCCCGGCGTCTTCCCCACCGAGATCAACGCCAAACTGCTGGACGGCACCGAACGCGGGCGGGAATTCCTGGTGCGCACGCCGATGCGGCGCTTCGGCAAGCCCGAGGAACTGGTCGGCGCCACGCTGCTGCTGGCGTCCGATTCCGCGAGCTATATGGCCGGCGAGTGCATCGTCGTGGACGGCGGCATGCTCGCCACCGGGGTCAACTCGTAGTGGCCGTGGCGTCAACGCATTAACCTCGGTTTCGCAACAAAAAGGTGGTTTTAGCCGCTATCCAGAGTTATACTTATCCAACAACAGGAGTCGAAACACTTCTGTTGGAGCTTCCGCCGTGCTCCAACGCAAACGGGTGCGAGGGCCAGCGGCGAAAAAAGGGGGAGTTGTGAAGAAAATTACACTAGTTGGGATTATTGCGCTATTGTGCCTAAGTCCATGGATTGTCAGTGGACAGGAAGTGAGCGCCGGCATAACCGGCCGCGTCACGGATCCATCGGGAAGCGCCATCGTGGGAGCCAGCGTCACTGCCAAGGACCTGGACCGCGGCACCGAGTGGCCAACGGCAAGTAACGAGGACGGGATTTACAGTTTTCCGCGCCTCCCGGTTGGAACGTATTCTTTGAAAATCGAAGCCAAGGGTTTCAAGACATCGGTGCAGCCATCGTTGACACTCGAGGTCAACCAGCGCGCTCGCGTCGATGTCAGCATGGTGATCGGCGGCGTATCGGAAACGGTCACGGTAACCGCGGAAGGCGCTCTGCTGCAAACCGACACCACGCAGGTGGGCTCGGTCATCACTTCGCAGACCATCGTCAACACGCCACTGGTGACACGCAATCCCATCGCGCTGACTCTGCTGGCGCCGGGCGTCATGGCCACGGACCCGTCAAGCTTCAACAACGGTCAGCGCACCACGGGCGGCGGCCGTCCCTACGTAAACGGTAACCGGAAAGAAGGCAACAACTTTCTGCTGGACGGCGTGGACAACAACCAGACCACGGATAACCTCTCGTCTTATCAGCCGAACCTGGACGCCATCGCGGAATTCAAGATGATCACCAACAATGCGTCCGCAGAGTTCGGCAACTTCCAGGGCGGCATCATCAACGTGGTCATCAAGTCGGGCACCAACGAATTCCATGGCGATGTCTTCGAGTACTTCCGCAACGACAAGCTCAACGCCAACAACTGGGCACGGAACTGGACCGTGGGGCAAAACTTCCGCTCGCCGATCCGCTGGAACCAGTTCGGTGGTGTTCTGGGCGGACCCGTCCGCAAGGACAAGCTGTTCTTCTTCATCGACTACCAGGGCCTGCGTCGCGCCACCCCGCCGGCCGTTTCTGCCACTACCGTGATGCCTGCTTCCTGGCGGCAGGGCGATTTCTCCAACCTCCTGAATTCCGCCTACTCCGGGGTCGCTGGGGGCATTCAACTCTATAACCCTTACTCGGTTGACACGACCACCGGCGCGCGCGCCCCGTTCCCCAACAACCAGATTCCGATTAGCCTGTTCAACCCGGTGATCAAGAACCTGTTCGCAAACCAGGCTCTTTATCCGCTGCCTTCGGGTCCGCAGACCGTGGTCACCGACGCCAACTACTTCTACACCTCGTCGAGCTACATCAATTCCGACCAGGGCGACGTTAAGGTGGACTACAAGGCAACTTCGAAGGACGACCTGAGCGCGCGGTACTCCAATGGCCGCCAGGATACCCCCGGCGTCAATACCGCCCCGTTCCTTTACAACAGCTTCAACATCGCCCCGTTCCAGAACGGCGTCGTCAACTGGACGCGCACCTTCAGCCCGACACTGGTGAACGAAGCTCGCGCGGGCGTGAACAATATCATGCTCAACAACGGCGGCCAGGATAAGGGCGCGGGCGATATTGCCGCTAAGTTGGGTATGGCCAATGCCGGATCCGGCCTGCTTTCGCTCCAGGGCTTCGCATACACCACAAGCCTGGGCAACGCCAACGTCGGTACGCAGCAGTTGTTTGCCGCCACCACCTACCACTACGCGGACAACGTGACCATCACCCGCGGCCGTCACCTGATGAAGACCGGCTTCAACATTCTGCGCGAGCAGCAGAACTTCTTCTATGCCGGCAACAACGGTCGCACCGGCTACATGAACTACAGCGGCCGGTTCACGGCGGCGAACGGCATCAATCCGGCCGGCAAGCAGGTCGGCGAGGCCGACTTCATTCTCGGCCTGCCAACCGATTACGGCCGCGGGCTCAGCAATGGCACCTGGGGCCAGCGCAGCACCATTTGGGGCTTCTACTTCCAGGACGATTGGCGGGTTACCGACAGCCTCACGCTGAACCTGGGCCTCCGCTGGGAGTATCACACCCCGCTCATCGAAATCCGCGACCGCCAGGTCAACTTCGGCCTGTTCAGCGGCCAGTTGCAGTACGCCGGCCAGAACGGAAACAGCCGGGCGCTCTATAACGCCTATAAGAAGGACTTTCAGCCGCGCGTCGGCTTTGCCTACACGCCGAATATCTGGGGTAAGAAGATGGTCTTTCGCGGCGCTTACACCATTTCCTCATTCCTGGAAGGCACCGGCACCAACCTCCGGCTGCCCCTGAATCCCCCGCTGGCCGCCGAGACCACCACGCTCTACAACACACCGGCCTATCTGTTGCCCGGCAGTACCCTCGATCAAGGCCTTTACGGATTGAACAACCCGGATCCGTTCCACAATGCGACCATCCGGCTTTGGGATCCCGGCGTCCGTCCCGCGGTAGTGCAGCAGTGGAACCTGACTGCGGAGTTCCAGTTGCCCTCGGCCAACGTGCTGACGGTCGGCTATGTCGGTCAGCATGGCACCCACCTGATGGTCGCCATGCCCTACCTGCAGAAGCAGATCATCGGCGGGAAACTGGTGAACAGCCCGTATCTTGGCGGCAACCCAACCCTGCAGAATGACATCAGCCAGATCTCCGGCACCTGCTCCTGCGCCAACCAGAAGTACGACGGGATGCAGACCTCGCTGCGCAAGCGTTTCGCCATGGGTCTGGAGTACCAGCTCTCGCTTACGTGGTCTCACGGCCGGTCGGATTCCATCGGCTACTACGGCGAGGGCGGCCAGGCCGGCAGCCAGTCGGCATACATGCAGAACCTCTACGACCGCTACGACGAATGGGGTCCGACGTATTTCGACACTAAAGTGGCCTTCGTCGGCTCTTTCGTCTACGACCTGCCGTTCGGCCGCAAGAAGAAGTTCGGCTCGAACTGGAATCGCGGCGTCGACGCCCTCCTGGGCGGCTGGCAGATGGGCGGCATCGTGTCCGCGCATACCGGCTTCCCGCTCACCATCAAGATGAGCGGCGATCCTTCCGGCACGGGCGCGCGCAGCTTCCGCGCCAATGTGATCGGCACGCCGAACGACCCGCATAACATCGGGCCGGGCGTGCTGTTCCTCGATCCTTCCGCTTACGCGGCTCCCACGGCCGGCACGTTCGGCAATTCCGGAGTCGGCGTGGTTCGCGGCCCCGGCTTGAAGCGCTTCGATTATTCGCTGCACAAGCAGTTCAGCGTCACCGAGAAGAAGTACTTCGAGCTGCGCGCCGAAGCCTTCAACCTGTTCAACACGCCGACCTTCAACAGCCCGGCGTCTCAGACCATCACTTCGTCGCTGTTCGGACAGATCCGCAGTTCGCAGGGCGAGCGGAATATCGAGCTGGCGGTGAAGTTCTACTTCTAGCTTTCAGCAATTAGCTGTCAGCTTTTAGCGGGACGGGCCGAAAGGCCCGTCCTTCTTATTTTAGGAGCGCATCAATAGCCGCCTGCGAGATGGCCTCGTCCACCTCGCTCGCCGCGCCGCTGCACGCGATGGCCCCGATAGTCTTCCCATCCACCTTGATCGGCAGCCCCCCGCGATTGGGGAAGCCGTCCGGATAAACCAGCACGCCGAGATTGCCGCCCTTCAACGACTCTTCGGCCGCCGCCGACGGTCGCCCGTACAGGGCCGCGTAGCGCGCCTTCCGCTGCGCGAACTGGATGGTGTTTAAAGTGGCGCCATCGGCCTTTTGCAGGAAGAGGAGATTGCCGCTCTCGTCCATAATGCAGATGGTGACCTGCACGTTGCGCTTCTGAGCCTCGGCTTCGGCGGCGGCCACCATGGTCTTCAGCGCCGCCAGGTTCAGGTATTTGCGGGTCGGCAAGTCGGCCGCGGAAGCCATCAGCAGGCCGCATAGACACAACACGAGAAGTTTCAACATGGGTGTATTCTACCCCGGCACCGCGAGCAGGCTGTCGTTGGGGTAGAAGTGATCCACGTTGTCGGTGGTAATCACCTGGTGGCTGGTGAACACCGCGGGCGGCACTGCCTTGCGCGAGAGAATGTCGAGCGCCAGCCGCAGCAATCCGTCTCCGTATTTTTCGGGAAAGTACGCGATGCTGGCGATGAGGCGCGTGCCCGGATTGCGCAGCTCGGCACGGGCTTCCGGCTCGGCGTTCTGGCCGGCAACCACGCAATCGCTTCCCCGCCCAGCCTCCTCAAAAGCGCGGATGGCGCCCAGTGCGCTGGGGTCGTTGGCGGCGCCGACGAGCACGTGCCTGGCCTTGCTCTCGCGCAGATGTTTGCGGACGCGCTCGAGCGCGGTCTGAAACTGTCCGTCGCCGTCGACGCTCACCGTGCGGCAGCGGTCGGGGACGCGGATGACCTCGCCGATCCCTGTGAGGATGCCGCGCATGCGGGCGCGCGGCAACGATCCGGCACGGTGCAGCTCCACCAGCAGAATCTCGTCGATCTCGCCGCTCCAGTGCTTCTTCGCCCAGCGGCCCAGGTAGTGGCCGGCCATCAGGCCCGCCTGGTAGTTGTTGGCGCCGAAATACGTGGCGCCCGGGTGCGGAATATCGATGGCGATGAAGGGAATGTTGGCTTCCAGGTACTTGCTGGCGATGGCCGGCGCGATGCCTTCGTCGGTCTGGAACTCGATCACGAGATCCACCTGCTCCTTGATCAGATAGTCCGCGCTACGCAGGGCGATTTTCGGCTGGTAGCGGTTATCCACCGTGATCAGCTCGACGTGCTCGCGTTCGGCGGCGCGGGTCAGGCTGGTGCGCACCTCGCGATCGAACGACGTGTCCTGCCCCTGCGCGGCATAGCCGATACGGTAGAGCCGGCGGCGGCGGACTTCGCTGGCCAGGCGGTAGTGATTCTCGCCGACTTTGTCCAGAAATCCGCACTGATGCAGCGTATAGAGCAGGCGGAAGCACATGCCCTTGTTGTATCCCGTGCGCATGACCACGTCGCGCAGGCGAAGCACGTCGCCGGCGGATTGAAAGGCCTCGAGGACGCGCGAGGCATGCACCAGGCTCTTGACCAGGTACCGGCTGTGGTTGGAAGTCTTCATGGACCTCGGTTTCGCTATTCGAAACGCATTATAGCTGGCCGAACGCCGCGGCGCGTGCGCTACCATGAGCATTCAATGGATCCGAATCCCTTATTGGGTGTCATCTTCCACTGGCTGGGCGGCCTCGCATCCGGCAGTTTCTATGTTCCGTTCCGCGGCGTCAAGCGCTGGAGCTGGGAGACCTACTGGCTGGTAGGCGGCTTCTTCAGTTGGATCATCGCCCCCTGGGTCATGGGCCTTCACATGACCAGCGACCTGGTCGGAGTGCTGCGGGAAGCGCCGGGCTCGACCCTGCTGTGGTGCTACTTCTGGGGCATG
Organism: Verrucomicrobiia bacterium; assembly: GCA_035578025.1. Lineage (GTDB taxonomy): Bacteria > Acidobacteriota > Terriglobia > Bryobacterales > Bryobacteraceae > Solibacter. The sequence continues at coordinate 6,313 of DATJYJ010000468.1, forward strand.
ATGTGGGGCATGGGCGGCCTGACATTCGGGCTGACCATGCGGTATCTCGGGATGTCGCTGGGCATGGCCATCGCGCTCGGCTATTGCGCCGCGTTCGGCACCCTGATGCCGCCCATCTTCGACGGCGTGTTCCTGACCAACGTGGTGGGAACGCTGTCCGGCCGGGTGATTCTGCTGGGCGTGGCGGTCTGCCTCACCGGAATCGCGTTTGCCGGCAAGGCCGGAACCTCTAAGGAAAGCGAGATGTCGCCCGAGCAGAAGCAGGAGGTGATCAAGGAGTTCAACCTCAAGAAGGGCCTGCTGGTGGGGACGTTCTCGGGCGTCATGAGCGCGTGTTTTTCGTACGGGCTGCGCGCCGGAGATCCCATCAAGGCACTGGCCCTCAAGCACGGCACCTCCATGCTCTGGCAGGGGCTGCCGGTGCTGGTTCCCGTGCTGCTCGGCGGGTTCACCACCAACTTCATCTGGTGCGTGACGCTGAACTTCCGCAATCGCAGCGGGCACGAGTACTTCAGCTCGCGCATGACCAAGGCGCCGATGCTCAGCAACTACTTGTTCAGCGCCCTGGCCGGTACCACCTGGTATTTCCAGTTCTTCTTCTACACCATGGGCGAGACCCAGATGGGCGCGTACAAGTTCTCGAGCTGGACGTTGCACATGGCGAGCATCATCATCTTCAGCACTCTGTGGGGCATCGCGCTGCACGAATGGCGCGGCGCCAGCGGCAGGACCAAGGCGTGGCTGACCGTGAGCATCTTCGTGCTGGTGCTCTCCACCTGCGTCGTGGGGTACGGAAATTATCTGGGGACGCTGAAGTAGCCTATGCCTCGATCTCGGTGTAAATGGTCCCCGTCTCCGCGGATTCCAGGCCCAGGTTGAATCGCATCGCGACGGCAAACGCCGCAAGCGAGGCGCGCGTGACTATTCCGGCGGCGGCCAGGAGCGCCCCGGTCACCGCAGCAACCATCCACACCGATCGGAACACGATCAGGTATTGAAGACCCACGGCCATCGAAATCGCCACTGCGCCGCCCATCATGATTCCCATGAAGTAGACTCCCCGCGAGGTCACCGGCTGTTTCGAAAAAGGGATGCCGTCGATGAGGCGGAGCACCATCCCCAGATAGAGCGAAGCGACCGACAGGCTGAACACAACCCACAGCACCACGTGAGAAAGCGGCCAAAGCCACACGAGAACCGCGAGGAGGACCGCGTGCGGCACTCCGATCATCGCGAACCACAGCAGGCCATACACGCCGCGCGCAAAGCCCGCGAACACACCCGAGGGGGCCAGCAGGAATACCCAGGAGCCTTTGTGATCGCCGCCGTAAACGATCGCGATGGCAACCAGGAACAATGCCACACCGAACAGGTGCGGAACAATGTGAACCGCGCTGAACCGGCCTGAGAACGGGTCGATGGCTCCGCCCTGGCCCAGCATCACGCCGGCCGAAATCATGAGGGGCACGATCGCGATCAACTGGCGGCGGAATGCCCAATCGCGGCGCATCAAGCGCGCCGTATAGGCGAAGCCGGCCCTTGCGGGCGGACCGCCGAACCAGCGGGCAACGATGTCGCTGGCCGGGGATCGCCGCGATTTCACGCGCCCGCCTCCGCCGCCGTGTACTAGGCCGGAGACGCGGATCATGTAATCGCCGGAGAGCGCCCACACGCCTGTCAGCACAATGGCGGCGGCGAGAATCGGCAGAGCGATGGAGCAGTACAGTCGCAGCCCGCTTCCCTCAGGCATCCAGGCGCCGATCCGCGCCGCGGTCACATTCCAGATCTGGCCGGCAAACATCACGGCCAGGAACGGCAGTGCCTCGACAATTTGTGCCACGGATTTCAGCCGGGCTGCCGGAAAGAATCGCAGCAGCCATCCGAAGAGCGCGCAGGCGAACAGGCCGGTCAGCAGGCCGGCCACGTAGGTCGCGGCCAGGTGGATCGCCGGGTAATACCAGAAGGGCTCTTTGAGAATCCAGAATGAGGCCAGCGCCGGTATCGCGTTGAGAGCCGGCGCCAGGTACCCGACCACGCGCAGCAGGTGCGTCAGCTTGGCCGCGGTGTAGGTCGCGCCTTCGATCGGCTGGTGCGCCAGAACCAGCGCTTCTACCGGATTGACCAGGCTGTTGCCGGCTTCCGAGATCAGAATGCACCCCAGCATGAGGGCGGTGATCAGTGCAAAAGCTCCCAGGAATGTCAGGGCGGAAGGTGGGTGGCGCAAAAACCCGAGGCACGCCAGTCCGCCAACGAAGACGAACATCCAGCTCGAAATCTTGAGCGTGATCCCGTCGCGGCCCAGTTGGTTGAGGATCTCGCGGCGATCGGCGAGCTCGGTGAAGAGATCGAGCAGAAGCCAGTAGCGCAAGGCGTCGATTCCGGCCGCCGCCAGCATCCGTTCCGCCGCGGGACCGCGCAGCAGGCGTTTCATGACCGCAGGACCGAGACGATCCGGCCCACTCCCGGGTCCACGTTCGCGGAATTGGTCAGCACGCGAAATACGTCCTCAAGCGTGGTTTGTTTGGTGGATTCCTTCAGGCCTTCGGCGGAGCCGTCGGCAATAAGCCGGCCCTGGTGGATGATGAGGACGCGATCGCAGATTTTCTCCACCACGTCCAGCACATGCGAGCTGTAAAGGATGGTCTTGCCTTCCGCGGCGAGCGCTGCGATCAGGTCCTTGACGAGGATGGCGGCGTTGACGTCGAGGCCGGAGAGCGGCTCATCGAGCAGAATGAGATCGGGGTTGTGGAGCAGCGCCGCGGCAATCAGAATCTTCTGGCGCATGCCCTTGGAGTGTGCGTCGAGGCGCAGGACGCGGTCGCTGGACAGGCTGAAGGTCTCCAGGATGCCGGCGATGCGCGCCTGCAGCGTGTCCTCTTCAACGCCGTGGAGGCGCCCGCAAAGCTCGAGGAACTCCTGCCCGGTGAGAGTCTCGAAGAGCATGGCCGCTTCGGGCACGTAGCCGATGCGTTGTTTGACATCGATGGCGCGCTCGGGAAGCGGCAGGCCGGCCACCCGCACGTTTCCGCTGCGGTGGGCGTGGATGCCCGCGATGATCTTGATGGTGGTGCTTTTGCCGGCGCCGTTCGGCCCCAGCAGGCCGACGATCTGGCCGCGCTCCAACCGGAACGAAATCTCGTGCAGAACTTCGACGTGCCCGTACGAGAAGACGACCTGGTCGAATTCGACGATAGCGTCATTGTATCCTGTGGATTCGCCATGACCAAAGTTCACATCCGTTTCCGCCTCCAGAAGCCCCTCGACGACGCGACGCTTCCGCATCTGGCCGCCGCGCACGCCATCTACGGGATACAGAAACTGAAGCTCGCGCCGGCGCTCGACGCGGTGGAAGTAGAGTACGACGCTACGCGGTTGAAGCCAGCGGACGTGGTGCGAGCACTCTCAGAAGCCGGCGTGCCGGTAGAGCGGTAGCGAGCGTTCTCAGGCTGCGCCCTGTGACGCGAGGATCTTTCTCCTCACAGCCGGAGGGAAATCTACGAACACGAATTGGCTCTTGTGGTATAGATAATCCTCGCCGCTCTCGTCGACGATCCGCACCAGGTCGTCTTTCGCGGCTACCGGATCCGCAATCAGGCGATAGACCTTCCCCGAAATCAGTGAGGCACGATAGCCGCCATCGTCGATGCAGACCGCGAACGGTTTTCCTGGAGCTCTCATGATGCCGCCAAATAGCGCTTGATCTTCATGTCCCTCTTGCCTATTCCGTGGGCTTGGTACCAGTGTAGCTCGACGCAGCGGATAGCGCCGTTCGGCAACCTCACCCTGGCGATTCCCTTCATCTTCCTCCACCGGCCCTGGCCGTAGGCCTTGTTGAGATACTTCCGAACGCGCACGCCCGGTCCGGCCGCAATCACCGAGATGTTGGAAATGAGGCCAACGACTTCAAACTTCATCGCGGTGCCTCACCCCGCAATCGCGTGGTCCGCTGCCGCATCCTCGCCGCGCCAGATCCGCCGCGACGTCCAGTCTTCCGCGGGCCCGTTCCAGAAGGGATCGCCGGGCGTCAGCCCGAGCGGCAGAAACGCGGCCGCGCACAGATACAGGCTTCCGGTCGAGATGTAGCTCTCCCCCAGGTGCGGCTGGTGGCCGCAGAAGCCTACGGTCAGCCAGCCGTTGGAATCGAATGTGCCCGGCGCTTCCAGCAGGCGGCGCATGACGGCGGTCAGCGCGGCCCTCACCCGCGGCGGCGTGAGCGGCGCCGGCAGCTCGCCCATCAGCGCGATCTGAGCCAGCACCTGCATCGCGCCCGTGCGGTAGCAAATGGAGCGGCCGATCGCCGGAAAGGTGCCCTCCGGTGAGATCAGGCGCTCCTGAATCGCCGCATAGCGTTTGGCCCGCGCGAGAATATCTGGATGCATGCCCTGCCACGCCCGGCTGTAAGGCGCGATCGCCCGCAGCGTATCGAGCAGCATCGGCTGGATCACAAAGCTGTTGTAGTAGTCCCAATGGAACCGCGAACCGTCGCCGTAGAGGCCGTCGCCCACATACCACTGCTGGTGCGCGCGCACGGCGTAATCGATCCGCATGGCGTCGTAGCGCTCGCCCATCGTCGCCAGCGCCGCCTCGACCGTGGCCGCGAACAGCAGCCAGTTGTTCTGCCCGGGCGTAATCACGCGCGATGAGATCAATGCCGCAGCCAGGTTTTTCTGGGTCGCGGAGTCCAGCTTCTTCCAAAGCTCGTTCGGCGCGCGCAGCAGCGCCTGGGCCAGGAAGCCGCAATCCACCAGCGGCTGCGAGCCCTCGTGGAAATTGAGGAAGTCGGGCGACGCGGAGTCGCAAGCGGAACGGATGGCGCGGCGGGCGAGGTCCGCGTATCGCTGTTGCAGATCGCGCTCGGGGCCGGAATCCAGCACGACTTCCAGCCAGGGTGCCATGCCGCTGAGCAGGCGCCCGATGGCTTCCAGGTGCGTGTACTTCCGGCGGTCCTCCACATTGCCGGTGACGCACTCGACCGGCATGTTGCGCTTCAGCGTTCCGGCAGCCAGGTTCGTCAACACGGGCTCGGCGATCTTGGACATCGTGCGCAGCCAGTATTGGCGGTCGTTTTCGGTGCCCTGCCCAGAGGCCTGCGCGGCGGCAAGTCCGGAGAGCGTGGTCTGCAGGAAGGCCCGTCGATGGTTCATCGGCACCCAGTGTAACGGATCTCGCCCCCCATCAAACTCTCCCGCCACCCCCAAACGCGTCGCCGTAACCCCCCATATCCCCCAAGTTATACTGGGGGTTACGAACAAACCCAGACGCCCATGGCTGAAATGAGCATCATCTGGCTGCGCGTGGCGGCGGCGCTGTACTCTATCGGCCTGCTGCACGCGATCCTCACCCTGGTGCGGCGGCGCGAGCATCTCTTCCGCGTCGCGCTCGGCGCCTTCACCCTCGGCAGCGTCTTCCATTTCGTGTCCATCGTCGAAGAGGGGATCGCCAGCAACCACTGCCCGATCACCAATTTCTACGAGACTCTCTCGATGTGCGCCTTTCTCGTGGTCATCATCTATCTGGGCGTCCACCTGCGCTACAAGGTCGAGAGCCTCAGCGTCTTCATCTTTCCCCTGGTGTTCGTGATGGCTCTGGTCTCCACCTTCGGCAACCCCGTCGGCGGCTGGTCCAGCCCGCTTCTCAAGAGCGCCTGGCTCACGGTGCACATCGTGCTCGTGCTGCTCGGCATCGCGGCGCTGGTGCTCACCTCCGGCGCTTCGCTCCTGTATCTCTACCAGGAGCGCGAGCTCAAGGCGAAAAAGCCCCGAAAATTCTACTATCGTCTGCCCGCGTTGGGCACCCTGGATGAATTGATCTCGAAATTCATGGGTCTCGGATTCGTGCTGTTTACGCTCGGCGTGATTGCCGGCAGCACGTGGGCCTTCATGTCGCTGCAGGCCGACTGGATCCGCCAGCCCGCGATCGCCATTTCCTTCTTCACCTGGGGCGTGTACCTGGCCATGATCTGCCTGCGCGTCACCGTCGGATGGCGCGGGCGCAAGGCCGCGATCATGACCCTGACCGTGGTCGGCTTTTCCGCGATCACGTGGGCCGCCCACGCGCGGCTGGGCTCGATCCTCTTCAAGCCATGAAGCTGCTGACCACCGGAGTGAGCCACAAGACCGCGCCCGTCGAAGTGCGCGAGTGCCTTGCCTTCCGGGAAGATTCGCTGGCCGGCGCCCTCGCCGATCTCCGGTCGCGCGCGGGCGTGAGCGAAGCGGTGATCCTCTCCACCTGCAACCGCGTGGAGATCACGCTCACCACCGACGATACCGCCGACCCGCAGGCCATCGTCGACGGCTTCCTCGCCGACCACAAAGCCGTCTCCGCCGATTCCATCGGCCCGCACCTCTACCGCCACGAAGGCCGCGACGCCATCCACCACCTGTTTCGCGTCGCCGCCAGCCTGGATTCGATGGTCGTCGGCGAGCCCCAGATTCTGGGACAGCTCAAGTCGGCCTACGCCGCGGCCAAGGAATGCGGATCGGTGTGCGGGTGGCTGGAAGGGCTGCTGACACGCGCCTTCAGCGTGGCCAAGCGCGTGCGCTCGGAAACCGGCATCGGCCAGATGGCCGTCTCCGTCAGCTACGCCGCGGTCGAGCTGGCCCGCAAAATCTTCGGCACGCTGGATAACCGCACCGTGATGATCGTCGGCGCGGGCAAGATGAGCGAGCTGGCCGCGCGCCACCTGCGCCGCAGCGGCGCTTCGCACGTCTTCGTCACCAACCGCACGCACGAGCGCGCCGTGGAGATGGCGGAGCTGTTCCAGGGCACGCCGGTCGAATACACCCGCTTCACCTCGCTCCTGCCCGAGGTGGACATCCTGATCGCCAGCTCCGGCGCGCCGCACTACATCCTTCATAAGGACGAAATGCAGCGCGTAATCACCGCGCGCCGCAACCGGCCGATGTTCCTCATCGATATCGCGGTGCCGCGCAATATCGAGCCCGCGGTCAACGACCTGGACAACGTCTTCCTCTACGACATCGACGATCTGCAGGAGGTGGTCAACTCCAACCTGCGCGAGCGGGCCAAGGAAGCGGATCACGCCGAGAAGATGGTCGCCGAGGAAGTCGAGCGCATGATGGCACGGCTGAAGGTGGCCGAGGTCACGCCGACCATCGTGGGGCTTCAGGAGCAGCTCGAGCAGATCCGCACCGGCGAGCTGGACAAGGCCCGCCGGCGCTTCGGTCCGTTCACCGAGCAGCAGGAAGAAGCGCTGGAAGCGCTCACGCGGGGTATCATCAATAAGATCGCTCACGGGCCGATTTCGGAGCTGCGGTCGCAGGCGGGCAAACCCGACGGCGCGCACGTGATCGCGGCCATACGAAAGGCGTTTCATCTCCAGGATTGACATGCTGGTCATCGCATCGCGCGGATCGCAGCTCGCACTGTGGCAGGCCCGCTGGGTGGAGACTCAACTCCGCGCCCTGGGACACGCGTGCCGCATCGAGATCATCAAGACCACCGGAGATAAGATCACCGACGTGCCGCTGGCGAAAGTCGGCACCAAGGGTCTGTTCACCAAGGAAATCGAAGAGGCGCTGCTCGACGGGCGCGCCGACCTCGCCGTGCACTCGCTGAAGGACCTGCCGACCGAGCTGCCGGCGGGCCTGGTGCTGGCCGCGGTGCCGGAGCGCGAAGATCCGCGCGACGCGGTGCTGGGAAAACGGCTCGCCGATCTGCCGGCGGGCGCCAAGATCGGGACGAGCTCGCTGCGCCGCGCGGCGCAACTGCGCAAACTGCGGCCGGACCTGGCGATCGAATCGGTTCGCGGTAATCTGGACACGCGCATACGCAAGCTCGATGAAGGCCGGTACGACGCCATCGTGCTCGCAGCCGCCGGATTGAAGCGGCTGGGGTTGGCGGACCGGATCGTGGAAATTCTGGATCCGGATCGCATGTGCTCGGCCGTCGGACAAGGCGCGCTGGCCATCGAAACGCGCGCCGGCGGCGCCGGCTTCGATGCCTGCCGCGCGCTCGACCACGCGCCGACCCACGCTGCGGTGCTCGCCGAGCGCGGCGTGCTGGGCGCGCTGGGCGGCGGCTGCCAGGTGCCGATCGGCGCCTACGCCACGGTGGTGGACGGACATGTGAAGGTGACCGCGATCGTGGCCTCGCCCGATGGTGTGGAGCTTATCCGGGGCGAAGATCGGGGGCCGCTGGCCGATGCCGCGGCGGTGGGCGTCAGGCTCGGCGCCGAGTTGCTCCGCAAGGGCGCGGACAGAATCCTGGAGGCAGTGTACGGGTAAGTGAAGGGGAGAGTCTACCTGGTGGGCGCAGGGCCCGGCGATCCCGAGTTGATCACCGTGAAAGGGCGGCGCATCCTCCAGCAGGCCGACTCGATTCTCTACGATCACCTCGCCCCCCACGCCCTGCTCGATCTCGCGCCCGCATCGGCGGAGCGCGTCTACGTCGGCAAGAAGAAATCCGTCCACCAGTTCACCCAGGAGGAGATCGGCGCCATGCTGGTGGAGCGCGCGCGCCGCGGCCTTACCGTGGTGCGGCTGAAAGGCGGCGATCCGTTCCTCTTCGGCCGCGGCGGCGAAGAGGCCGAGGCACTCGCCGAGGCCGGCATTCCATTCGAGATCGTTCCCGGCGTCAGCACCCCGCTCGGCATCGCGGCATATACGGGAGTCCCGCTCACGCATCGCGAGCACACCAGCGCCGTCACGTTCGTCACCGGGCACGCCGTGGACAAGATCGACTGGGACAAAGTCGGCCACGCCGAAACCCTGGTCATCTTCATGGGGCTGACTACCTTTCCGCAGATCGCGCGCGAGCTGATCGCTCGCGGACGCGCGCCCGGTACGCCGGCCATGGCGGTCCGCTGGGCCACCCGGCCGGACCAGGAGACCGCCATCGGCACGCTGGCCACGTTGCCCGCGCTCACCGCCGGCATGAAGCCGCCGGCCACGATCATCGTGGGCGAAGTGGTCCGCCTGCACGAAAAGCTCGACTGGTACGGCCGCCTCCCGCTCTTC
>DATJYJ010000469.1:0-16544 GCA_035578025.1 Verrucomicrobiia bacterium
CCGGGCCGGCCTGGAATAGGCTGCGGGAGATTCGCGCCAATGCCGACGAGGCTGAAAGGCGGGGCAAGCTTTCCTATGAGAAATGGAAGGCGTTGCTGGAAGAGGGCATGGTAGCCGCTCAAGGGAACCCAGACTTGCTCGCTTTCATGGTGCCTTATGCGAGACCTGGATGGAGAGAGAGGCTTGCGAAGGATCAAGAGGCCAAGGCTATCGAATCGACGGCAGCGAAAAAGCCTGCTTGTGCGCTGGAGACAGCAGAGCCGGCTCGCGGTGTGGAGTCGGCGTCCGAGCCGCTGGTGGAGCCGCCACCTCCTATGACCAAATTGCCCAAAATCAATTGGCGTAAGCACTCCTGGTAGGCCTTCGAGGGCCAGGTGCATCAACGCGCAGACCCCAGGGCCCACGCCCAGAGTGCCGCGGATCGACGCCTACTCGTACAAAGCCCGATTCGTACCGACAAGTCGTAATCGAGAGTGCCCGATGGAGGCCATCGTAGCAAAACGCGGGTTTTGCACGCCGGGGCACGTCCGATTGGGTCATGGCGTTTATCGTTCCCAGTTTTGCCTGGCGGAGATGCGGCGCGAGCCAGGTAACGGCGGCGGACACGCAGAAAGTTTTCCAAGAATCGTCTGGCGCATGGGTCCTCCCGAGGCGACGGTAACATCAGGAGGCCGGGGCCGCGGGCGGGATGGGGGATAAGTGCTTTGAGATCAGATCAAGAAAGATGGAATCTTCGGTGAACCGCCTGTTCCGCGGCTACGCGGTCATGTTTCGACGAGTACGGCGCACGCCTACCGCCGCGTCGTGAAAGGCGAGGCCAAGCCTGGCGTCTTCGAGGTGAATCGCCGGATCGCCGCCCGCTTCACGCCCATCATTTCCTCGACCGCCCTACCTCAATGGCAGATGCCGAACCCGACCCTCCCATCCGCCGTGATCCCGCATTCCGAGAGCAGAATGATGTGATACAGCCAAGTGAATGTCGCACGTTCCTAAACGCTGGGCGACGAGGATTCATCCTCTACGTCGCTGAGGTCGTTCGCGTTCACAAGCGGGTCGGAAGGTCAGATCCAGTCACTACTGATCGGCAAGAGCCTGAACAGGGGATACCCGGGCAGCCCGCCGCGCTGGTAGGAGGCAAGCGGAGAAACAGATAGCAGCGATCACCGCAGCCGAACCGGTGAGTATTGCAGGACTGTGGGCGGGCACATGAAACAGAACTGCCCGCATGGCTTGACCAGCCATCCAGGCTCCGATCATCCCAAAGATCGTGCCGGCGGCCAGCAGGCGCAATGCGAGCCATAGAAACTGCCCGCGAATCTGGTCCGGCCGCGCACCCAGGGCCATGCGTACGCCGATCTCACGGCGGCGCTGCGCCACGGCGTAACTCAGCACTCCATAGGTACCGATGGACGTGAGCAACAGGGCTATCCCCGAGAAGAGGCCGGCCAGCAGTGCCGGTGTCCGACGAGCGACCAGGCTGTCGGCAATGCGAGCGTCCATTGAGCGAACATCACTGACCGGCACGTCGGCGTCGATTTGTCGAACCACCTTCTGCAACGCCAACGCGAACGATTCCGGTGGCAGGTTGGTTCGGACGGCGATGAAGAAGCCGCTGCCGATGCGGAAGGCGTAGGGGTAATAAATCGCGCCTTGGGCTTCGTTTTCCGTGAGCCCCGCTTGTTTCACCCCACCAAGCACGCCGACGATGGTGAATGCTTCTGCCTCCTTTCCCGCTTCGGAGCCGTCCCACAATCGTTGGCCAATCGCGCTGGCGTGCGGCCAATAGTATCGCGCGAAGTCTTCATCTACAACGCAGACTCGCCTGGAGCGCCGCGAATCGTCGGCGGTTAGGACTCGCCCTGCCCGCAGGGAGAAACCCATCGCGCGAAAATAGTCGCCGGCGACTCCGTACGAATAGTGCCCTCGAGCGGATTCGCCAGGACGAGGAACGTGACCCGCCACCGTGGCTGCGCTCTTTCCGTTGTTGCTACTGAAAGGCACGTTGTTGACCACGCCCGCGGACACCACTCCCGGCAGGTTGTCGAGTTTGTCCATCAAGGCTTCCACAAATTTCAGGCGGCCTGCCGCCGAGTACTCTGCCCACGGAAGCAAGATTTGCCCGGTCAGGACGTGGTTCGGCTTGAAGCCCGGAGAAACGGCCATCACCCGCTGGAGACTGAGGCCGAGCAAACCTGCTCCGGCCAGCAGAATTAACGCCAGGGCAATCTGGGAGATGATAAAACCGTGACGCAGGATTTGCGCGCCATGCCCACTCGTGCCGCCGCGGCTCTCCGACTGAAGGGTATTTCCGAGGTGCCGCCGAAGATGGAACCAGGCGACGGGCACCGTAAACACGATCCCCATGACGATGGCCGCGACCAGGCCGGCCAGTGCCAATCGAGTGTCGAAAACAATGTGATTGCCCAAAGGCAAACGATCAGCGCCCAAGCCGCGCAGCAACTGGATTCCGCCGGCGCCGACGGCGAGTCCGAGTAATCCGCCGGCAAAGGTGAGCAAGGTGCTCTCTACGAGCAATTCGCTCAGGAGGTGTCTCCAACCGGCGCCAAGCGCCTGGCGTACGGCTAATTCCTTACCTCGGCCGCTTGCGCGGATAAGAAGCAGGTTGACGACATTGACTGCGCCAATCAATAGAAGAACGAGTACGCCTGCCTGCAGCAGCAACAGCACGGGACGCACGGCTGCTACGTGGTCGGCGCGCAATGGCACCACCAAGGAACGAAAGCCCGCATCGGCAATCATCTTGGCCTGCGGGTCGTCAACTTCCAGTGCCTCATTCTGCGCGTCGATCTCCGACTGGGCTTGTGCGAGCGTGGCGTCCGGTTGGAGACGCGCAATCATTTGGATCACATTTCCGCCGGAATGCCGCCGCGATGGCGCGCGATCTTCTGCGCGCGATGCAAGGGGCAGGAACACCCGGGCATCGGAAGAGAGAAAGCGGAAGCTCGGAGGCAAGATGCCAATCACGGTTCGCGGAACGCTGTTTACGCGAATCTGCTTTCCAATCACCTTGGGATCGGCGTTGTATCGTTGCCGCCAAAACGCATCGGAAAGAATGGCAACGTGGTCGGTTTCGGAAGTGGTTTCCTCGTCCGTGAAATTGCGTCCGATCGCGGGGCTGAGGCCAAGAGTAGAGAAAAAATCCGGTGAAACGCGCATGGTCTGGATGCGTTCCGTCGACCCGGGCTCACCGACAATCTCCATTCCATAGGCGTAGATCGAAAGCGAAGCGAAGGCGGGAATACGACCGCGGCGTTCGTAATAGTTCGTCAGTGAAGACCCGTCGCGGTCGACGCCGGCTTTCGGATAAGTGTTGAATATCATCATGAGCCGGTCGGGCTTGGGGAAGGGCAATTGACGGAGCAGCACCGAATCGATCACTGCGAAGATTGTCAGATTCGCACCGAAACAAACCGCGAGCGTCAGAAGTGCGGTAGCTGTAAATGCCGGGGCCTTTTGCAACAATCGAGCGGAGTAACTCACCTGTCTGCGAAACTCGTCAAAGAAGTGCACGCCGAAGGCCTCCCGGCAATCCGCTTTGATGTTAATAGGGTTACCGAGCTCCGTCCGTATCATGCGGCCCGCTTTTTCCCGTGATATGCCGGAGCGTACGAGGTCGTCCGTGTATTGCTCGATGTGGAAGCGGAGCTCCTCGGACATTCCGTTTTCGAAATCACGCCGCCGAGTGAGCACACGAAACAGTGAACGAAGGCGTTGCATCATCTCACACCTGCTCCGGCGTTGCGCTTAAGGCCGCGGCGATGGCAGACGCTAACCGGTTCCAGCCGACCGTTTCCTCGCGCAAGCGGCGGCGTCCCGCGGCAGTCAAGGTGTAGTATTTTGCCCGGCGGTTGTTCTCGCTCTGTCCCCAATCTGCGGCGATGAGGCCCTGGTGCTCCAGCCGGTATAGCGCCGGATACAAAGACCCTTGCGGAATCTCAAGCGCATCGCCGGAGATCTGGCGGATGCGGAGCAACACCCCATATCCATGCAGCGACTTTAAGGAAACCGCCTTGAGGATCAGCATGTCGAGGGTACCCGGGAGTAGGTCTGCAGTTTTGCCCACAAGATTCGGCTCCTAGTCTGTCTAGGAGGAGTATACTCGCTTCTCTCCTAGTTTGACAAGGGGGGAGAGTTTCGCGGTGGATCCTGGATTTCGGGATTAATCGCCGCTAACGGCGGAGCCTTTACCAAATCCACTTGGCCGTATCGTCGCCTTATGCTGAGGTTGGCCCGAAATGGCGTTCGACGACGTTGATTAGTACCGACAAGTCGGCATGGCGCGGGAGACCGGAGGGGCCAGCGACCTGAGCAGACCCAGCCTACAAGTCTCGCGCCCCAAACGTACAGGAATCCTGTACAATTGAAAGGAGGAATCCATGCCGAGTGAAACGACGTATAGCAGCCTGCGCGAGAACTTGGCAACTGTGCTCAATCGGGTGGTTGATCAGCAGGACACCGTTATCGTACGGCGGAGAGGGGCGCGCGATGTGGCGCTGATTCCGGCATCCGAACTCGCCGGGCTAATGGAAACCGCGCATTTGCTGCGTTCCCCTCGCAACGCGCGGCGTCTCATGACAGCGCTTCGTCGCGCAAAGGCCGACAAAATCAAACCTCGAACATTGGGCTCATTGCGTAAAGAGATGCTCGGTGAAGCGACAGCCTAAGCGGGTCGCCGTATTCCAGCCGGAGTTCCTTCAAGACCTGCGATTCTGGGTAAAAAACGAGCGTGCCGCTGCAATCCGGGTCCTCGATCTGGTTGAGGCAGTGATGCGAGACCCTTTCGAAGGTCCTGGGAAACCCGAACCGCTCAAACATGTCCTTGCCGGGTGCTGGTCGCGCCGAGTCACACAGGAACACCGTTTGGTGTATCGCGTCAGTGACGAAGCCATCGATTTCCTGCAGGCTCGATACCACTACTAGGCAAGGCGGCGCCCGGTACGCGCCAGAGCCGTGCGATTACTCCCGATAAGCCGCCTTTCCCCATCTCCCAGCCGCCTCCGCGCGGAGAAGAGTGCGGCTCGCAGCATCGGAGTGAGGCGGCCAGGTGTATACTGAGCACGAACCGGAGCTCCAAAGCGCGAATCCGATAATCCGGTTTCCAACTATGCCTGTTCACAAGGGCGGCCGCAGCCGGCGCGACTTCCTGTACCTGGCCGGGAGCATTGCGGCCGGTTTTACTTGCGGGCAAAATCGGGTAATGGCTGCCCAGTCTGAGTCGCCGCAGATCGGTATCCTCCTCGCCACTACGTTCACCACCGGAACGCTGGAAGCGCGGCTGGATGCGGCCAGAGCCTATGGTCTCGCTTGTGTGCAGATGAGCATGGCGTGCGCGAATCTGCCGGAGATGCCCGATCAGATTCCCGAGGAACTGCCCGGGAGGATCCGCCGCGAAGCGTCGGCTCGCGGGATCGCGATTGGCAGCGTGACCGGGACCTTCAACATGAGTCACCCGGATGCGGAGCACCGCCGGATCGGATTGCGGCGGCTACGGGTACTGGCCGAGGCATGTCCGCAAATGGGCACGTCCGCGATTCATGTGTGCACCGGCACCCGCGACCCGAACAACATGTGGCGGTATCATCCGGACAACGGCTCGCCGGAGTCGTGGCGGGACATGGCCGCATGTATGCGCGAGGCGGCCGACATCGCCCGGCAGGCGAACGTCCTTCTGGCCTTCGAGCCTGAAATGAGCAATGTGGTTGATTCAGCCCGGAAGGCGCGCCGCCTTTTGGACGAGATAGCTTCCCCCCATCTGAAAGTCACGATCGACCCAGCGAACCTCTTTCACGCGGGGGAACTGCCCCGCATGAAGGAGATCCTGGATGAGGCTTTTGCGCTCGTCGGCAAGGACGTAGTGCTGGCTCACGCCAAGGATCTCGACCATGACGGGGAAGCGGGTCATAAAGCCGCGGGCCAAGGCGTGCTCGACTACGACCGGTACCTGGCCTTGTTACGCAAGTATGGCTTTAAAGGCCCGCTCCTGCTCCACGGATTGAGCGTGGAACAGGTGCCGGCCTGCCTGGCGTTCCTGCGCGCGAAACTGGCCTCATCGCTCCGCCTGACGGTCTGACTGTACTCTGTCAATCGGCCTGGTGAAGCGGCTCGCCGCCTCCCTGAAACCAGTTCAATACGCGTAAGGCGCGGAGCGTGTTCCACCGGCTGGGATGGCCCTCGCCCTGGTCTGTCTCGACGGGCATCGCACCGGGATGCCTGGTCTCGAGCGGCCACAGCCCATCAGGGCCGCGCTTGGAAGCAACCAGGTCGATAGCCTCCGCCAGGCGTCCGTCGTACGGGGCGCTGCCGCTGCGCAGGTACTCGAGCCCCCTCAGCACATCGTAGTGCCACCATGTGGGGAACGCGAAACGCGTCCATGCGGAGCCGCCTTTGCGGTCCCGCTCGATTACCTCGCCGGTCGACCGCCGGCGGAACAGGCGGCGCTCGAGAAGATACTCGTTCCCGCGGTGACGGGCATCGATCATCTGCTGGCTGCCTCCAAAGGCGCGTTCGCAGGCGAGCAGGGCTTCGAGTACGCAGATCGTCGTGTTGAACGACGACCGCGTTGAGCCGCGGGCGGCGTCGCAATTCCAGCCGCCGTCGCGCAGTTGTTCGGCGAGCAGTCGGGCGACAAGGCTGCGGACGTCCTGTCCGAAGTAGGCGCCCACAGCCGCCACCTGCGCGTTGATGCAAGGCTCGACCTCGCCCTGGAAGAAGGCATGGTCCTCGCATTCCCTCGGGCCGCATCCCTTCCACGTCACCCGGTCGCGGACCAGTCCGACCGCGCGGCGTGCCTGGCCGCTCGCGGGATCGAGGCCCATGTCGCGCAGCAGCATGAGGACATGCATGGTGGAGTTCCAGCCGCGGTTCCACGCCGCGCCGCCCCACCGCCCGTCGGCGGCCTGGAGGGTGAGCAGCGCCGCTCCAGCGCCTTCGGTTGCCACCCGCGCGCGCTCGGCCGCGACTTCTTCCCCGGCCGCACCCATCAGGTCGCGCATCACCTGCCAACGGATCGCAGGGCCGGAATCGAGCAGCCACTGGATGGCCGGACTCTGTGTCGTTGGAGTTTGCCCTCCTGGCGAAGTGATTCCCATCCGGCCCGCTCTCCCTATAGTTCATCACAGACTTCCGCGGCGTTCATCACCGCCCGCCGACCGAAATCGCCCCAATCCCCTCAGCCACTTCCGCCCTGACTCCGCCGCCCCTCTTGACACAACACCGAATCTCTGCATAATTGAAAAACGAACGATCGTTTTCTTTATGCCCAAGCTGAAGGACCAGGTCGTCCGCCGGAACCAGGAAGCCATCGAGGAGGCCGCCCTCCGGCTCTTCA
Source organism: Verrucomicrobiia bacterium (assembly GCA_035578025.1). Taxonomy (GTDB): domain Bacteria; phylum Acidobacteriota; class Terriglobia; order Bryobacterales; family Bryobacteraceae; genus Solibacter. The sequence continues at coordinate 7,349 of DATJYJ010000469.1, forward strand.
TCCGCCAGGGGTACTTCGGCACCTCCATCCGCGACATCGCGGCCGAAGCCGGCGTCTCCATCGGCAACATTTACAACTATTACCCGAACAAGGAAGCCCTCTACGTCAGCCTGGTGCGGCGCTACTCGCAGAAGGTCACCAAGGCCCAGGCCAGGCTCAAGCCCCTGCTGGGAAAATTCGACGCGCAGAGCCTCGGCCTTCTGGCGCAGGCCGCGCGCGACATCGTGTACAGCCACCCCGACTACTGGCGCCTCATGTACATCGACGTCACCGAGTTCGGCAACCGTCATTTTGCGCACATCTTCAAGCGGCTCGCCGCCAACCTGGAGAAAATGGCCGGCGGATACCCCGGCAAACCCGTGCGGCCGGGTATCGATCCCTCGCTCGCCTACGCGGCGATCTATCTGCAATTCTTCACGTATTTTCTGGTGGAAAAGCTCTTCGGCGGGAAGCAACACCTGGGGCAGCCGGAGGGCGCGGCCATCCAACAATTGATCGGGATTTTCCGGCAAGGAATCGACGGGGGGAAGTAAGTCATGACGTTAAGCAAAGTGTGGATCGCACTGCTCATACCGGCTCTGTTGCCGCTCAGCCAGGCGCAGACGCCGACAACCGGAATGCTCACCGGCACGGTCAAGGACCCGAGCGGGGCCGTGGTCGCCAACGCGCGGCTCACCCTGGCCAGCGCCAGCGGTGAGGACCGCAAAGCCGCCACCGCCGGCGACGGCAGCTACCGTTTTCCGCTGCTGCCGCCGGGCGTGTACGAGCTGACCGTGGAAGCCGCGGGGTTCCAAACCTACAAGGCCACGGGCGTGGCCATCCGAATCACCGAGGCCACGGACGTCTCGCCCGCGCTCACCGTGGCCGGGGCCGCGGTATCGGTCGACGTGACCGCCGAAACGCCGCTGGTGCAAAGCACGTCCGCCGCCACCGGCCGCGTGATCGAGAGCCAGCAGATTCGCGAGCTGCCCCTCGCCACGCGCAATTTTCAGCAACTGCTGACGCTCTCGCCGGGCACGGTCGCCAATCTCTCCAACAACACCGAGATGGGCCGCGGCGACGTCAATATCGACGTCAACGGCCAGCGCTCCACCAGCAACAACGTGGTCGTGGACGGCACCCAGGTCAACAGCCCCGGCACCAATTCCACGCCCAACATCTCCGTGCCGGCGCCGGACGCCATCCAGGAGTTCATCGTCCAGACCTCGCTCTACGACGCCACGCAGGGCCGTAACGCCGGCGGCAACGTGGCCGTGGTGACGCGTTCCGGCACCAACACCGTGCACGGCAGCGCCTGGGAGTTCTTCCGCAACCGCGAGCTCAACGCCAACGACTTCTTCCTGAACGCCAAGGGCACGCCCCGGCCGGTGCTGAACCGCAACCAGTTCGGCGGCACGCTCGGCGGTCCGGTGGTCAAGGACAAGACTTTCTTCTTCGTCAGCTATCAGGGCACCCGCGAGCGCAACGGCGCGTCCCTCACCAACAGCCTCACCTTCCCGTTCATCCCGGCGGGCCTGACCAACGACCGCAGCACCGCGGCCCTCACCGCGCTCCAGGCCGCCTTCTACGCGCCCGGCACCACTATCCCCGCCCTCAGTCCCATCAGCCTCAAACTGCTGCAGGCCAAGCTCCCCGATGGAAGCTGGGCCATTCCCAGCGCCTCGGGCACGGCGGCCTCGAAGGCCATTCCCGTGAGCACGCCGATGAGCGGCGTCTCCACCTTCCGCGAGGACCAGTTCGTCACCAACGGCGACCAGGCCATCGGCAGCAAGAACCGGCTCTCCGGCAAGTTCTTCTATTCCGATACGCCGCAGTATCAGTCCCTGTTCACCTTTGTCGGCGGCAACACCCAGCAGATTCCCGGCTACGGCGGCAACATCGACTTCCACAACCGGGTCCTCAGCCTGAGCGACTCGCACATCTTCTCGCCCACGCTCATCAACCAGGCGCACTTCGGCTACAGCCGGATCAACGGGCCTTCCACGCCGCAGGAGCCGCTCAAGAACCCGGATTTCGGCATCAACAACCCGCTCTGCGGCGGCGACGGCCGGTTCTGCGGGCTCTCGACCATCTCGGTCCTGGGCCTCTTCACCATCGGCTCCACCACGCTGGCCGACCAGAAGTCCACCACCCAGACCTTCGAGTGGACCGACATGGTCACCTGGACCCACGGACGCCACCTGGTCCGTTTCGGAGGCGAGGTCCGCCGCTATCGCGTGGACTTCTTCTTCAATTTCTTCTCGCGCGGCCAGATCGCGTTCAATACCTTCCAGGATTTCCTCTCCGGCAACATCGCCTACGGCCTGCTCGGCAACGGCGTGCGCGACCGGGGAATGCGCGCCACCGACGGCGGCGGCTACGTGCAGGACGATTTCAAGGTAAGCTCGTCGCTCACCTTGAACCTCGGCATGCGCGTGCAGTACCAGGGCGGCATCAGCGACATCCGCGGGCGGCTGGCGAACTTCGATCCTTCGGCCTTCAAGCCGCCGTGTACGGTCGCGGCGCCCTGCACCTCGAACACCGGATTCTCCACCACCGGACCGGGCGGCACGCTCAACCCCAACGTGGCCGGCGTCGCGCCGCGTTTCGGCTTTGCCTGGAAACCGCCGTTGAAAAACGTAGTGGTGCGCGGCGGCTACGGCGTCTACTTCGACCGCCCGTCCACGCGCGTGGCCAACCTGCAAATCTTCAACTACCCGTACGATATCGTCGGCCTCGGGCTCGGTTCGTTCGCCAGCCCGTTCCCGGATCTTTCCAAGGTCACGTTCCCCATCAACCCGGTGCAGGTGCCCTCGCCGGTGCCGTACTACTACGCGGGCGTGCCGCTCCCGACCACGCCCACGGCCATCAGCGGCATCTACGTGGACAGGAATTTCCGCGTGCCCTACGTGCAGCAGTACAGCCTCGGCCTTCAGTGGGAGGTGAAGAAGGACTGGATGGCCGAGCTCGGCTATGTCGGCTCGAAGGGCACCAAGCTGATCAACGTCTATACCCTGAACCAGGGCACCAGCACCACGACCGCGCCCTACACCGCGTGGGGATTCTCGAACAACAAAGTGCTGAACGGCTTCCAGATGGCCACCACGGACGCCGTGAGCCATTACAACTCGCTCCAGGCGAGCATGACCAAGCGCTTCAGCAAGGGCCTGCAATTCCTGGCGGCCTACACCTTCTCGAAATCCACCGACGATGCCTCGGGCGCGCCCACCAACGAGTTCGCCGCGGTGGCGGGGGACCAGCAGAATCGCAGCTCCAACAAGGCGCTCTCCGATTTCGACCGCACCCACCGCTTCGTGCTCAGCGGCCTCTACGAGCTGCCCAGGTTCTATAACGGCCGCTCGGGAGCCGCGAAGCAGATCGTCAACGGCTGGCAGCTCGGCGGCGTCCTCACCGCGCAGAGCGGGATTCCCTTCAGCGTGGTCTGCGTTTCGGGATCGACGCTCTACAACCGCGCCGACCTTCTCAGCGCCACCAACCCGTCGCTGGGCGGATCGGTGCACAGCCGCCTCAACGGGTTCTTCAACACGTCGGTCTTCTCGCCCACCTGTACCAACACCGCGCCGTTCGGCACCTCCGGGCGCAACATCATCCGCGGGCCCAACCAATCCAACGTGGATCTCTCCATCCTGAAGGCGTTCCCGGTGACCGAGCGCGTGCGCATCGACTTCCGCACCGAGTTCTTCAACACCTTCAACCGGGTCAACTTCGCCAACCCGAGCAATAATGTGTTGGTGCCCGCGACCCTGGGGACCATCACGTCGGCGGCAACGGGGCCGCGGGTCATCCAATTCGCGTTGAAGGTGGGATTCTGATGTCACTCAAAGACCGGGTAGTGATCGTCACGGGAGGAGCGGCCGGCATCGGCCTGGCCACCGCGCGGCGCTTCGCGCAGGAAGGCTGCCGCGTCGCCTCCTGGGACGTCAAGGACGGCGAAGCACAGTCCGGCGGCATCTTCCAGAAGGTGGATGTCACCGACGCCGCGTCGGTGAACGCGGCCGTCGAGGAAGTGGCGTCGCGCTTCGGCGGCATCCACGTGCTGGTGAACAACGCCGGCGTGTTGCGCGACGGCCAGCTCGTCAAATTCAAGGACGGCGCGGTCGCCGGCATCATGACCGACGAGCAGTTCGACGCCGTGATCGGCGTCAACCTGCGCGGCGTCTTTATCTGCACGCGCGCCGTAGTTCCGAAGATGATCGCCGGCGGCGGCGGCGTGATCCTCAACGCCTCGAGCGTGGTCGGCCTCTACGGTAATTTCGGCCAGACCAACTACGTCGCCACCAAAGCCGGCGTCATCGGCATGACGAAGGTGTGGGCGCGCGAGCTTGGCAAATATCAGATCCGCGTCAACGCCATCGCGCCCGGCTTCATCGCCACCGAAATGGTAAAGAGCATTCCGGAGAAGATCCTGCAAACCATGGTGTCGCACACCCCGCTGGGCCGGATGGGAAAGCCCGAAGACATCGCCAACGCTTACGTGTGGCTGGCCAGCGACCAGGCGTCGTTCATCACCGGTACGGTGTTGAGCGTGGATGGCGGCGTGGTGACGGGTACCTAGATGAACCGCGTCGCTACCATCACGTCCACCGGCCGCTACCTTCCCGAAATCGAGGTGCCGAACAGCGTCCTCCGCGAGCAGCTCGCCCATGTGCCGGAGTTTGTCGAGAAGATGGAGGCCGGCACCGGCATCCGCAAGCGTTGGTACGCGCCCGACGATTGGCACACCTCCGACGTAGCACTCCCCGCGGCCCGCCAGGCGCTGGAGCGCGCCGGACGCAAGCCCGAAGAGGTCGACCTGATCATCCTCGGCACGGACTCTCCGGATTACGTCACGCCGGCCACCAGCGTCGTCCTCCAGCACAAGCTCGGAGCAAAGAACGCCGGCACGTTCGATGTCGGCTGCGCGTGCGCGTCGTTCCCCACGGGCCTGGCAGCCGGCGCCGGCATGATTGCCACCAACCAGGGCCTGAAGACCGTGCTCGTCGTCGGCGTCTACCTCATGCACCGCCTTGCCGACCCCAAAGACCCGATGGTCTTCTTCTACGGCGACGGCGCGGGCGCGGCGGTTCTCGAGCCGGCCACCGAGCCCGGGTTCGTGTCGTCGGCATTCCAGGCCGACGGTTCCTACCACTGTTACTGGGGCATTTACTCCGGCGGCACCGCCGAACCGGCCAGCGCGGAATCGGTGGCCGCCGGCCGCACCAGGGTGCGCATGACCGACCGCTACCCGCCCGAGATCAACGACCAGGGCTGGCCGCGCCTCGTACGCCGCCTCGCGGCCGATGGCGGCTTTGCGGTGCGGGATCTCGACCTCTGCATCTTCACGCAGGTGCGCAAGCCGACCATCGAGATCGTCATGCAGGACCTCGGCCTGCCGATGGAGCGGACCCACACGATCATGGAGGAGTGGGGCTACACCGGATCGGCTTGCGTGGCCATGGCGCTCGATTCCGCCATCGAGCGGGGCAAGGCGGGGCCGGGCGCGTTGGTGGCGATGGTCGGGTCGGGCGTCGGTTACAACCAGGCGGCGGTCGCGTTCCGCATGCCGTGGAGGAGCGCATGATCCAGAGCGACCCCGGCCTGAACTCCCTGGACTGGGCCCTGCGCGCGTCCCTGGTACAGAACGGCTTTACGGAGGAGACGGTGGATTCGCCTGTAGGCCGGCAGACGTGTTTTACTGCCGGCACGGGCGCCCCGTTGGTGTTCCTGCACGGCGCCGGCGATCACGCAGGCTCGTGGGCCGGCGTGGCGCCGCAGTTCACGAGCGCCTGGCGAGTAATCGTAGTGGACGGCGCGGGCCGCGGCGCCAGCGCGCCGTACGAAGGCCGGATTACCATGGAAGCGATCCTCGCCGGGCTGGACGCGGTCGTGGCCGGTCACCACGATCTCACGATGGTCGGCAACTCCCTGGGCGCGTGGACCGCCATGGTGTGGGTCGCACGGAACGCCGCGCGTGTCAGCCGGATCGTCGCCGTCAACGGCGGCCCGGTGCGCGGTCTGCGTCCGGACCTCACGCTCACGCCCGCCAATCGCGACGAAGCGCGGCGTCTATGGGAAGCCATGGTCGACACCTCCCGGCGCGCGGCAGGCGACATCGTCCTGGACGAGCTGATCCGCAAGGGCCGCTGCGGTGCGCTCTCGCGCATCTCGATCGAAGATCTGCAACCGTGGCTGATGGACGGCCGGCTTGAAGAGATCGCCGTGCCGGTCGACCTGGTGTGGGGCGAGAGCGACCAGTTGATCCCTCTCGAATACGCCCGCAAGCTCCAGCGCGGCCTGCCGCGCGCGCGGCTCACCACCATCCCCGGTTGCGGCCACATGCCCCACCTAGAAGCCCCGGACCGCTTCGTCGAGGCACTCCGCGCCGTGCTGGAACAGACGCCATGATCGCGGGCGACCTGTTGGGCGAGCGCGCCCGTCTCACGCCGGACCGCCTGGCGCTCGTGGAGGTGCGCTCCGGCCGGCGTTTCACCTATGCCGCGCTGAACCGCCGCGCCAACGCCATGGCCGACCTCTGGACGCGCGAATGGGGCCTCGTTAAAGGCGACCGCATCGGCATCCTCTCCGAAAACCGCGTGGAGTACGTGGACGCCTTCTTCGCCGCCGGCAAAACCGGGATCGTGCTGGTGCCCTTGAGCACACGCCTGACTGACACCGAACGCGACGCTTTGATCCAGGATGCTCAGCCCCGAAGGGTCATGGACTCGCCCAGCTTCGATCGCGAATGCGATTTCCAGCCCACGACCTGCGGACCCGCGGATCTCTGGTGCCTGCTCTACACCAGCGGCACCACCGGCAAGCCCAAGGGCGTGCGCATCCCGCATCGCATGGTGCTCTGGAACGCCTACAACACGGTCATGAGCTGGCAGTTGAACGACGACGATACCGCGCCGGTCTTCACCCCCATGTACCACGCGGGCGGCCTGGCCGTCTTTCTCACTCCCATGGTGGCCATCGGCGGCACTGTCGTGCTGCACTCGCGCTTCGACCCCGGCGAGATCTGGTGCCACGTGGAGCGCGAGCACGCGACGCTGATCTTCGGCGTGCCCACCATCTTCAAGATGCTGATGGAAGCCCCCGAATTCCGCACCGCCGACCTGGGCAGCGTGCGCTGGTGCATCAGCGGCGGCGCGCCGCTGCCGCGCTACCTCGTCGATGCCTACCGCGAGCGCGGCCTGGTCTTCAAGCAGGGCTACGGCATGACCGAAGCAGGTGTGAACTGCTTCGCCATGACCGCGGACGACGCGGAGCGCAAGGCGGGCTCGGTGGGCAAGCCGATGATGTTCACCCAGGCCCGCGTGGACGCAAGCGGTGAGCTCTGCCTGCGCGGCCCGCACATCTGCCAGGGCTTCTGGAACCAGCCCGAAGCTACGGTGGCCGCGATCGACGCCGAAGGCTGGCTGCACACGGGCGATATCGCACACTGCGACGCCGACGGTTTCTATTACATCGACGGGCGCATCAAAGACATGTACATCTCCGGCGGCGTGAACGTGTATCCGGCGGAGATCGAGGCCGCGCTGGTGCAGCATCCCGCGGTGCAGGAAGCCGCGGTGGTCGGAGTGCCGGACCCGCAGTGGGGCGAGGTGGGCGCGGCGTTCGTGGTCGGACGCGCCACCGAAGCCGAGTTAGGGCAATTCCTCGCAGGCAGGCTGGCCCGTTACAAGCTCCCGCGGCAGTACCGGTTCGTCGATTCGCTCCCCCGAACGCCCTACGGCAAGATTGTCAAGTCGGAATTGAGAAAATGGATTCAGGAAGGACAACCGTGAAACCAGTCTACATCGCGACCTTTCACCAATCGAAGTTCGGAAAGCTGATGGGCATGACCGTGCCGCAGATTCTGAACAACGCCATTCAGGGCGCGTGCCGCCAGATCGGCGTCGAAGCATCTGCCTTGGATGTCGGCAGCGTGGGCTCGGCGTGCAACTTCACTCTCAACGAGCAGGGGCTGCTGGCGGGCCTCATGGCGATGACGCCAGGCATGGAGGGCAAGCCCATCGAGGCCGTCGAAAACGCCTGCGCTTCGGGCGGGCAGGCGGTGCTGAGCGTGATCCAGAAACTGCAGCTCGGCCTCGGCGACACCGGCATCGCCGTGGGCTACGAGAAGATGCGCGACGCCGAAGGCAAGATGGACGGCAAGCTCATCGGCAAGGTGCTGGGATACTTTTCGTACCCCGACGAGCGCGAGGGCAAAGTCTTCGTGTTCCCCCACCTCTTCGCCGAGATCATGCAGGAGTACATGCGCGCGTACGGGGTCACCGAGCGCGACCTGGCCGCGATCCCCGTGCAGGAGTACGCCAACGCGAAGTACAACTCCTGCGCGCAGATGAACAAGGTGCAGATCACCCTCGACCAGGCCGTGACCATCGAAGGCTTGAACCGCTACGTGGTGGAAGGTCTGCCGCTCAAGACCTACGACTGCTCGCAGATCACCGACGGCTACGCCTCGCTCATCCTGGCCACGGAAGAGGGCCTCGCCAAGCTGGGCGTGCGCAGGCAGGATTGCGTCGAGATCGCCGGCTGGGGCCAGGCGACTGATCCCCTGCGCAAGGAAGGCCGCGACATCCTTCGCCCCGCGGGCGCCAACCGCGCCATGCGCGCCGCCTACCAGATGGCGGGCGCCAAACCCGAAGATGTCAACGTGGCCGAGGTGCACGATTGCTTCAGCGTGATGGGCGCGCTGGGCACGGAGGTGATCGGCAAAGCGGCGCCGGGCGAGGGCGCGCGCTACTGGGTGGAAGGCAAGGCCGCGCCCGGTGGCGAGTGCGGCATCAACACCTCGGGCGGCCTGATCGCAAAGGGCCACCCCGTCGGGGCCACCGGCATCGCGATGATCGGCTGGAGCTCGCTGCAACTGCTCGGACGCGCCCCGGCCGAAGTGCAGGTGAAGGCGCCGCGCCTGGCCGCCACGTTCAACATCGGCGGTCCCGTGTGCGCCAGCGTCTGCACCGTTCTCCGGCCGTAACAGGGGCCTCCCGGCCCGCCCGCGCCGCAGGCGCGTGTATACTCGCTTCATGAGCACTTCGAGGCGAGGGTTCCTGGCGGGCTGGATCACCGCACCCGCGATTCTAGGCGCGACCGATAAGTCGGACACGAAGTATCCGGTCGTTGGCGCCGGCGAGCACACGTACGAGGCCATCCACGATTGGGGCGAGCTTCCGGCCGGCATCAAGTACGGCAACACGCACGGTGTGGTCGA
>DATJYJ010000470.1:0-5035 GCA_035578025.1 Verrucomicrobiia bacterium
TGAGCTTCGTAGCGGTCTGTCAGGTCGATCAAGAAGGAGCGCAAGCCGTCGATCGAGCCATCCACGGCATGAATGGCAGACTCGTGAACCTCGATGCGAATCGCGGAGCCGTCCTTGCGCTGGTAGATGCGTTCGTAGGGGATCAATGCGCGGCCGCCCCCCAGCTTCTCGCGGACCGCCGCACGCGATTGCTCCCGGAACTCCGGAGCGGCGAATTCGCTGGCATGACGGTTCAGCAACTCCTCGCGCGCGAACCCCATCAGCTCGCACTCGGCGTGATTGACCCTGCGCACGATGCCGTCGCGATCGATCTCGTGAATGGCCACCGGCGCTTCTTCGAAGAGCCTGCGATAGCGTTCTTCGCTCTGCGCAATCTGCTCCGCATCGTGCTGCTGCCGGGTGACGTCGATCCCGGTGACACCCACCTGCGGCTCGTCCGAATCACCCGCTATCAGGAACTTCAACATCAGCCAGTGCCGCAGAACGCCGCCCGCCGCCGGGATTCTGAGAATATACTGCGAGGCGGCGCCGGTCTCCAGGACCTCCCGGTCCGTCCGCCGCATCTCCGCCGCCAGTTCGGGCGGCCACCGCTCGGCATCGGTCATCCCGACCACCGCATTTTCCCGGCCAAACGAGTCGCTGAAAGCCTGATTGGCGTAGCAGAATCGCCCGCTGGAATCCTTGATGGCGCACACCGCTGGACTATGTGCCATGAAGGTCTCAAACCGATGCTCCGCCTGGCGGGCGCGGGCCCATGCCGCCTCCGCGCCACGCCTCATGCCGAGCGCGCGCCTGTAAAACCAGGAGCTCAGCAGGATCAAGGCCAGCCCCGCGCCTGCGGAAAGAAGACTCAGGGTGCGGCGTTGCCCCTCGGCCAGGAGTTGCCGCGAGTAGCGTTGCTGCGGAAGGGCGAACCACCGGTTGCCGATCTCGTTGACGGAGCCATCCACCACCAGCTCCTCGATAGCGGCAAACAGGCGGTCCGCGGCGTGCGCGACCTCCGGCCGCGACGGAGTCGCCATGGCCAGCGATGTCCCGGCAATCGGTACCGCGTCCAGGCTGCGTCCCTCGCATACGACCGGCGAATCCAGCAGGGTTTGGAACATCACCCGCCCCTCCAGAAGCGCGCCGTCCACTGCTCCCATGCAGACCGCTGCAATCAGGGCCTGCGGATCCCTGAACGGCACGTGCCGCGCCCCCGGCAGGCCCCGCTCCGCCGTCGCGGGCTCGTACGACAGTGCACGGATCGCGATCTGCTTTCCAACGGCGCTGGAGGCATTCTTTAGCGGCCGCTCTCGAAGCGAGATCAGCGATTGCGACGACTCCCACCACGGTGCGCTGAAGCGGTAGAGGCGCTTCCGCTCCCCGGTCATGGTCAGAATGGGGAGCAAGTCAACTTCCCCCTGCCGCAATGCGCGTTCGGCGTCTGTCACCGCGGTCCACTCGAGGACAATCCCGCTGCGCGCGGCCGCATGCTCCAGCACCTCTACCGCGAGCCCGGCCGGCCGACCGGCTTCATCGGTGAGCACGTATGGCTGGAATCTCGCGTAGCCCACCCGCAGCCTTCCCAGACTCCGCGACTGCGGCCGATGGCCAGTGAGCACCAACACGGCAACGAGCGCGCATACAGCCGTCCACCATCCCACACCGTATAGGCGCGGCTTTATCCGGCTCATCCGGTTTCCAAGAGCCCTTATCACCACTGGACTTATCGGCGGGTTTGCGCCGGGACTGTAGCCCGGGCCTGGAGTGGGGGCCTATTATAATAGGTCTATGTTCTTCCGCCGTGAGCGCCCCAGGACACCGACCTTCCAGGAACGTCTGGACACATTGAAGTCCGGCGGTTTCGGGGTCGCGTCTCTGCCCGATGGCTCCGTCCGCGTCACCAAAGGCATTTGCGCAGTGGATATCCGCGAGGCCGGCGGCGAGATCGCCTGGAAAAGCCAGGCCGGAATCCTGATCGGCGGCGAGATCGCCCCTCTGGTCGACGGCGGTTACCAAAAGTTCTTCCGCACGTCCGGCGGCGTACGGAAGCCTGCGCTCGCCGAGGAGCTGGCCGCGCTCCACAATTTCGAGGAAGACCTGAGGCAGGCTCTCGGCCAACAGGTCTTATATAACGAAGCGCTGGGCACGGTCTCCACCTTCTATCAGTACGACCGCGTCCAGGATCGCGACCGCGGAGTTCCCAAGCGCGCGTGGGAGTAGGCTCGGCCGGCTGCCCGATGCTGCGCATCCCGTATCAGGAGCTTCACCAAAGGCTGGCAGCTGCCCTTCGCAGTCTTGGCTTCACCGGGGATCGCGCGCTCCTCTGCGCGCGCCTGTTCGCGGAGACCACGCTGGACGGCGTCTATACGCATGGCGTGAGCCGATTCCCGCGCTTCGTGCGCATGATCCGCGCGGGCCGAATCGATGTTCACGCCGTGCCGGAGCTGCTGCGCGGCCACGGCGCCCTCGAGCGCTGGGACGGCAGGTGCGGACCTGGGAACCTGAACGCCTGGTGCTGCATGGACCGCGCACTGGCCCTCGCCCGCCGCGACGGAGTGGGCGCCGTGGCGCTAGCCAACACGACCCACTGGATGCGCGGCGGCACCTACGGATGGCAGGCGGCCAGCGCCGGCTTCATCGGCATCTGCTGGACCAACACCTTGCCGAACCTGCCGCCGTGGGGCTCGGACCAGCCCCGCCTGGGCAACAACCCCCTGGTGCTCGCGGTCCCTCGGCCGCCCGCACACGTCGTGCTCGATATGGCCATGTCCCAGTTTTCCTACGGCGCCCTGGGCTCCTACCGCGATCGCGGTTTGCTTCTGCCCGTCGATGGCGGCTTCGACACAACCGGCCGTCTCACGCGCGATCCCGCCGCCATCGAAGCGTCCCAGCGCCCGTTGCCCGTCGGCTATTGGAAAGGTTCCGGGCTTGCGCTGGTGCTCGACCTGATCGCCGCCACGCTCTCGGGCGGCCTCGCCACGCACCAGATCCCGAATGACCCGGAGCGGGAAACAGGCATCTCCCAGGTCTTTCTCGCGTTCGATCCGACGACGCTCGGGCCCGCCGAAGCGGCCTCACAAATCGCGGACGCGATCGTCGCGTCCGCCGGCTCACGCTATCCCGGCGAACGAGCGGTGCAGCTTCGTGCAGAGAATCTTGCCCTCGGGGTGCCGGTCGACCCGGCAGTCTGGCGGGAGGTGCAGGAGATCAGCGGGTAGCTGGTTTTCTTTGTAACCAACACCATCTTCGAGCGTATTAGCCAGTATGATTCTGCAGGACGTCCGCTATGCTCTTCGTGTTTTAGCGCGGCAACCCGGTTTCCTGGCCGTCGCCGTGCTGACACTGGCACTGGGGATCGGCGCCAACACCGCCATTTTCAGCGTAGTCAAGACCGTTCTGCTCGATCCCCTGGCATACCGGGAGCCTGATCGCATCGTCGCCGTCCAGACGCTATGGACCAAGACCAATCGTCCCGGTAATGTCTCCGGCGGCGATTACCCGGACCTCATTGCCGAACCTTCGCCCTTTACGGCCTCGACGCGCTACGCCGGCGGCGAGCTGCCGGTCGAGGCCGGCGGGCAGGCCGAATTCGCGGCGGCATTCGGCACGGACGCCGGGTTCGCGGATGTCTTCCAACTGAGGCCCATCGCCGGCCGGCTGATCACGGCAAACGAGTACCGGACGAAGGCCGGCGTGGCAGTCGTCAGCGAGAGCTTCGCCGTACGGCACTTCGGCGAAGTTGCGCGTGCGGTCGGCCAGGTGCTGCACATCGAAGAAAGGCCGATGTCCATCGTCGGTGTGCTTCCCGCGGGTTTCCATTTCCCTCCGAAAGCCGAGGTGTGGATGCCTGTGCCCTGGGAGAACGCTAACCGCACGGCCGGAAACTATAAGGCAGTTGCCCTGCTCAAGCCGGGCGTTTCGGTGGATGCGGCGCGAGCCCACCTTTCCGTGGTCGGCGCGCGGCTGCAACACGCCTTTCCATCGACTCACAAGGACAAATCGTTTACCGCCACGCCGCTCAAAGACCTTTTCGTGGAGCGCAGCCGCACCACTCTCTGGCTGCTGATGGGCGCGGTGGGCCTGGTGCTGGCTGTCGCCTGTGCCAACGTGGCAAACCTGCTGTTGGCCCGCGCGACGGCCCGGTCGCGCGAGATGGCGCTCCGCGCTGCGTTGGGAGCGGGCCGGCGGCGCCTGGTGCGCCAGTTGCTTGTGGAGAGCATGCTGCTGAGCCTGGCCGGCGGCGCCATCGGACTGATGCTGGCCTACGCCGGCGTGGCCGCGCTCGTGCGCCTCGCTCCCCCCAATCTGCCGCGCCTGGAAGAGATCCATGTCGATACCACGGGGTTGCTTTTCAACCTGGCCGTCTCGCTCGGCGCTGCCCTTCTCTTCGGTCTGTGGCCGGCACTGCGCGCCGCGCGCGTCGACCTCCACGACGCGCTCAAGCAGGGCGGCACAAGGGGAGTGCTGGGCGGCGGCCGCGGCGAGTGGGTGCGCGGCGCCCTGGTTTCCGCCGAAGTGGCGCTGGCCCTGGTGCTGACACTCGGCGCGGGTCTGCTCTTCCGCAGTTTTCTCGCCCTGAGCACGGTCGACCTCGGATACCGCACCGAAGGCCGACTGGTGCTCACCGCCAGCATTCCCGCCAGGACCGAAGCCCAGCACCTCCAGGCAGGGGCCACCTTCGAACGCATCTTCGCCGCGCTCCGCGAATTGCCAGGGGTTACCGCAGTGGCGGGCGTGATGGGGCTGCCGAACGGACCGTACGGCTCCGATGGACTCTATGCCGTCGAAGGCATGCACGACTTCACCCGCGGCCAATACGACAAACTTCCGCACGCCGGATTCCGTCTCTCCAGCCCCGGGTACTTCGCGGCCATGAGCGTCCCGCTGCTCGCCGGCCGCGATTTCAGCGAGCGCGACGTCTACGATGCCGAGCCGGTGGCAATCGTCAGCGCTACGCTGGCGCGCCAGGTGTTCGGCAACCAGAGCCCGATAGGACGGCGCATCAAGTGCGGGCTCGACCGGGACGTGTGGATGCGCGTGGTGGGCGTGG
>DATJYJ010000471.1:0-29939 GCA_035578025.1 Verrucomicrobiia bacterium
CCTACCGATGTAGTTTCTTTGCGAAAAGAGGAGTCAGGGAACGAGCCCATCCGGAGCCGCTGGTTTCCGTGTTCCTGACCCATCCTCACCGAGCCACGTCACCTGTTGGCGGGTCAGAGCCGCTCCCGAGGCATCGAGCGCGGGCTTGCCGAAAAGAAGCCTCCGGGTGGCGGAGGTAAGGCGCACTCCGTTGTAGGCAAGAGAGATGAAATTGGACCGGATCAGCTCGGTCCGCAGCGAGGCGCCGAGAAGCCGGAGGATGCTGCTCCGGCCGGCTGGTCCTACGCCTGGCATGACCCTGGGTTCGGCGCATTCGCTGATTCGGAGCACCGCCACGCGTCCGTCCGTGGTAATTTTGCTTCCCGTTCCGTTCTGCAGATGTGCGGGCAGGTTATCGCGTTCCAGGAGACCTGCCTCGGACACGCAGCCGGTGTAGAGCAAGTCGTCGACGACTTTGGTACGTTCTGCATCCACGTTGCCGTCGATGGCATGCGTGAAGTTCCGTGCCTGCTTCGAGAACCGGATCCCGGTATCTTCGGTGGCAGCCGCTACCCAGACGCTCCCCTCCAGCGTCTGCTGCGGCCTCTGCCACATCCGCAAATGATGGCGCCTGGAGAAGGTGTTCAGACTCTTCTCGAGCTCGATGTCCGACCGGTTCCCATCGAGAACCATCGTCGCCATCGGAGCGTTTTTGTACCCCCTACGCAACATGATCGAGAAGTAGGTCCGGAGGACGGAACCCGCCGCCTTGGGATCGGACGTCGACCATCCCGCCGCCTGGAATGCGCGGGTCACGCCGTCGGCCGAACCGATAAGGACCAGGTTAACGAGATCGGCCGACCCGCCGGAGACTTTCTCCGCCCGCTGGGATGGAAGCGCGTCTACAACCGCTCGTGTCTCGGTCCTGACATGACTGCTGAGCAGACGCGTGGGAAGGCCGGAAAGAGACGAGTCCGCGTTTTCGACATTCAGCGGCCGGGATAGTTCCAGCCGATATTCGGTCCCTCGAGCGAACGTAATCTCCGTGTCCGGAGCCGGGGCAAATATCAGCTTGGTGGCCCAAACGGACGCGCCAACACCAGGAGCCACCACCAGCAGGCGCCACGCTGCCACTGCCAGGCTCGAGGACACATTCGTCACGGTCCCGATACCATGAATCTGTCCCCCGGAATCCACCCACTCTTTCGCGGTCTCCACTCGCTTCATCTGTGCATGGATGGGAAGTTCCCTTCCGCCAGGAAGAGAGATCGTCTGAAAATCGAGAACCAGAGTCGCGGTCTGGTGCTTGAATCCCAGACCCGTCTTCTGCACCCTTGACACTCGCCCATACAGTCCACTTCCGGCCGGCAGAATCGTGCGATCTTCCACCAGAACGGGAGAGAGAAGCACGGCGCTGACCGTGTCGCCGGCCTTGGAGAACCTGGTTCCGACGGTTACCTGCTGCCGCACGGATAGTGCCGTTCCGGCAGGGATTACGGCGGCACTCATGGCGGCTGACGTCAGGATTGTGACTAGATAGAACGATTGGAGAAGGGCCACGGGTTAGAAACGAACTTCCAATTATACCTTCTGCGGTTCGCGTTAATTCGAGGTGGCTGGTGCCGGTAAAGGGTGTACCGTATCTCAAGAGGTACCCCATGCACTCCTGGATGCAGGATATGCGTTACGCCGCGCGGATGCTGTGGAAGACACCCAGCCTCACCGTGGTCATCGTGCTCTCTCTCGCCATCGGGATCGGAGCCAATTCCGCGATATTCTCGGTGGTCGACGCCTTGCTTCTTCGTCCCCTCCCGTACCCGCAACCCGAGCGCCTCGCCGCCATCTGGATCCACTCTCCCGGTATCGGCATCTTTCGCGACTGGCCGTCTCCCGGCCAGTACGTCGACCTGGTCAACGAGAACCACTCCTTCGAGGAAATCTCCATTTCGCGCCTCACAAGCTGGACTCTCAACGGTCTCGACCAACCTTATCGCGTCGATGGCATGCGTACCTCTTCGCACCTGTTCCGCCTCCTCGGCGCGCGGCCGCTCTACGGACGCCTGCTGCTCCCCGAGGAAGACAAGCCCGGTAAGCCGCCCGTCGCGATCCTCAGCCACGCAGTCTGGCGCCGGCTGTTTAACTCCGATCCGAACGTCGTCGGCAGAAGCATCACGCTCAACGGCAACCAATTCCTGGTGGCCGGCGTCCTCCGCCCCGACTTTCGCCTGAACTCCGAAGTAATGCCCTCCGAAGGTCCCATGGACAAGGCGGACATCTTTTTGCCGCTCCCGCTTGGCGCCGATGCCGCGCAGCGCCGCGGCGACGAAAACTACAACCTGATGGCCCGGCTCAAACCGGGCGTTTCGCTGCAGCAGGCCCAGGCCGACGTCGATGGCATTGCCGCCCGTATCCGCGAGAAGGATAAGCGCGACCGCACTTTCGGCATGAGCGTAGTCGGCCTGCTGGACCAGGTTGTCGGCGACGTACGCCGCGCCCTCCTCGTCCTGCTCGGCTCGGTGACCCTCGTCCTGCTCTCCGCCTGCGCCAATGTCGCCAATATTCTGCTCACCCGTGCGGCGGGCCGGGAAAAGGAGGTTGCCATCCGCACAGCGATGGGCGCCGGCTGGCAGCGGTTAGTCCGCCAGTTGTTGACCGAGAGCGTCCTGCTTGCCGTGATGGGCGGCGCCGCCGGCCTGTTCCTCGCCTGGTGGAGTCTTCAGGCGATGCGCGCCATCAATCCGGGCAACGTACCCCGCCTCGAAGATATCCATATCAACACCGGGGTGCTCGCATTCACGTTTGCCATCTCGCTTGTGACGGGCATTCTTTTCGGCCTGGCCCCCGCCTGGCGCGCCGTGAAGGTCGATCTCAACACGTCGCTCAAAGCCGGCGGCCGAAGCGGGCACGCAAGCGGCGGACTCCGCGTCACGCGCCATCGCCTGCGCGGCTTGCTGGTCATCTCCGAACTTGCGCTGTCTCTCATGCTGCTCATCGGCGCGGGGCTCCTGATTCGCAGTTTCGTGCGGCTCCAGAGCGTCCCGCCCGGATTCACCACCGACCGCGTGCTCGCCATGCAGGTTGCGGCTACCGGAACCAGGTATCGGGAGGATAAAGCCGTGGTCCAGTTCTATCGGGAAATCGGCGACCGCATCGCGCACCTGCCCGGCGTCACCGCGCAAGGCGTGGTTTCCACATTGCCTCTCACCGGTTCCGTGGGCTGGGGAGGAATCAACGTCGAGGGCTTCACTCCGGCGCCCGGCCAGGAACTCCAGGTGGATATCCGCATCGCTTCCACGGACTACTTCCGCACCCTCGAAATCCCGCTGCGCAACGGCCGGTTCTTCTCCGATCACGACACCGCCGAGAGCCAACAGGTGGCGATCGTGGACGACCGTTTCGCGAGGCGTTTCTGGCCGCGCGAAAACCCCATCGGCAAACACGTCTGGTTCGATCCCAAGAAACCCATGACCATCGCCGGCGTGGTTGGCACCGTCAAACAATATGGCCTCGACGACGAAGGCAAGATCGTGGTTTACTTCCCCCAACAGCAGAACCCGGGAAACATGATGTTCCTTGCCGTACGCACATCGTCCGATCCGGTGCTGCTCGCCGGGGCGATCGTCAACCAGGTCCACGCCGTCGATACCAACGTCGCTGTCTATCAGGTCCGCACCATGGCCGACCGACTGTACGATTCGCTGGCGCGGCGCCGGTTCTCCACCGTCATGTTGGGAGCCTTCGCTCTTTTCGCGCTGATCCTCTCGGCGATCGGAGTCTATGGCGTCATGTCCTACCTGGTGTCCCAGAGCACCCACGATATCGGGGTGCGGGTCGCGCTCGGCGCGCAGCGCGGCAACATCATCGGCATGGTGGTCCGTCAAGGCGTCGAACTCGTGGCGTTCGGAATCGCCGCCGGCCTTGCCGGTGCGCTGGCGCTGACGCGCGTCATGGCCGCCCTGCTGTTTGGAGTCAGTACCACCGACGCAGTAACCTTCTCTCTCGTCGCGCTGGTTCTGGCGATGGTTGCGATCCTGGCGACCTGGCTGCCCGCCCGCCGCGCCACGAGCGTCGATCCCATGATCGCGCTCCGCGAAGAGTAGCCAGGAGCGGTAGGCTTGAGAAATGCGCGCAGACGTACAGGCCCTGGCCGTACTCCTCACCATCGGAGCCGCAAACGGAGCGACCATGCGTTACTGGATCGATCCCTGCACCAAACCCGAGAGTGGCTGCCGCGCCTCCGACCCGGACCTCGCCCAGTGGGCGCTTGAAGCCTGGCAGGCCGCATCCAACGGCAGACTCACTTTCGAGAAGGCGTCGGAGGCCAGCAAGGCCCAAATCCGCATTCACTGGGTCGGCGCCCGCGACGGTCTCTACGGCGAGGCCGTCGGCGGCGACGTATATGTGCGTCCCGAGACAGGCGAAGGGCTGCTTCGTGAATCAATCGTCTATCTCACCTGTCTGCACGAGTCCGGTCACGCCCTGGGATTAAGCCACACCGCGGACTTCGCCGACATCATGTACAGCTTTCAGTTCGGTGGAGATATCGAAGAATATTTTGCGCGTTACAGGCGGAAGCTCTCACGTCGCGAAGACATTCGCAGGAACGCGGGGATGTCACTCGAAGACAAGCGCCGCTTGCAGAGCCTGTTCCAATGATATCGGGAACTTACCGCGTGAATCTCAGGCGCATGCAGCGTCTTTGAGATTGCGAATCTTTAGGAGGCTGCCGGACTGTAAGCCGGTTTCTGTACCCTTGCGGGCGGCAGTCATTCCTCTGGGACGCCCATTGCTGGGCGCCTCAAGCGACCTACCCGGGAGTTCAAAGGAACGGGCCGCTCCTCCTCCCCTATTTGGTCTTGCTCCGCGTGGGGTTTGCCTTGCCGGCGGAATTGCTCCCGCCGCGGTGCGCTCTTACCGCACCATTTCACCCTTACCTGGGTTCACCAGGCGGTATTTTTTCTGTTGCACTTTCCGTCGAGCTCTCGCGAACCCGCCCGGCCGTTAGCCGGCACGCTGCCCTGCGGAGACCGGACTTTCCTCCCCTACGCCTTTCAGCACAGGAGCGACTGCCCGTCCGGCAGCCTCACCTGACTATTGTCGCATGCTCCATGCTGTCCTTTGTCCACTTTGTGCTGACTCTCACGGCGTACTGGGAACAGGGAATCGGAAATTCTGTCCGGCTCCGGCAGATTCCGGTTATCCTATTTTTAGTTTGCGCGCCGGCGAGAACCTACCGCGTCCTGCCGGAAGCGTTCGCGCCGTTGTCGCCACTCGTCAGGTGTTAGACACGGGGTCAGTCTCGTATACAGGTTGCATATTTTCTCGAGGAGATTCAGAAGATCATGAGGAAGCTAGCAGCAATCGGAGCGGTGGGAGTCTTGGCGTCCGCATTGTTCGGGCAGGGTCTGAACACGGGCGGCCAGCACAAGGATGATTGGGAAGAGATTAACTTCGAGTTCAATTCGTCGATCCTCTCGGACGGATACCCCAGCCTGCTACGGCTGGCGGAGTTATTGAGCCAACATCGCGACTTCAAAGTCAAAGTTACCGGCCACACGGATTATGTCGGATCCGCGGCCTACAACGACAAGCTCGCGATGCACCGCGCCGAAGCCGTCAAGGCATTCCTGGTACGATACGGCGCCGCCGACAGCCAGATCACTACGGCCGGCGACGGCAAGAGGAGCCCTGAAGTCGACAACAAGAGCAAAGAAGGCCGCTTCATGAACCGCCGCGTCGTGCTGACGGTCACCGACGGCAAAGGTGCGCTCGTCAAAGAGGGCGGCATCAGTGACGTCCTCCCGTCCCTCATCGACAGGTTGAACGACATGGCCAAGCGCCAGCAGGAATGCTGCGAGCAGATTCTGAAAAAGCTCGACAAGCTCGACGACATTCTCGCAGCCCTCAAGAATCTCCAGGGCGAGAACGACAAGCTGCGCGCCGAACTGAACGATCAGCGCAACCAACTCAACACGCTCAAAGACCAGGTGAGCGGTGCGGCCAGGCCGCCCAGCGCCGAGCAGATCAAGGAAATCGCGCACACCGAAGCGATGGGCGCCGTGGATGAATCTCAGCGGCGCAACAAGAAGTTCTCCAACATCAACGTCAACATCGGGCCCACCATGGGCAAGGGGAAGACCGGCGACTTCAGCTTCGACGGCCGCGGCCAGTTCTTCTCGCCGTTCGGCGGCGATGGCGTTCGTGCCGTGCAGGCACAGGGCGAGTACATGTACTACCCCGGCCGCCAGGAAGGCCAGTTCGATCTCGGTCTGGTCAACCGCTTCAACAGCAGCCTCCAGGCCGGCGCCTTCGCCAGCTTCAAGTACCTAAACTTCAAAGATATGCAATCCGCCGGCGGACTCGGCCAAGCCTCCTTCCTGCTCGACTATATCTTCAGCCGCGGCCGTATCGGCATCTTCGCCACCAAAGGCTTCAAGAACGAAGCGGTCATGAACAGCATCCAACTCGCGCCCGGGGTGTTCCAGCAGACCTACGCCCGCATCGCCGATCAGGTCGGCGGCAGCGCCCTCGTCGGCGTCTGGGGCAATGCATACCTTGAAGGAAACATCGGGTACTTGCGCAGCCACCAGCACAACAACAGTCCCGGCGGCCAGCTTCGCCTCGTGCAGCCCATATCCGAGCACTTCGCGTTCACCATCGAGGGCGACCTCAACGAAAGCCTGCTCGCCCTTCAGGACAGCGGCCGCATCCAATTCGGCTTCCAGGTGGGCAATTACATTCATCCCAAGGATTACGGCAAGAGCAAATCTCCCGTGCCCATGGACGTGCCCCGCATCCGTTATGAAATCCTGACGCGGCGCGTCGGCTCCGCTCCACCGGTGGCCATCGCCGGTCCGGATCAGAACGGCGTCGCGGCCGGCCAGGTCAACCTGGACGGTTCGGCGTCCTACGATCCGCTGGGCGAAGCTCTCACCTACGCGTGGTCGCAGGTCAGCGGGCCTACTGTGTCACTGTCCACTCCCAACGCGGCCAAGACCAGTTTCAGCGCCGCCGCCGGACAGAGCTACGTCTTCAAGCTGACCGTCACCAACACCGACGGCCTCAGCAACTCGGCTGTGACTCGGGTCAGCACCACCTCGCCCAGCTCGGCTTCCATCGTTCGGTTCGACGCCACTCCGGCCAGCATCAGCGCCGGCCAGACCTCGACCTTGAACTGGGTGGTACAGGGCGCCACCAGCATCAGCATCAACAACGGCGTGGGCACCGTCGCCGCCACCGGCTCCGCTCCGGTCAGCCCGTCGCAAACCACTACCTACACCCTCACCGCGACCGGACCCGCGGGTACGGTCACCGCCTCTGCCACAGTTACCGTCGGCACGGGAGGCACTACAGGCAATCCGCAGATCGTCCGCTACGAGGGCAGCCCGCTCACCATCGCTCCGGGCGGCTCCTCGACGCTGAGCTGGACCACCACCGGCGCGGCCACAGTCTCCATCAGCGGCGTAGGCAGCGTTCCGGCCAACGGCAGCACCACCGTGTCGCCGACCCAAACTACCACCTACACCCTGACCGCCACCAGCAGCGACGGTAAGAGCGTGACCGCTCCGGTCACCATCACGGTCGCTCCCGGAAGCGTTCCGCAGATCGTGGTGTTCGTGGCGACCCCGCAGAACATCGATGCCGGCCAGAGCACCAAACTCTGCTGGCAGGTGACGGGCGCCACCAGCATCCAGATCCAGCCGGGCGTCGGCACGAACCTGAACGCCAACGATTGCGCGACGATTTCGCCGACCACCACCACCACTTACACGCTGACCGCGACCAACGGCACGGGCCAGATCCAGGGCAACGTGACCGTCAACGTCGGCCAGGTGCGCATCCTGTCCTTCACCGCCAACCCGGTGACATCCACCGCCGCCGGCAACCCGGTGGTCCTGACGTGGCAGACCGAGAACGCCACTTCCGTGGTTCTGGTCGGCTCCGAGATTTCGCCGCAGAACCTGCAGCCCAACGGCACGTTCACGGTGAACCCGATCACCAACTCGACCTACACGCTGACCGCCTACGGACCGGGAGGCCAGACCGTAAGCGTCACGATAAGCGTCTTCGTCAGGTAACGTGGGGCAGGTTTCCGACCTGCCCCAGCGCCCGCGGCCGCAAGGCCGCGGGCACTCATGCTATCCGAGGAGGGCCTCCGGAGCCCGTGGCGCCACCGCGCCCTCTCGATAAATCACCTTCCCGCGCTTCATCGTCAGGTGCACCAGGTTGGTGCCGATGTTCGCCGCCAAGTCCCGGTAGTCGCTGGTATTCAGCAACACCAGGTCCGCCGACTTTCCAGGCTCGATCGACCCCACGCGGTCAGCGCACCCGAGCGCGTGCGCGCCGTTGTACGTGGCCGCATTCAGCGCCTCCGCCACGCTCATCCCGAGGCGCCAGCACGCCATGGTCACCACACCCTGCATGTTGAGCGTTGGCGTGTGATGAGGATTGAAATTGCTGGCCAGTGCCACGGCTACTCCCGCGTCGATCAGCGCCCTTGCCGGTGCGGCTCGTCCGTGCCGGAACGCCGCGCACGGCAGCAGTGTCGCGATAACGCCGGCGCCCGCCAGTGCCGCCGCTACCGCTTCGGTTGCGTGTTCCAGGTGGTCGATGCTCACTACCCGATGGCGCAGCGCGGTCTCGATCGCCCGTTGCGGGTCCTGATGGTCAGCATGAATCTTGCAGCGGAAACCCATCTCCCGGGCGGTGCTCAGGAAACGATCGAAGTACTGCGCCAGGTTGGGATCGTTATCCCAGGCGACGTCCGCGAACTGCGCCACCTTGCGCCGCCGAATCTTCGGGAGCAGCTCCGTCATGACAAACTCCGCCGCGGTGCCGGCACTGCCGTTCAGGCTTGCCGGCAAGCGGAAAAGGAAGCTCGGCACCACGTCCACCGGGTTGGTTCGCAGCGACGACAGCACCCGCAGCACCTTCGCCTCGGCGCTCTCGTCCGGACCGCAGCCGGTCTTCACCTCGACCGTCGTGGTGCCGTGCCGGGCCATCGCCTCCAGGTAGGCCCGCGCGCGGAATACGAGCCGGCGCGCTGTCGACGACCGCACGACCCGCGCGGCGCGATCCTGATCGTTGGGCACGCCGGCCGGCGGAAACACCAGGTGAGTGTGGCAATCGACGAACCCCGGCAGCACCACACGCCCTGCCGCGTTGATTTCGGCCGCAGTCCGTGCCGCCGCCAGGTTTTCCAGCCGTCGCGTCGGACCAACTTCGACAATCTGACCGTCGCGGATCAACACCGCCCCGTCAGGTATTAAACTAAGTTCTTGGAGTGCCGGGCCTCGTCTTGGCCCGCCGGATCCGCGGAGTGTGACCAGTTGCCGCGCGCCCCGAACGAGTAGTACCCCCAGGGAACCTCCCGAGACTACTGTATCATGAGTACTGGACCGTACTTACAGAAGTTTGATAAACTTGGCAAACATCCGCCCCGCAGGCCCGCTAAGACCCTAGAACGTATCTTCTCTAAAGCGGGCATCGGCTCGCGATCGGATGCGCGAAGCTGGATTCACGCCGGGCGGGTCCGCGTGAATGGCAAAGTCATTCAGAACCCGGACTTCTGGGTCGATCCCGACCGCGATCGCATAACATTGGACGGGAAGCTCCTAAAGTCTGCCGAAAAACTCTACATCCTACTTTACAAACCGACCGGCTACGTGACTTCTTATGGCGATCCAGACGGTCGCCCGACCGTCTACGACCTGATTGGTGACATCGGCGCCTGGCTCACGCCGGTTGGCCGCCTCGACCTCGACACCAGCGGCCTGCTGCTCATGACCAACGACACCCGCTTCGCCGAGCGTATCACCAATCCTACCCACACAGTACCAAAGACCTATCAGGTCAAGGCCTCAACGCTGTTGAGCGAGGCTCAGATCGAGCGCCTCCGACAGGGAGTCGAATTGAGCGACGGCCGTACCCGCCGCGCCGTGATCGAACGTCTGCGCGACAGCGGCCGCTACACCCATCTTGAAATCACGATCACCGAAGGCCGCAACCGCCAGGTCCGCCGCATGCTCGAAGCGATCGACAGCAAAGTGCTCAAGCTGGTCCGTACGGCCATCGGCAGCATCCGCATCGGCGATCTGCCAATCGGCAAGTGGCGCAAGCTGACCCCTCAGGAGGTTCACGCCCTTGGCGGGAAGGAGCCTCAGCATCAGTCCAAGTGATCCAGCGACCGCGGGCGGCCGGATTTTGAATTCTGGCTCCTCAATTCTTCTTGCCTAGTCCGAATGCCACCGGATGCCCACGAAGAGCCCCCCGACATTGCCGCGGTAGAAGTAGTCCTGCTTCGGCGACGTGCGGTAATGGAAGTATTTTCCGCCAGCCCGAAACTCGAAGCTGCCCATTCGGTAGCCCGCGGTCGCCTCGGCGTCGACCAACTGCCAACGTCCGGGCCACGCGAACCCGGAGAAATCGGCTTCGAGGTGCATATGCTGGCCTACGTATTGATGCACGCCAAGTCCAAAGGTAGGGCAAAAGAACCCTTTCGCCCCCTCTACCGCGTACGATGTGATGTTCCCCGAAGAGTCCGGAGTTGCGCTCTTGATCGGATCGTCATAGACGGCACGCATCGAGACGTACTGCACCTGCCACAGTGTCTTGAGGCGGAAGTGGCGCCGCTCAACGGGATAGGGCCACGTCAGATATTCGTAAGAGAACTTGAAATCCCGGAGATTCGAGTTGGTGGTCATCGGCTCGCCGGCGGAAAAAGTCTGCGCGAAAACCACCAGATCCGAAGGAGCAATGACAGGGCCGCTCTGCTTGACAAAGAAGTATGAAAACTTCAGCGTATTGTGGAGCCCGGCGGCGACTCCCACGTCGACGCCGAAGGAGCCGTGCGCGTTGTCGGCCAGAGTAAGGGCGGAAACACCGGTAAACGTAGCCTCCTCACCTTTGTCGAGATGGTTGCTGCCCCTGGCCAGCCAGCCGGTCACGCCTATCGAAAATCCGGCCTCTCCAGGCATTCGCACGTCAATTACCTTCGGCGGAGGCGGCGGAAGCTTCACGTTCTGTGGCGTGCCCGCCTGCTCGGGTTGGGGTGGCGGCTGCTGCGGCTGCTGCTGAGGCGGAGTTTGTTGAGCCGGCTGCTGGGGAGCCGCCGCCTGGTCTTCAGGCCCGGTTTGCACCTCCTGCGCCCGGGCCACACCCAAGGCGACCACGAACATCAATCCGACACAGAGCCATCCATTTCGAGCAATCTTCACGTATGCATCTCCGGAAAAATTCCGCTCCGAACCCTGCGGCGCTCGGACCGGAGCAGATCTGCTGTAGCATCAACCATTTTGCCCCAAGAACAAGACACTTGTCTTGTGGTTAAATCGGCACAGGTGTAGCCAGTGGGCAGGCTTCCGGCCAGCCCGCAACCCGTAACCTTTTCCGCCACGCGCAGTATTGCATGGTGTGACCGGGAGGCAAGTGGAAGACGAAAAGCTCATGCAGGACGTCCGTGCCGGCGAGGTGGCCAAACTCGAGCAGCTCTTCGACCGCCACCACAAAAGCCTGTTCCGTTATTTCCTGTCCCTCACTTCCAACCGCGCCGTCAGTGAAGATCTGGCGCAGGAGGTTTTCTTCCGGCTGCTCAAGTACCGGCACACCTATCAGCCCGGTGCCGGATTCCGGCCGTGGCTCTATTCGGTAGGACGTAATGTCTGGGCCGACCATCTCGCCAAACACAAGCCCGAGGTGGCCCTGCCCGAAGAGGCGGGCGAGTTCCGCGGCAAAGAAGTGCCGCAGGACCGCGCGCTTCAAAAGAAGCAGGAGGCGATCCTTTTGCGCCGCGCGCTGGCGTCCCTGCCCCACGAGAAACGCGAGGTGCTGGTCCTGAGCCGATACCAGGACATGAAGTACGAAGAGATCGCCGGCATCCTCAATTGCGAAGTGGGCGCGGTCAAAGTGCGGGTATACCGGGCGCTGCGCGAATTGAGCGACCGGTTTTTCGCCCTGAGCGGAGAACGAGCATCATGAATTGCGAAAAGGTCCGCGAGCAGATTCCCGAGCTCCTGGCCGGACGGCTGGATGAGGCGGCCCGGCAGAGCGTGGTCGAGCACCTGGAGACCTGTGCCGGGTGCCGCAGTGAAGTAGCGGAGTTGAATACCGTGTGGAGAGGAATGGATAACCTGAACTCCGGCGCCGATGCCGAGCCGGATCCCGCCGCCAAGGCGCGCTTCCTGGAAGTGCTGCGCGCCTATGAAGCCGGCATGGGCGTGGCGCAAACCGCGCCCAAGCCGCGCGTGATCGCCTTCCCGCAGCATCCTGCCTGGCGGATTGCGATGGCCGCCGGCCTCCTCGTCGTTGGTGTCGCCCTGGGACGCTTCCAGTTGCGCCCCAGCGAGAACGTCGAGGTGGCACAGCTCAAAGGCCAGATCGAAGGCCTGCGCCAGATGGTGGCGCTCTCCATGCTCCAGCAGCAGTCGCCCAGCGCGCGCCTCCGCGGCGTCACCTACACCGAGCAGATGTCGCAACCCGACCGCGAAGTCACCGACGCCCTGCTCTTCGCCATCAAGAACGACGGCAACGTCAACGTCCGGCTCTCAGCGGTTGACGCACTCCAGAAGTTCGGCGGCGATCCCCGCGTGGTCCCGGCCATGATCGAGGCCATCCCGGGACAGGAATCGCCGATGGTGCAGATGGCCCTGATCGACATGCTGGTGCAGTTGAACGCCCGCTCTGCCGAGAACGACCTGGCAAGACTTAGTAAGGATCCGCAGCTTCAAGAAGTAGTCCAGCAGCGCGCCTCATGGGCGCTGCGGCAACTGGAGGGAAAACGGTGAAATATACGGTTTACATTCTGGCTCTCGCGCTGCCTCTTGCCGCTTTCGCCCGCCGCGACGACCACGCCTGGAAGATCGACGAGAAGGACAGCCTGCATCAGACTTTCACCGGCGGAAAGAAGCTGCTCGTCGACAACATTCACGGCTATGTCCACATCACCGGCTCGTCCGGCGGCGAAGTGCGCGTCAATATCGACAAGCACATTCTCGCCGACTCCCCGGAAGCCGCCGCCGAGGCCCGACGCGACGTGAAGCTCGACATGTCGCAGCAGGGCGATTTTGTCCGCCTGTATGTTGACGGTCCATTCCGCAACCACGACCGCGGCGAGGACTATTACCGGTACCGGGTGGTCTTCAATTTCGAAATTGAAGTGCCGGCCGCCACCGATCTGGTGGTGAAGACGCTGAACGACGACATTGTAGTCAAGAAGACCTCCGGCGATTACGAGATCAACGGCCTCAACGGGAGCATCGACATGGATGGCGTGGCAGGCGCCGGCTCGGTCCACACGCTGAACGGCAAGGTTCGGGTGGCCTACGCAAAGAACCCATCGAAATCCATCGACATTCGCACGCTCAATGGCACCGTGGACGTCTACTTCCAGAACCCGCTGAACGCCGACCTGAAATTCAAGAGGCTTAACGGCGGCATTTACACCGATTTCGAGCTGACCGCAACGCCGGAGAAAGGCAGCACTACGGACAGCGGCGGCAAATGGATCTACCGGTCGGACCGCAGCATCGCCGGCCGCGCCGGCGCCGGCGGCCCGGATCTCTCGTTCGAGACGCTGAACGGCAGCATTCGCTTGCACACCAAGAGCTAACTTTCCGAGGAAACGACCATGAAACCGATATTCGTTCTAACCGCCGTAGCCCTTGCAATCGGTCCGGCCCTGCCTGCCCAGGATACCGGCAGCCAGCGCGTGGTGGTCCCGTCGCGGAACACCAGCCGCCCGCGGAAGCTCACCGCGCACCTGATGAGCGGCCCGATCACCGTCAAGGCCTACACCGGCAGGGACGTCATTATCGAAGCCACCGAGGGCGGCAAGATCAAAGAGAAAGACAAGGACAAATCCAGCGAGCCTGTCCCGCCCGGCATGCACCGCATCGACGTGCCGCCGCGCGGTCTCACGGTGGAAGAAGAGGACAACCAGATCACCGTGCGCGCACCCATGTCGCACACCGGCCTGGTCATTTCGGTGCCGCCGGATACCTCGCTCGATTTGCACACCATGAGCGGCGCCATAGACGTGGAGGGGGTCAAAGGCGAGATCGTCGTCGACACGATGAACGGCAGAGCCTCGCTCACCAACATCGGCGGCAATGTGCTGGCCCACTCCATGAACGGCTCGCTGATCGTGAGCATGAGTTCCGTCGATCCCGCCAAACCGCTTTCCTTCACCACCATGAACGGCACCATCGACGTCACGCTTCCCGGCGACTACAAGTGCAACCTGAAACTGAGCACCGGCCATGGCGCCATCTACAGCGACTTCGACGTCAAGCTCGGCGGCGGAACCATCACGCAATCCAATCCCAGCGGCGACGGACGTTTCGTAGTCAATATCGACCGCGACCGCACACTCTCCGGCACGATCAACGGCGGCGGCCCGGAAGCCACATTCAAGACGTACAACGGCACCATCTACATCCGCAAGAAGAAGTGAGAGTGGGGCAGGCCTCATGGCCTGCCCGCTTCTGCCCTATTTCGGGGCGGCCACAAACCGATACCCGACCCCCCGCACCGTCAGCAGATGCCGGGGCTTCGCCGGCTCCTTCTCGATGTACCTCCTCAACCGCACGATGAAATTGTCGATCGCGCGCGTATCGGTATCCTCGTGGAGTCCCCACACGTCCTCCAGCATGGCCTTCCGCGACACGGGCTTGCCCTCGTGCTGAATCAAATACCGGAGCAGGTTGGCCTCCATGAGCGTCAAGGGAACGACCTGCTCGCCCACTCGCAGCTCGAGCTGATCGAACACCACGCTCTTATCCCCGAAGGTGTACGTGTCCTTGGCCGGCGGCGCAACCGAGGTCTCCAGCCACAGTTTCCGCCGCAGCAGGCCACGCAGACGCGCAATCAGAATGGGCAGCTCGAAGGGCTTGGTCAGGTAATCGTCCGCTCCCGCCTCAAACCCTTTCAGCACATCGTCGGGATGCCCGCGCGCCGTGAGCATCAAAGTTGGAATGAACTGCCCCGCATGGC
The DNA here is from genome assembly GCA_035578025.1 of Verrucomicrobiia bacterium. Classification (GTDB taxonomy): domain Bacteria; phylum Acidobacteriota; class Terriglobia; order Bryobacterales; family Bryobacteraceae; genus Solibacter. Next base: position 14,968 of record DATJYJ010000471.1, read on the forward strand.
GCAACTCCTGCATCACCTCGAAGCCGTCTTTCCCCGGCAGCATGATATCCAGCACCAGAACGTCGAACCCGTTCGTTTCTGCCAACAGGAGACCCAGGGCCGCTTCACCCGTCTCCACTACGACCACCTGGTACCCTTCGGCCTCCAGGTTGAACCGCAGCCCTTCGGCCAGGTGCTGCTCGTCCTCCACCACCAGTATCCGGTTCATCGGGCGATCGGCAGCTCCAATGCAAACGTGCTTCCCTGCCCCGGTCCTTCGCTTTCCGCCCAGGCGCGCCCGCCGTGCCGCCGTGCCACCGAGCGCACGATGTACAATCCCAGCCCCGTCCCTTTGATACGGAGCCCCAGCGGTCCCGGAACCCGGTAAAACCGGCGGAACACGCGCTTCAGCTCCGATTTCGGAATGCCCGGCCCCTGGTCGCGCACCCGGATGGTCACAAACCGGTCTCCGGCGCGCTCGGTCTGCACGGTCACCCGCACATCGGTTCCGGAGTACTTCACAGCGTTGTCGATCAGGTTGGTGACCGCGGCCCGCACATCCTCGGCGTCGGCCACTACCGAGGCAGGTCCCCCCGGCACATAGCGCAGCGATTCTTCCGGCACGCCGTGCAGGGTGCGCACACGCTCCACGCAGGAGCGCACCAGCTCGTCCAGGTCGACCCGCGCCACATTCAAAGTCCGCCCTGCCGCGCCCAGCCGCCCCGTGTGCAAGACCTGCTCGATGGTGGACAGCAACCGGTCCGCATCGGCCAGCATGGTGCTATAGAATTGCTTGCGCTTCTCCTCGTCCACCGGCCGTGTCTGCAGTGTTTGCAGGTAAAGCCGGATCGAGGCCACGGGCGTCTTCAGCTCATGGGTTACCGCGTTGATGAACGCGTCGTGCTGCTCGTTGCGCCGGATCTCCCGCACCAGGAAGACCGTATTCAGCACGATCCCGCAGATAATCATCAGCACCAGGAGCACGCCCAGCACCAGCAGCAGCCCGGTGCGCCAGTTCAGGAGGATCCAGCCAATGTAGAGCACCAGCAGGACCGAGATCGACGCCACGCCAAGCGCGATAAAGAACGCAATCGACCGCCGGTGCCTGGTGACCTCCATGTGTCCAGCTTAGTACACGTGTGCGGGGTGGACCATCGCTTTTCGAGGCCCGAGCACCGCCCGCAGGACGGCCTTGACGCGAATGGGAAAATGAATCATGTCTTCCCCCATCGTGCCCAGTGCCCTTGACGCGCGATCTCAGACGTTTCCGGCTCTGACTCCCGCTCAGATCGATCGCATTCGCCCGATCGGACATATCCGGCAGGTCCGTTCCGGCGAGGTCCTCTTCGAGCCCAATACCACCGGCGTTCCCTTCTTCGTGCTCCTCTCCGGGACATTGGACATCGTGCAGCCGTCGCTCGAAGGCGAGCGCCCCATTGTCACCCACCACGCCGCCGAGTTCACAGGCGAGTTGACGATGATCTCCGGCCAGCGCAGCCTGGTCAGGGGACGCGTCGGCGAGCCCGGCGAATTTCTCCAGGTCGCCCCCGACGACCTCCGCGCCCTGGTCGCCAAAGACGCGGAGCTCAGCGAGATCCTCATGCGCGCGTTCATTCTCCGCCGCCTCGAGCTTATCCGCCGCGGATACGGCAACGTCGTTCTGATGGGCTCGCGCCATTCCGCCCGCACCCTCGAGCTGCGCGAGTTCCTCAGCCGAAACGGCCACCCCTACACCTACGTCGATCTCGATACCGATCGCTACTCGCAGGAGCTTCTCGACCGCTTCAACGTGCAAGCTGCCGAGATTCCCGTCGTCATCTGCAATGCGCGCAGCGTCCTGCGGCATCCGACCAATCACGAGTTGGCCGCCTGCCTCGACTTCAATGTCGCGGTGGAGAGCGGCCACGTCCGCGACGTGATCATTGTCGGTGCGGGACCCGCGGGACTCGCCGCAGCCGTCTATGCTGCCTCCGAAGGACTCGACACGCTCGTAATCGAGGTGCAGGCTCCCGGCGGGCAGGCGGGTTCCAGCTCCAAGATCGAAAACTATCTCGGCTTCCCGACCGGCATCTCCGGCATGGAGCTCGCTGCCCGCGCCACCACCCAGGCGCAGAAGTTCGGCGCCACCATGATGATTGCTCGCGGCGTCGAGCGGATCGAATGTGAGCGCCGCCCCTACAAGGTCTTCTTGGACGGCGGGGAACCGCTGGCCACCCGGGCCATCGTCATCGCCACGGGTGCGCAATACAACAAGCCCCGCCTGGCCAACCTGGAAAAGTTCGAAGGCGAGGGCATCTACTACGGAGCCACGTATAACGAATCGCAGCTATGCGAAGGAGACGATGTGATCGTCGTAGGCGGCGGCAACTCGGCCGGCCAGGCCGCCGTCTTCCTCTCCGCTCACGCCCGGAAGGTTTACATGCTCGTCCGTTCCGGCGAGCTCTCCAGCACCATGTCGCGCTACCTGATCCAGCGCATCGCTGAAAACCCGCAGATCGAACTGCACGTCAGTACCGAGATCACCGCGCTCGAAGGACACCAGCATCTGGAGCGCGTCACGTGGCAGGACAGGCAAACGGGCAAGGTCTCCACTCATCCCATCCAACACGTCTTCATCATGACCGGCGCCTCGCCCCGAACCGATTGGCTCCGTGGCTGCCTCGCCCTCGACGACAAGGGTTTCATTCTTACCGGCCGCGACCTCGATAGCCTGTCCGACGGCGGCCCGCACTGGCAACTCTCCCGGCCGCCCCTGATGCTGGAGACCAGTCTCCCGGGTGTCTTCGCTGTCGGCGATGTTCGGGCCGGCAACGTCAAGCGGGTCGCTTCCGCCGTCGGCGAGGGCGCCATCAGCATCCACCTCGTTCACCGCGCCCTTGCCGAGTTGTAGGATGCGTGGGACAGGCTACCGACCTGCGCCGATTGGCTGCCGCTGCCGCAGGCGCGCCAGCACGCCGGACGCCAGTAGTCCAGCCCCGATCAGCAGAGTGGTGGACGGCTCGGGCGCATCCGTGTACTGATTGTCGATGAACCCTTCCACGGTGAGGTTGTAAGCGTTAGGGCTGCCCAGGCTGGCGGCGTCGGTGCTGGTTGTGTTGACCACCACGTCCAGATTGTGACCCGACGGGATGATCACCTGAAAAAACAACGGATCCGTGCCGAAGAAGTTCCCCGACGTCCCGGCATCGCCGAGCCAGGTCGCGACCGGATTGGTGGAACTGTACGAGGTGTCATAGGCGGCCACGAACGTGTTGGTGGGTACGGTATCAAACTCGATCTGAATAAACACGCTCGGCCCGATCACCGAGGAGTTGATCATGTACTCCTTGTAATGGTAGGTGGTGCTCGTATTGATGACCCCGGGATACGTCTCCGAACCAGACCAATCCTGTGGAATGCCATTGCGGCTGATCCTGCCGAGCTGGGTCGGATCCGTGGCCGTCAGAAAATCTCCGGTAATCGTGGCCAGCGTCATCGCCTGCGCCGCCACTCCCGCCACGGAGAGCACGAGCAGAACCCTCAGCACCATAGAAGCTTGTCTCATTTGTCTTTGTTCCTCCGTTATTCCCTTTGCCAGTCCGCCAGCCTAGTGGGACAGCGCGTACTGAACCGCGAGCGTCGCCATCACTACCCCATAGCCGCCGTCCCGGTCAACGCCGGCCGCCATGTTGTCCAGCGAGCCCGCCGTCATGGCGGTTTTCACCTGTGCCGGCGAGTAGCCTGGCCGTGCCTGAAATACCAGGGCCGCAATTGCAGCCGCGTGCGGCGCTGCTGCCGAGGTGCCAAAAAACGGGCTGAAGCCGGGAGTCTTGGCGACCACGCCATCCGCCGCCGTCAGGTCCGGTTTCTGTAGCGTGGTCCCGCCATTGGTCCCAAACAGGAAGTTTCCGGGGGTAATCGGCGTTCCATTGGGTTGATAGAAGATCTTGCGCGGGCCATCCGAGCTGAAGGTTTCAATTGGATTCGCCGCACCCGTGAAGGGCCTGGTCCCCGTCTTTGCGCTGTTCCAGTACGTTGCCGCAGTGCTGATCGTATCAATCCCGGCATTGTGGCCGAAGGTCGAGCCTGTCGTGTTGATCGAGAGTTGCCCGCGGTTCGTGTCCACCCGCAGCGCACGGGCGGCCCCGCTGTGCTGTACCACCACGACCCTGGAGCCCGTGGCGAAGCCGGTTGAACTGGAAACTACCTCGTACGGGTCCTGCGTGCCTGTTTGCGCGGATGCCGAAAAGGCGGTGACCGATGTACCCGTGCTGTTGAGCACGAACAGATCGTAGTCGTTGGTGCTCGCGCCCAATGGGTCCGACCACTTCAGAGAAATCACGGTTGTGGACACCGTGAGCACGTCGTAAGTCTGCGGACTCACTACCGTGCCGAAATTATGCAGTTCACCCGTGTGGCTGGGGCTGATCGGCGAGCCGGCGGGCCCGCCGTCCACGAAGTCTCCTTCCCAGGTCCCGGAAGTGCCCAGCGTCTTGTTGCCGCTGTTCGCCGCCGAGGAGAAATAAACTGCGCCGGCGGCGACTGCCTGGCTCACGGCCTGCGCGATCGGCCCGTCCTGAAACGCACCTTCGTTGAAGTAGGTCACATCGTCTACGATCACCTTGCAGCCCGCTTGTTGGAGCGCGATGATGTTCGCCGCGAAGCTGGCCACCCCATTGTCCGCGGTCGCGAACATCAGGTTGGCGCCTGGGGCCATGTCGTGGACGATCTCCATCATGGCCGTGCCTTCGTCGCTCCCACCCGACGGACCCGCCTGTCCCGCCAGAACCGTCGTGCTTGCCGGCAGGTCGCCGGTGGCGATCAGGGCCGCCACCCGGGCCGCAGAAGCGCTGTCCGAGAGTACGCCCACCGTAACCCCGGTGCCGTTGAAGCCCTGTGCCACCTCGGTATTTGCCCCATGCGCGATGTACCCCTGCGAAGTCAGCGCCCCGGCAAATGCGGCCCCGGTGCGCGTAACTACGCCTCCTGTCCTGTGCGGGCCGCGCCTGGTCGAAGCAATGCCGCTGTGTACGTGCCCGGGCGCGGCCTGGATATTGAAAACATCCTCACGCGCCGCCAGCGTCTCCAAAGCCCACAACGGCACAATCGCATGCGTCAGGCCGAACTGTACGGAGTTGTCCAAGACCGTCCCGCCCACCAACGCAATGGCGCCGCTCAGCGCCGGAGAAGCCGTGCCCCGGATGTCCACCGTCACATTCCCGGCGCTATCCATACCCTGGGTCGAAATGGCGCTCGTGAACGATTGCACCGACGGGTCGCCGCGTGCTGCCAGCGCGGCAAACACCAGGTTCGAATCGATTTTCTGCTGTGCGGCTGTGAAACTATCCTTCGCCGCCTGAATATCCGCGATTTGTTGCATCGCAGATTGGGAAATATCCTGAGCTATTGCTGGGCTGTTGAGTAGTAATGCCAGTCCCAGAACCCCGAACGCGCGAATCACCCAAAGTGCCCGCTTGCTGTCACACATAGACTTCCTCCGCCACAGTCTCTGTTAGAAACGGTTTTCAAGAGTACCACGGAAGCCGATGTAAAGACAATACAGTCTTTTACATAATTTTGCAGCCGTCACTCACTCGTATCTCAGTGCCTCGCTCGGGTCGACCGATGCCGCCCGGCGTGCCGGAGACCAGCAGGCCAGCACCGCCACCGCCGCCAGCAGCGCCATCAGTGCCGCCAGCATCACCGGATCGCGCGAACTCTCCGCCAGCCATTTGCGTGCCAGTGGGTCAAACACCAGACTCAACGCGAGGCCGGCCGAGAGGCCCACCCCCACGCTCATGGACGTTGAGCGAAGCACCAGGCGCACCACGTCCCACGTCCTGGCCCCCAGCGCGATCCGAATTCCGAACTCGTTCGTCCGGGTTGCGACCCCGTAGGACACTACGCTGTACAGCCCCGCCGCGGCCAGCACCAGAGCCAGCACGGAGAAGATGGCGAACAGGCGGGCCATCAGGCGCTGCTGCGCGTATTCCCTCATGTCCGTGATCCAGGCGTCCAGGTCGCGGACGCGCATCGCCTGTTGTTCTTTGTCGATCTTCACCAGTTCGGCCCGGACCGCCCGCAGCACCGAAAGCGGAGCCACGCGGGTGCGCACCAGGATCTGCGTGAACATCCGCATCCGCAACGTGTAGGGCACATACACCGCGGGCTTGATGGGGTTGCGCAATCCGTCGTTGCGCGCGTCCGCGGCCACGCCGACAATCCGCAGCCAGCCTTCGCTTCCGGCAGCCGCAGGCGAATAGGGCGGCTGATCCTTCAGACCGGGAATCCGGATCTGGCTGCCGATGGCATCGCCCTTCGGAAAAATCTGGCGGGCCATGGTCTGGTTGACCACCGCCAACTGCGCGCCCCGCATGTTCTCGGCGTGGTCCCACACGCGCCCCTGCGCCAGCGGGATCCGCAGCACCGGAAAGTACTGCGGACTGATGAAGTTCACCCGCACCACCGGCTTCTCCGCCTGGCTCACGCCCATGATCTCGATCCTGGAGTCGCTTCCGTTCGCCGGCGGCGTCGCGTTGGTCGAAATCCCCGCCGCCACCACCTCTGGCATCTCCGCGATCCGCGTCCGGATCTGCTCGAAGTACTCGGAGCGTTGTTTCCACGTGCCGTAAGTTCCTTCGTGAATCGGGATCGGCACCGACATGGTGCGGTGCGGGTCGTATCCGAGATCCATGTTCACCAGGTGCAGGAAGCCTTTGCCAGCGGCCGCCGCCGCGGTCAGCATGAGCAGAGTCAGCGCCACCTGCGCTGCCACCATAACGCCATGAGTGCGCCTGCCATGCACGCTTCCCATCACGCGGCGGGCGCTGCTTTGTACCACGCGCGCCACGTCCGGGCGCGAAAGCTGTACTGCCGGAGCCACGCCGAACACGATCGCCGTCGCGAAGGCGAGGCCGGCGCTGAACACGAGCACCGGCAGGTTCATCTCGATCACGGATTCCGCCGGGAAGGCGTTCGAGGGCAGCCAGGCGGTGATGAACGCCAGGCTTTTCCACGCCACGAGCACTCCCAGCGCCGTGCCGCTGAGTGCAATCGCCAGCGACTCGGTGAACAACTGCCGGACAATCCGCCCCCGCCCGGCCCCCAGCGCTGCACGAACCGCCAGCTCGTGCTGACGCTGCGCGCCGCGCGCCAGCAGCAGGATCGAGACATTCCCGCACCCGATGAGCAGCAGCGACGCCACCGCGCCGAACAGCAGGTAGAGCGTCGGTCCCAGCGGCTTGGCGTAGAGCTCGATAATGCTCCTCAAGGTCACCCGGAATGTGTCGGGATACCGCGAAGGCGCCTCTTTCGCGAACTGTTCGAAAATCGGCTGAAGCTCCGCGTTCGCCCGCTGCGGCGAGACACCGGGACGCAGCTTCACGGTCACGCCATAACCGATCGCGGGATCCAGCGTGAACTTCTGCGGCACGTAGATATCCGCCTCGCGCCACCGGAACCGCGGCGGCATTACTCCCACGATCTGGTACGGCTTTTTCACCAGTTGGATGGTTCGCCCGACCACGCCCGGGTCGCCGGCGTAGTATCGCTGCCAGAATTGATATCCCAGCACAACCACGGGTTCGGCCTCTTTGCCTGGAGGCGCGTCCGACGGCACAAACCAGCGGCCCATCAATGCCGGGGTGCCCCAGTGGCTGGGCGCGTTCGTAGTGACGTAAACCGCCACCACATCTTCGGGGAGGTCGCCGTCGGTGGTGGTGAGATTCCACTCGTCTTCCCCCACCACGCTCTCCACCGCGGACACTTTGCCGAGCTGCTCGACCTGCGGACCGGTCACCCCGGTATACCGGTCGTTACCGGCCTTATCCCTCAACGCGATCTGCATGATGCGTTCGGAGCCGGTATACGGGAACGGATTAATGAGGACCGCATAGATCACGCTAAAGACAGCACTGGTGGCGCCTACGCCGAGGGCTAGCGAGAGAATTACGGTGGCTGTAAACCCAGGCCGCCGCCGAAGTTCACGCGCAGCATAGCGCAAATCGGACGTGACAGAGTGCGGCATGGAGGTGATACTCCAGGGGAACGGAAAGGTTACGCGCGGGTCTACAACTCTCCCGCCATCACCTCATCCTCGTAGCACCACACCCAGGACTCCCCCGGCTCTATGGAGCGGACCAACGGATGTTTCGTGACGTGAAAATGCTTCGTGGCGTGCTTGTTCTTCGAGGAATCGCAGCAGCCCACATGCCCGCATTCGAGGCAGAGCCGCAGGTGCACCCAGGTGTCGCCCATCTTCAGGCACTCCTCGCATCCTTTTTTGTCCGTGCGCTGAAACCGAATCGTGTCCAGATGAGTGCACCCTCGTCCCATGGCTTCAGTCTATCGCTTCGTAGTGGGCTTTCCGACGGTCCGGTTACCGAGCCGCCCAGTACTGGAAGTCGCAGTACCGGAATGGGAATTGCGCTCACTGCCGACTCCATCGTCTATACGATCAACGGATCCGCCGTCGCCACACTGTCCAATATCGGTTCCACCAACCAGTTCAGCGAGGCCATCTTTCAGGCCTACAACTTCGGCGGCGATCCGAGCATCCCGGGCGCCATTTTTCAGCCCTACACCGCCTATTGGTCCGACAGCGTTCCCGAACCCGGCACGATCGCCCTCGTCCTTTGTGGAGTACCCTTGTACTTCCTGAAGCGTCGCTGCTGCCGGCGCTAATCGCTGCGCAACGCCGCCGCCGGATCCACCGCCGCCGCCCGCATGGCCGGCAGCCACGCAGAAACGAACGTCAGCGCTACCAGTAACACTGCCGCGCTCGAAACGGAAAGCGGGTCCGCGGGCGAAACCAGCGATACCATGCTTTTCATCAGCCGCGCGAACGCCAGCGACAGCACCGCACCCGCCGCTAACCCAGGCGCAATCAATACAACCGCCTCGCGCAGGATCATTCCCACCAACTCCCCAGGCTTCGCTCCGACCGCAGCCCGCACTCCGAACTCCCGCACGCGCGCGTTCACCGACTGCGTGAACAGCCCGTAGATTCCGCACGCCGTGAGAAATGCCGCGATTCCTCCGAACACCGCGATCAGCACGAGCGCAAACCTGCGCCGGGCCAGCGAGTCCGCCACGTTCTGCTGGAGCGGCTGCACCTGCTTCACCGGAATCTCCGGATCTGCCGCATGCACTGCCTCCCGCAAAGCCCCCGCCGCACTCGAGCCGCCTGCCATCTTCACCACCACGGTCATGACCGGGCCCACCCCAACGCCGTAGATGGCCGGTTCCACCTCGCGGTCCAGTCCGAACTCGCGGACATCGCCAACCACGCCGACGATCTCGATCGCCTGCTGCTTCGGATCCATCACCCCCATCACCAGCCGCTTTCCGGCCGCGTCCTGGTTCGGGAAGAATCGCCGTGCCAGCGTCTCGTTCACCAGGATCACCGGCTGGTTGCCGTCCGCATCGTTCAGCCATCGCCCGTGCTTCAAGGGAATTCCCATCGCCTGAAAATACTGTGGCGTCAACCAGCGGTTTTGCGTCACGGGATAGCTCCCCGCTTCGAACGTTCTGCCCTCGATCCCGAACCGCGTCGCAAAACGGCTGTGCTCGGCCGGGCCCAGGCTCATCGGCGCCGCATTCACCGCCGCCACGTCCTCGACGCCAGGCACTGCGCGCAGAGCCGGAGCCAGACGGTCCGTGAAGAAGGCCCCGCTCTTGTTGAAGTCCGCACGCAACGGCAGATTCGGAATCGTCCACACCTGCCGTGCGTCGAACCCCGGATTCTCAGACAGCAGCGCCGCGAAATTCCGGGTGAGCAGCGCCGCTCCGGACAGCACCACGAGGGCCAGCGCCACCTCTCCGGCCATCAGCGCCGGGCTGAGCCACGACCGCCCGCGTACAATCGACCTTCCGGCCGCTGCCATCTCCGATCGCCCGCGCGTTACCTGCCAGCACGCAGGCAATCCGAACAGCACGCCCGTCACCAGCGAGACACCCGCTGCGAACAGCCAAACCGGCCCTGCAATCCCGCTCTCCTCCATCCGCGGAATCTGCCCGTTGGCGAGAGTCCGCGCCAGTTGGCCCGCCCACGCCGCCAAAATCACACCAGCCGCCCCACCGATCGCCGCCACCAGCAGGCTCTCCGCCATCAGTTGCCGCACCAGGTCCCAGGCGCCCGCCCCCAGCGCTTGCCGAATCGCCATCTCCTGCCGCCGCTCGATCATGCGCGCCAAAAACAGGTGCGCCAGGTTGGCGCACGCGATCAGCAGCACCAGCCCCACCGCTGCCCATGCCAACAGCAGTGACGGCCGCACCCCGCCCGTGATCTCGCGCGCCAGCGGCACCACCACCGCGCCCACGGTTGCGTTCGTGTCCGGATAGTCGTGCGCCAGCCGGAGCGCGACCGCCTGCATTTCCGCCTGCGCCTGTTCCGCTGTCACCTCGGGCCGCAGGCGCGCCATCACTTCCAGCGGATGGAACTTCCTCCGGCTTGCCAGACCGTCCTCGATCAGGGACAGCGGAATCCACAGGTCCGCCCATTCGGGAAATGCCTGCCGCTGAGGCACCACGCCGACCACCCGAAACGACTGTGCATCCACGCGGATCTGCGTCCCCACCACCGCGCGGTGCGGGCCGAACTTGTGCCTCCACAGATTTTCGCTGATCAGCGCCACCTGCTGCTTCGTACGCTCTTCTGCGTCGCTGAACGCGCGTCCCGCCATCGGCTCGATACCCATCGCCGAAAACAGGTTGCTGCTCGCCATGGTGGCGTGTACGGCTTCCGGCTCACCCTGCCCGAGCAGCGTGCCGTTGTTCATCGCCGAGAGCGTGTATGCCGCAAGCTGCTCGAAGCTGCGCGTTTGTGTCCGCCAATCGCGGAAATCCGGCACGGTTACCTGCAATTGCGGCAGTGCCGGGTGTGTCTCCCAGATCTGCACCAGCCGCCCCGGATCGCGAAACGGCAGCGGCCGGATCAGCACCGCATAAATGACGCCGAACAGCGCCGTATTCGCCCCGATCCCCAGCGCAACCGTCAGAATCGCGGCCGAGGCAAAGACGGGGCGCCGCCATAGAGCGCGCAAGCCAGACAGCATGCGTCCAGCATACACCCCAGGGAATTTGGTGACAGTTAAGAGAAGATCTCGGCCAGGGGCACGGTGATATCAGGATTCTCCGTCCTCAGCATGCCGTCAGCAACCTCGCGGGCCTGGCCCGGAGTGTAGATCCAGGCCTTCCGTGTCGAGGGGTCGATCACCCAGACGTACCGCACGCCGAATGCCAGGTAATCCGCTATTCGCTCCTGCATGCGGCTCATCCGGTCTTCCGGCGACAGGACCTCTATGCAGAGAAAAGGCGGCTGCGTGAAGACCTGTTCGTCGGGCTCTGGCCCGACGATCACGCACACATCCGGCACCCGGTAGCGGTTCGCGGAAATCCGAACCCGCTGCTCCTGTATGACGAAGATGCCGAGCTCTCGCCGGCGTTGGCGCAGGAAGAACAGCACCTCCTGCTGCACTTTTCCGTGATCTTTTTCGCCCACGTTCCGGTCCACGAGCTCGCCGTCCACGTAGTCGCAGTCCGGGTCGTACGAGGTACTCAGGTACTCCTCAACCGGGACCGTGAGCGGAACCGTGCTCATGTCCGAATTATCCCACGGCCCTTACGCCGCGCGTTGTTCCACCACAACCTGCGACTCCACCGTCGCCACGTGCACGGACTTCGCCAGTCCCACCGCCTTCAGCGCCTTCACCAGCAGCCAGCTCGGGTCGAACTCGTACCACGCAAGACCGTGCCGCGCGGACGTCGGATGCGCATGGTGATTGTTATGCCACCCTTCGCCGAAGCTGAGAAGCGCCACCCACCAGGTATTCCGCGAATCGTCCCGGGTCTCGAACCGCCGCCTGCCGAACATGTGCGTCGCCGAATTCACCGCCCATGTAATATGCATCCCCGCCACTATCCGGAAGCACATCGCCCACAGGAAAATCTGCCAGCCCCACACGGCCAGCACGATCGCCCCCAGGACCACGTTCGGCACCCAGTGGTAGTTGTTCAGCCAGATGTAGAACCGGTGCTTCGCCAGGTCCGGCGCATACTTCGACATCACCCGCGTGTTGTTGTGGTTGACCTCGCCCCACAGAATCCAACCCATGTGCGCCCAGAACGCGCCGTCGCGCGGAGAATGCGGATCGCCTTCCTGGTCCGAAAACTGATGGTGCAGCCGGTGGGTCGCCACCCAGAAGATCGGACCGCCCTCAAGCGTGAGTGCGCCGCACAGCGCGAAGAAATACTCCATCCAGAGCGGCACCTTATAAGACCGGTGGGTGTGCAGCCGGTGATAGCCCATGCTGATGCCCAGCCCGGTGCACACATAATAGAAGACCACTGCAATCGCCAGCGCCTTCCAACTGAACACAAGCAGTGCCGCCACCGCGGCCACATGCAAAACGGCTAATACCAGCGCGGTCGCCCAGTTCAACCCCTGCCGGCGCGCCTTGAGCACAGGGCTCTCAACATTCAGCTCTTCCCCTTGAGTGCAAGTCACCCTCCCAACCTAGCAAGCGACTCTGCAAGGCATTGTAAGAGTTGTGTAATTTCAATGGCTTACGATGACTTACCCAGGTGTACCCAGGTAAATATCGTGAATCCGGAGGATCCCTACCGCCCGCCCGCCCTCATCCACCACCGGCAGCACCGAAATCTGCGACCGCCGCCGCTCCATCAGCTCGAGTGCCTGTCCCAGCGTGGCTTCCGGTCCGACCGTCACCGGTGATGCCGTCATAATGTCCCGCGCGCACAGCCCGCGGATGTCGTCGTGGGTCGTCAGCGCCCGCCGCAGGTCGCCGTCCGTGATGAATCCGGCCAGAGCACCATCCTCCGCCACCACGCAAGCTCCGCCCATCGCTCGCCGCGTCATGGCGATAATCACTTCCTTTACGGGCGCTTCCGGCGCCACGAACGCCGCCTCGTCCGGACCGTGCATCGCCGCTCTGACACACAGTTTCAGATTCCGCCCGAGTTGCCCGCCCGGGTGAAACTTCCCGAATTCCTCCGGCGTGAAATTCCGCGCCGCCATGAGCCCGATGGCCAGCGCATGCCCCACGGCCAACGCCGCCACGGCGCTCGCCGTCGGCGCCAGGTTGTTCGGATCCGCCTCGCGCTCCACGCTCGCATCCAGCAGCACGTCCACCAGCCCTGCCAGTGGCGACCCCGGATTCCCGAGAATCCCGATCAGCGGCGACCGGAACTGCCTCAACAGCGGCACCAGCGCCAGTAATTCCGCCGATGTCCCGTTCTTGGAGACCAGTACGGTCGGATCGCCCGGCGTATATATCCCCAAGTCTCCGTGGACCGCCTCCGCCGGATGCAGGAACACCGCCGCCGTGCCTGTGCTGCACAGCGTAGCCACGATGTTTCGGGCCGCGTGCCCCGACTTCCCGATTCCGGTCGCGACGATCTTCCCGGGGTGCGCCAGGATCAGCTCTACGGCACGGATCAACTCGCCGTCCAGCCGCGCCGCGACAGAGCTCAGCCCCGCTGCTTCAATTTCGATTGCCGCCCGCGCCGCCGCGAGCCAATCCCGCCCCACCTCAACTCGTTCGCCGGAAGCGTAGCGTATAGATCGCCCCCATGACCACCAGTAGCCCGCCCCACCAGATCCCTGCGTGCAGGTCAGCCCGCACTACCGGATGCTCCGGCGGGTTGGAGAGCTCCCATACCCCCGCACCGAGAATGAGCGCGCCGTAGATCAACAGCAGCACTCCGATGAAGAACCAGATCGAAAGCATTCCAGGCCGATGCATGCTGACCAATACAAATACCACGATTCACCGACTCCTGGGTTAAACTGGTCGGCTCGTGGGCACACCCCTATCCATCCTCGACTATCACCAGCCGGTCGAGTTCCGCATCGGCGACGTCATCCTCCGCACCTGGAACATCCTCTCGCGCCACTTCCTGACGTTCGCCCTGCTGGTCGGAATCGCCGAGCTGCTCCCGCTGGTCCTTACTCTTTTGTTCGCCGAAGGAAGTGCGATTCCCGGCAATTTCCGCGTTTCCGCACTCGCTATCGGGGCCGGCATCGGCTTCCTTCAATTCGTGCTCACCTCGTTCGCCCAGGCCATCGTGGTCTTCGCTGCATTCCAAGACCTGCGCGGACGTCCGGTGAAAGCCATCGAATCCCTGCGCCATGGCCTGTCGCGCCTCTTTCCCGTGCTCGTCGCATCCGTCCTAACCGGATTACTGATCGCCGTCGGTGCGATCCTATGCCTGATCCCTGGCCTTGTGGCCCTTACCGCGATGGCCGTGGTACTCCCCGCCTGCGTAGTGGAACGACTCGGCCCCATTGAGAGCATGTCCCGCAGCGCCGACCTGACCACCGGTCATCGCTGGCCAATCCTCGCCGTCGGGGTCGCCTGGCTCGTCGTCGTGATGGTTGTTACCGGCGCCATTGAGGCCGCCATGCCCGGAGTCGCCACTCTACCGGTGCAGCTTCTCACCTGGACGTGGCAGGTAATCTCGGCTACCTTCTCGTCGGTCTACGCAGCCATCCTCTACCACGACCTCCGCGCTGTCCGCGAAGGCATTGGAATCGACGAAATCGCGTCGATTTTCGATTAGCCTGAAACTACTTGATGTAGATCTGCAGCCCGTTCTGAGACGTGCCGGCCGAATTCCACAGTAATACCGCCTGCGAACCGGACGGCACCGTGGACGGAATCCGGGCGTTCACCTGATATACCCCGATCGTGCCTGGCGCCAGTCCGGAGAACAGCACATCGCCGGTCTGGCCGGCAAAGCTGACAAAGGTCGGCGCCGTAGTGGTATAGAGCGGGGTCGAGGGAGCCACCTGCCCGGCTGTGAAGCTCGGGGTGACTGGCCCCAGGCCGCCGGCATAAAGCGCCACGATCGAACCGGCCGCCACCGGATTGCTCGACGAGTTGAGCGTGCCGTCCGGATTCACGGCTTTCACCGAAGTCTGGGCGGTGTCTCCAACAGTGACCGGGAAGAGACCCGGAGATGCGAGCGCGATGCTTGTTACTACGGAATTTGAA
>DATJYJ010000472.1:0-5058 GCA_035578025.1 Verrucomicrobiia bacterium
CACGCCGCCCGCTTCGGAGTGATTCTCGGCTTGCAGAACCACAACGACTTCATCAAGACCGCCGCGCAGGCGATCCGCATCATCGACGCCGTGGACAGCCCCTGGTTCGGCTCCATCCTCGACATCGGCAGCCTGCGGACCAACGAGGTCTATGGCGAAATCGAGAAGCTCGTGCCATACGCGGTCTCGTGGCAGCTCAAGGAAGAGGTAGCCAACGGCGTGAGGACCGATCTGCGGAAAGTGAAAGCCATCATCGATCGCGCCGGCTATCGCGGGTTCCTGCCGATCGAGACGCTGGGCCAGGGCGATCCGAAAGTGAAAGTGGCCGAGTTTGTAAGCCAGGTACGCACGGTCTTCTCGGCGTAGTGGGGCAGGCCTTCAGCCTGCGCGGGACTTCAGTCCCGCTGGCTCGGTTGCCAGGCTCACGCCCCGCCGCGAACCTTTCCACGCGGTCATCTCACCAGTTCCGCGGCCGCGGCGTTGGAGCGGACCTGCGCGGGGTCCTTGCATCCGGGTATCACGGTGCTGACGGCCGGATTTTGAAGACACCACGCCAGCGCCCACTGCGCCATCGGCACGCCATCGGGAACTTCGGCCGTGCGCAGGTGCTCCACCTCCTCGAGATCGCGCTTCAGTTTCTCCGGATCGAATGTGGCGCGATAGTCGCCGGACGGAAACGTCGCGCCGGGTTTGTACTTGCCGGTCAGCAGTCCGCTCGCCAGCGGCACGCGGGCAAAGATGCCGAGGTTCTCTCGCACCGCGTGCGGAAAGTACTGCTGCTCGGGACGCCGGTCGAGGCGATTGTAGACCACCTGGAGAAATTCGGCGCCGACTGAGCGCGCCTCTCGGGCCTGGGTTTCGCTTCCCTTCCCCATGATTGAGACGCCGAGGTGGCGGATCTTGCCGGCGCGCTTCTGCTCCTCGAGCATGGTCCAGAGGGCGTCGTTGTGGAACGCCGAATCCGGGCCGGAATGGAACTGGTAGAGGTCGATGGTCTCCGTCCGGAGGGCGCGAAGCGACGCCTCCAGTTGCCGGCGCGCGCCGGCAACCGAGTAGTCGTCGGTGCGGCTCAGAAAGCCGTGGAAAAGGTGGCCGAACTTGGTGGCCACGAACCAGCGGGAACGATCGCGGCGGCTGAGATAGTCGCCGATCAGGGACTCCGAGAGATGGTCGCCGTAGCATTCGGCGGTGTCGATGAGGTTGATGCCGCTGGCCGCGGCCTCGTCGAGGATCGCGTCGGTTTCGGATTGAGTGAAATCGTGGCCCCATTCGCCGCCCAATTGCCAGGAGCCGAGGCCGATGACCGAGACCTGCAGACCGGTGTTGCCGAGGATTCGATAGTGCACGAGTCAATCGTAATATACTGCCACGCTTTCCCTGTGGGGCAGTGCTTCAGCCTGCGCGGGACTTCAGTCCCGCTGGCGCAAATTTAAGTCCGTCGTATTGGTGCTTTTTCAGGCTTTCATCTCACGAGTGCCTGGCCGGACGTCGGGTAACGTCACCTGCACAATGAGCGTCTACTATTGTGGATGCGCGTAGTAAGGAGAACCTATATGTTTAAAAGACTGGCTATCTTGCTTGTTTTGGGTGTGGCTATCTTGAGTGCCAAAACTTACACGTTTTCAATCTCCGACCAGGCACAGGCAGGACAAGTACAACTGAAACCGGGGGCGTACCACGTTAAGATCGAAGGATCACAGGTTGTGTTATCGGACAGCAGCGGTCAGAAGATCGATGCCAACGCCAAGTTGGAAACCACGGGCGAGAAGTTCGATCAAACCGCGGTCGAGACAACGAAGGTCGGCGGTGCGAATCGCATTCAGTGGGTCGAACTCGGCGGCACCAGGGACAAAGTAGTGTTCCAGTAGGCACCACGGCGCCGGCACCACCTCGCCACCCGGGAAAATTCCGTATAGAATTGGTCCGGAGGGACTGCATGGCGCGGCTTCGAATCCTGGCGCTCCTGGCAGCCGGTCTGCCCGTTATGGCGCAGTATCCGACCCAGTACCCGCCGGGCCAATATCCACCCGGCCAATATCCCCCGGGCCAGTACCCGCCCGGTGGCTACCCGCCGGGAAGCTATCCGCCCAATAACTATCCGAATACCTACCCTACCGGCGTGCCTGGCCTGAACCTGCCGATCCCCGGAGTGAAGCTGCCAGGCAAGAAGGACAAGAGCAAAGGCAAGGCCGACGAGGCCAAAACCACTGTGGCCTCGATCGACGGAACGTTGCGCAAGCTCGAGGAGAAAGACCTGGTGGTGCAGAACCCGAAAAAGGCGCTTCTCCGTTTCAGACTGCTGGCGAAGACGCGGTTTCAGAACAAGGCAGGCGAAGCCATCCGCGATTCGCTGCTGCATCCCGGGGACCAGTTGTCCGTTCAGGTGAGCCCGGATGACGAAGAGACCGCTCTGCGTGTGATCCTTGTGCGCGCTGGCACCGCCGAGGAGCGTCATGCCGCGGAACTGCCTTACGACCAGACAGCGGTGCGGGCGCCGTCCGCGGAAGATATGGGCAAATCGCGCACCGAGATCGCGACCGCCAGCGGCGCCGCGTCGGAATCCGAGACGGGTGCAAACCCCGAGCCTTCTTCCGGAGGTGCATCTCCGGCAGTCTCCGCGCCATCGGCGGACGAGTCGGGCGCATCCCCGCCTTCTTCCGGCCCGCCGCGTCCCATGACGGACGAGGCGTTGATCAAGGACGCGCGTGAAGCCTCCTCGACGTTCAGCGCAGGCCTTCCGTCGTACCTGGCGCAGCAGGTGACGACGCGATACTTCGCCACCGGATGGCCGATCTCGCATTGGCAGCAGATCGACGAGATCACGGCGGAGTTGGCTTATGTCGGCGGCAAGGAGGACTACCGTGACTTCAAGATCGACGGCAACTCGATCGACCGTCCGGAGCGCTCCGGTTCCTGGAGCACGGGCGAATTCGGCACCACGCTGGAAGACGTGATGTCGTTCGGCACCGATGCCGCGTTCAAACGCCGCGGGGACGATACAGTCGCCGGGCGCCCCGCGGTGGTATTCGATTACACCGTGACCCAGGAGCACTCGCACTGGACCATGGTGGCGCCCGACGAGCGCACCTACAGGCCCGCCTACGACGGCGCCATCTGGATCGACAAGGACACCCGGCGCGTGCTGCGCATCGAGCAGAAGGCGTCGAGTTTCCCGCGCGATTTTCCCGTCCGCCGCGCGGAAGCGATTCTGCAGTACGGCTTCGCGAAGATAGACGGCAAGAGCTATCTGCTGCCGGCATCCGGCGAGAACATCGGGTGCATGAGCGGATCGGGCGCATGTACCCGCAACGCGATCGTGTTCCGCAATTACCGGAAGTTCACCACGGATTCCACGATCACGTTCGGGAAATAATCGGAAAGAGCAGACGACTAGAATCGATCGCCCGCCCCAATGATTGCGACACCATTGAGTGGAGCGGCCGTAGTCACGACTCCTTTCGACGTGAGCACGCCATCCTCGTCGACCGCAAAGATAGTTAGATGCGAACCTGCCGTTGGGCTGGTGAATCCGTCCACTACGGCGACGAATCCTTCACCCGAAGCGATGTCGGTGGGGGCGCCCTGCAAACTCGCGGCGACGGCGGCGTCCTGCACGATCTTCTGGCCGTAGACGGCGTAACGCGAGACGGTCATGCTCGGCGAGTTGCTCGAAAACAGGAAAGGTCCCACGAGTGTCAGCCAGCACGGCGCGTGCTGCGTGCCTGACGGCGTAACCGTTAGAACCGTATCGTGCCTTACCAGGCTGATCTCGTCGGCGTGTGCGATAGTCACATAGGCGTCGTCTCCCCGCGTCACCAGCCCGAACGGGGCGTTGACGTTGGCCGGAATATTCGCCACTAGCGCGGGTGACCCTCCCACGGCTCCGCTGTTCATCAGGTTCACGGTCTCGATGACGTTGCTCTTTTCGGTGATGATCAGCTGGTTCTGCACCACTCCCACCTGGGCCGCGGAGCCGTCGGCCACCCTCAGCGGCACCACGCCATCGGGGCCGGAGCTGACGAATGAGCCGAACATCGGGTGCGACTCGACCTTCGTAGTCCCGAGTACGTACAGGTGGCTGTGGCCGAACGCGACGCTCAGCGGGCTCGAAGCCGCGGGGATCAACTGCCGGAACTGGAATCCGTTACCCACGCGCTGAAACAGGGTCACGTTCTTCGAACCGAAATTGACCACGGCGATGAGCCCGCCCTGCGCCGCGATGCCGCCGGCGTTTCCACTCGCGCCGCCCTGGCCCTGCGTCGAAATCGTCTGCACGGCCTGGCCCGCCGTGTTGTAGACCAGCAATTGATTGGTGCTGGCATTGGACGCCGTCACCACCAGGGTGGCGGCATTGGGTTGCCCCCAGACCGCTGCGGCTCCCATCAAGAGTGCCGGCATGCCGAAACCGAGAAACTTCTTCATTGGTTCTCCTCCTTGAGATTGGGCCCGCATCGCGCACCTGGCGCGAGCGGGCTGCGACAGTTGGTTCGCATACGGAGCGCTTAAAGTTACGGTGCCTCGCGTCACTTTTTCGAGCGCTCGTTCGAACTCAGACAATAGACAGCGGGATTCAGCCATAATTCAGGGAGAGCGCTTCTCTCCGATGCAGCCGGACATTGATCTGAAAGCCCTGATGGTCCGGTATCAGGATGGCGACCCCGTGGCGGCGGCGGCCCTGGTCCACGGCCTGAGCGGACCGCTGCATCGGTTCTTCATGCTCCAGACCGTGAGCCGCAGGTATGCCGATGATCTCTTGCAGGAAACCTGGCTCCGCATCCACGAGGTGCGGCATACATACCGTCGGGGCGAGCCCGTCCTGCCCTGGCTGTACGCGATCGCGCGGCACGTCCGCGTCGATCACTACCGCAAGGTGCGCCGCGTCGAAACTCGCGAGCAGCAGGTGGAGCAGTTGCCCGAAATCGCTGCCGCGCAGGCGGAAGCGTCCGATCGTGATGCGGACCTGGCGGCGCTGCTCTCCGGCTTGCCCGAGAGCCAGCGCGACGTCATCACCATGCTAAAGGTGTTAAACATGTCGATCGAGGAGGTGGCGCGCGCCAC
>DATJYJ010000473.1:0-35273 GCA_035578025.1 Verrucomicrobiia bacterium
TGCGCGCGCAGCCGCAGACCAGTGCCCTGCCCATAATTTTGCTTCTTGCCCGGGCTGGTGAAGAAACGTGCGTTGAAGCGCTCGAAGATGGCGCAGACGATTGTCTGATTGACCCGTTCGGCGCCCGCGAATTGCTTGCACGCGTCCACACGCACCTGCGGTTGGGTAAGGCCCGCCGGGCCCTGGAAGGAGAATTGCGCCAGACGAATCTTACGCGAATGCAGGAGTTGAGCGGCAAACAAATTGGCGAAGGCGGACTCCAGCCGCTTCTCCAGGAAATCATGAACACGGCGGTTGCCATCCTGGCCGCGAACAAGGGCATGCTTCAGGTTGTCCAGAACGACACCTTGCGGATCCTTGCCAACCATGGGCACGAAAGTCCGTTCCTGGAATACTTTGGTCGAAACCAGAATGTCGCCTCCATTAGCAGCCAGAGAACGGTCGTTGAAGATGTCGAAAAGAGCCCGATCTTTTTGGAGACGCCTGCAATTCCGGTGCTGCGTCAAGCCGGCGTGCGTAGCATGCAGTCCACTCCCTTGATCACCAGGGGCGGGCGGCTGCTCGGTATCCTTACTACACATTGGTCCGTGCCTCATGCTCCGGGTGAACACGAGCTATGGCGCCTGGATTTACTGGTGCGGCAGATAACCGACCTGATGGAGTCGGCCGAAGCGGAGGAGGCGTTGCGCAAAAGCGAGCAGCGGCTGGCCACCACCTTGAGTCACCTTCCGATCGGGGTCGGCATCGTTGACACCGCCGGCAGTGTGATCGACGCCAACCCTGCATGGAACAGGCTCCTGCGAAGGGATGGCCCCTCGATCGAGGTTTCGGATCGATGGCCATTCCCACCCGCCGCCAATCCGGTGCTTCGGGCGCTCAGAGGCGAGGAGGTCTTGCCCGGAATCGAGTTCCTTCGCATGGGAGAAGATGGCATTGAACGATGGACGCGAGCCGGCGGCGTACCAATACGCGATGAGACGGGACAGATTACCGGCGCCCTGGCCATGGTGCAGGACATCGATGAAGAACGGTGGGCCGAGGCGCAGCGAGCAGAACTGCTCGCAAAAGAAGCGGCGCTCAAAACGGAAAAGGCGCTTCGCGGTGCGGACGCGCAACTCGCCCGGGTTGTCAGGGCTTTGTCTGTTGGCGAGCTGGCGACTTCCATCGCGCACGAGATCAATCAGCCGCTCGCCGGCGTGGTCACAAATGCGGCGGCGGGACTCCGCTGGCTGCGCGGCGAACCACCCAACGTCGAAGAGGCCCGCGAATCGCTGGCGCTGGTCGCACGCGACGGGAATCGGGCAAGCGCGATCATCCGGCGCATTCGCGATTCCCTGAGAAAGGGGACCCAGGTTACGACCTGGTTCGACCTGAATGAGATGATTCAGGAAACAGTGGTCCTCGCTCACGCCAATTTGGAGAAGGAGCGGTGTGTCATCCAAATCGAGCTCTCAGACGATATTCAGCGGGTCCGCGGCGATCGCATTCAATTGCAGCAGGTGATCCTGAATCTACTGCTGAATGGCGCCGAAGCTATGGCTGGAGTGGAAGGAGCACGGGAACTACGAGTACAAACGCGCAGAACCGACACCGGCGTAGTCGTGGCGATAAGAGACCGGGGGCCGGGCATCAATCCTGAAAACCTGACCCGGCTGTTCGATGCTTTTTTCACTACCAAGCCTGATGGCATTGGCATCGGGCTGTCCATCAGTCGAACGATTGTCGAGGCGCACGGAGGGCGGATCTGGGCTGACGTGAAAGACGGACCCGGGCTGACCGTTCAATTCGAATTGCCCGCGGAGAGCGCAAATGCGAGCCGTGACTGATCCGTCATGACCGAGCCCGCACCAGTGGTATTCGTGGTTGACGACGATGTCTCGGTACGTGAAGCTCTAAGGAATCTCTTACGTTCTGTTGGGCTCAAGGTCGAAACGTTTGCGTCGGCTCAGGAATTCCTGTCCGGCAAAACGTCCTGATGGACCTGGCTGCCTGGTACTCGATATCCGGCTTCCCGGCGCAAGCGGTCTCGATTTGCAGCATCGCCTTATCGAGGAGAAGATTCGAGTCCCGATCGTATTTATCAGCGCTCACGCTGACGTGCCGATGTCGGTACGGGCGATGAAGGCAGGCGCGGTCGAATTCCTGACAAAGCCGTTTCGTGACCAGGAACTTCTCGACGCGGTTCACCAAGCCATCGAAAGCAATCGGGAAGAGCGCAGGCGGGAACGCGAGCACGAAGAGCTACGAAGGCGTTACGGCTCGCTCACGCTCCGAGAGCAGGACGTTTTCAAGCTGGTCGTCAAGGGCCTCCTCAACAAGCAGATTGCCGATGAAATCAAGATAACGGAACCCACAGTCAAGATGCATCGAGCGCGGGTAATGGAAGAGATGGGAGCCGTTGCTCGGTACTTGATGGCGTTCGCCAGGAGGTTTTGGAAGAGAGAGATGAAGTCACTGGAAGTTGCGGTGACAACCACGCGCAAGACGTGGGGATGGACCGCCCTGGAACGCACCGCTCGCGACGCCCGTTTCGCCATGCGCCTGCTGCGCAAGTCCCCGGGATTCGCGATCACCGCGATCGCCGTGCTGGCCCTCGGCATCGGCGCTACTACGCGACGAATAATCCGCCTTCACACTGCGACCAGAGACCGGCTCGCTCCCAGCAGTTTGGTTTGCTTGGCGTACTCTTCCAGTTCCGTGCGGAACTTGGGGTCGGCCACCTGGATCATGGCTTCCACGCGCTGGCGGATGGTCTTCCCGTGCAGGTACGCGGTGCCGTGCTCGGTGATCACATAGTGGACGTCGCCGCGCGAGGTCACCACGCCGGCGCCGGGCCGCAGCGTCGGCACGATGCGCGAGAGGGTGCCGTCCTTGGCGGTCGAAGGCAGAGTGATGATCGGCAGGCCGCCCTTGGCCCGCGCGGCGCCGCGCAGGAAGTCCACCTGCCCGCCGATGCCGCTGTAGGGCGAGAGCCCCATCGAGTCGGAACACACCTGCCCGGTCAGGTCCACCTCGATGGCCGAGTTGATCGCCACCATGCGCTCGTTCTGCGCGATGAGGAACGGGTCGTTGCAATAGGCGGTGCGGTGGAACTCGAACATCGGGTTGTTGTCTATGAAATCGAACAGCTCCTTGCTGCCCAGCACAAAACCCGAAATGATCTTGCGCGGATGCAGCGTCTTGCGCTCGCCCGTGATCACCCCGGTGCGGATCAGCTCGATGGCGCTGTCCGGGACCATTTCGGAGTGGATCCCCAGGTCCTTGCGGTCTTTGAGCAATCCCAGCGCCGCCTCCGGAATACCGCCGATGCCGGTCTGGATGGTTGCGCCGTCGGGAATGAGCGCCGCCACGTGCCGCCCGATGGCGTGGTGCATTTCGGTGATCGGATGCCGCGGGTACTCGCTCAGCGGGTGGGACGTCTCGATAAACGCGTCCACGCGACTCACGTGCAGGAAGGTATCGCCGAGCGTGCGCGGGCAGCGGTCGTTGATCTCTACGATGACGCGCCGCGCGCACTGCGCCGCGGTCAGCGACGCGTCGATGCTCGGGCCCAGGCTCATGTACCCGTAGCTGTCCGGCGGGGTGCACTGCAAAAGGCAGACGTCGATGGGCAGCGCGCCGCTGGTGAACAGCCCTTCGATCTCGCTCAGAAAGATCGGGGTGTAATCCGCGCGGCCTTCCTGCACGGCCTTGCGCACGTTGCCGCCGATGAACAGGGCATTGGTGCGGAAATGGCCTTCGTATTCCGGAAGGCTGTAGTCCGCGATACCCATGGTGGCCATGTGCACCATTTCGACTTCTTCGAGCTCGGGCCCGCGGCGCGTCAACGCCTTCACGAGCTCGGTCGGCTCCGAGCATCCGTTGTGAATGTACACGCGCTGCCCGCTGCGGATATCGGCCACGGCGACATCGGCCGGCATGATGCGCGAACGGTAGTCGCTTGTCACGGACGCCTCCCGCGCAGCGTGTAGACGCCGCGCCTCAGATCGGGGCATTTCTCCAGGGCCTCGTCGATGCCGTACCTGGCGATGGTCAGCAGGTAGGGCAGCATGGCTTGCGCGATGGCGACGCTGGCCGACCGCCCCAGGTCGGCGGTGAAATTCGGAACGCAGAAATGCGTCACGCCCTTATATATAAAGGTTGGTTCCGCCATGCTGGTTGGCCGGCTGGTCTCGATGCACCCGCCCTGGTCGATGGAAATGTCGATGATCGCCGAGCCCGGCTTCATCTGATCGACCATGGCGCGGGTCACCACGTGCGGCGAGCGCGTTCCGGCGATCAGGATGGCGCCGATCACCACGTCGGCGGCGATGACGGCTTCGGCGATGGCGTCTTCGTCGGCCAGGCAGGTTTCGACCGCGGGCACGTGCTCCATCAGGTGGCGCAGGCGGCGCGGATCGCGGTCGAAGGCCGTCACTCGCGCGCCGGCGGCGGAGGCCGAGCGCGCCGCGGCGGTTCCCGCCGCCCCCACTCCCAGCACGACGACGCGGGCCGGCGGCACCCCGGCGGTGCCGCCGAGCAGAATTCCGCGGCCGCCCGAGCTCGAGCGCAGAAGATGGGAAGCGATGGGCACGCTCATCTGCCCCGCGATCTCGCTGATGGCGGCGAGCACCGGCAAGCGCCCGTCGTCCTGTTGGATGATCTCGCACCCGATCGCCGTAATCCCGCGCTCGGTCAACAGATCGATGAAGCCACGGTCGGCAACTGCCATGTGGTAGAAAGCCATGAGCGTCACGCCGCGCACGCACCGCGCGAGCTCGGTCTCGCTCGGCCGGCCGATCTTCACCAGCAGCTCGGTGCGTCCGATGACTTCGTCAGGCGAATAGGCGATCTGGGCTCCCGAGCGGAGGTATTCCGTGTCCCGGAACATGGCGCCGTCGCCGGCTCCGGATTCCACCCAAACGGCGTGCCCCGCGCCGGCCAGCCTCCGCACCACCGGAGGGATCAGCGCAACCCGCCGGTCGAAGGCGCCGCGCTCGCGAATCAGTCCGATATTCATTGGTTTACTACCAGGCACCTCTCTTTAGTGGTGCCTTTGACTCCCATCCAATTCTATATTCGGATCTTTTGGGTTGTATTGCAAGAGGTCCCTGCACCCCGGCGATAGAATGTACGGATGGTCCTCCGTCTCGCCTGTGTCCTGCTGATCGCCCGCTCCGCCGCCGCGGCGGTTCCCACGCCCCAGAGCTGGTTCGGCCACCCGATCGGCGCCGACCGCACCGTTCTCGACTGGGACAAGGTGGTCGGTTACTTTCAGGCGCTGGCCAAGTCGAGCGACCGTATCCGCGTCGAGGAGCTGGGCAAGACCGCCGATGGACGGCCGTTTATCGCGGCCACCATCGCGGATGCCGCCACGCTCAAAAACCTGGACCACTACCGTGAGATTCAGCAGCGCCTGGCCGACCCGCGGAAAACCAGCCCCGCCGATGCCGAGAGGCTGATCGGGGAAGGAAAGACCATCGTCCTCATTACCTGCTCGATTCACGCGACCGAAATCGCTTCCACGCACACGGCAGTCGAATACGCCTACCGTCTGCTCACCGAGGATTCGCCGCACAATCGCGCGATTCTGAAGGACACCATCCTGATCCTGGTGCCGTCGCTGAATCCCGACGGCGTGGACATCGTGACGCGCTGGTACCGCAAGACGCTGGGCACTCCGTACGAGGGCAGCAATCCGCCCGAGCTGTATCACAAGTACGTGGGGCACGATAACAACCGAGACTGGTACATCTTCTCGCAGCCGGAAACGCAGCTTACCATCTCCAAGCTGCACAACGTGTGGCATCCCGAAGTCACCTACGACGTACACCAGATGGGCGGCAATGGCGCGCGCCTGTTTGTGCCGCCGTGGCTGGATCCCACCGAGCCCAATATCGACGCGATCCTGATGCAGGAGATGAACATGATGGGCACGGCAATGGCGGCGGACCTGACCGCCGCCGGCAAGACCGGGGTCGCCATCCACGGCGTCTACGACTTCTGGACGCCCTCGCGGCACTTCATGGCTTTTCACGGCGGATTGCGGCTGCTTACGGAATCGGCGAGCGCGCGCATCGCGAGCCCGATCACCCTCACGGCGGACCAGATCGCGAGCAACGCGCTGGGCTACAATCCGCGGGAACGCTCGTGGAACTACCTGGAGCCGTGGCTCGGCGGAACCTGGCGTCTGCGCGACATCATCGACTACCAGTCGATCGCCTGGGATTCGTGCCTCTACAACGCCGCGCTGCACCGAACGGAGCTGTTGCGCAATTTCTATCGTGTGGGCCAGCGGCAGATCGTGCGCAGCGACCCCGCCGCGTTCGTCATCAGCTCCGAACAGCGCGACCCGGGCGCCACACGCAAGCTGATCGAGACGCTTCGCTTCGGACAGGTCGAAGTGGCGCGCGGCACGGATGGCAGCGCGGTGGTTTCGATGCATCAGCCCTACAGCGGATGGGCCAAAACGCTGCTCGAGCGGCAGCGCTACCCGGAAGATCGCCTCTATCCCGGTGGACCGCCGAAGCGTCCCTACGACGTCACCGCGAATACGCTGCCTCTGCTGATGGGTGTGGAGGTCAAGACCGTCAAGGACGCCGTCTCCACGTCGGGTGAATGGAAAGCACCCGCGCCCGCCGCCGGACCGCTTCTGAAGGCCTCCGACACGGATTCCTGGGTTGCCGTGAACCGCGCGTGGAAGCAGGGGCAGCGCGTCTGGCGCGACCCTGCGAGCGGCGATTTTTCGCTGGCGGAGCGCGCCGGATGGAAAGAAGTGAAGCGCCCGCGGGTGGCTCTTTACCAGGCCTGGACCGCGAGCATGGACGAAGGCTGGACGCGCTGGCTGCTGGAGCAGTTCGGCTTCGGCTACACCAGCGTCCACAACGCCGATATTCAGGCTGGAGGCTTGCGGGCCAAATACGACGTCATCGTCATTCCCGACCAGCCCGCCAACAGCATCGAAAACGGGCATCGCGGGGGCACCATGCCGCAGGAATATGTCGGCGGGATCGGTGCGAAAGGCGCGGATGCATTGAAGGAATTTCTGGCGGCGGGCGGCACGGCCGTGTTCCTTAATAACGCCAGTGAATATGCGATCTCGCGCCTCGGCGTACAAGTCCGCACTGTCACTCCCGCCGGCCGCGGCGGGCGAGGCGGCGAGCCCGATCCGACCGGCGGCGACCGCGTCTCCGGCTCGAGCGAGTTTTACTCGCCCGGGTCGCTTCTCAACGTGAAGCTCGACACGCACAGCCGATTGGCCTACGGCCTGCCCGCGGAGATTACGATCTGGAGCGAGCAGAGCCCGGCGTGGGACACGCAGTTGCCGGTGGTGGCCCGCTATCCCGAGAGCGGCGTGCTGGCATCGGGCTGGCTGGTCGGCGAAAAGGTCATCGCCGGCCGCGCGGCGCTGATCGACGCTCCAGTGGGCAGCGGCCATGCCATCCTGTTCGGCATGCGCCCGCAGTATCGGGCACAGAGCTACCTGACGTTCAAGATGTTCTTCAATGCGCTGGTGTATTAGGCGGCTTCATGCTAGTATATCCGTGACGGATGTATGGCAGAGCCACTGACCCCAGCCGTATTCCACATCCTGGTTGCCCTGGCCGATGGCGAGCGCCTGCTCGAGCCGCGGGCCGCACAGGAGGGAGCATGAACGTTTCCGAACGCATCTACCGAATATTTCTCCGCGCCTATCCGAAGCGCTATCGCGAACAGTTCGCCGAGCCCATGGCCCGCTGCTTCCGGGACCAGTTGCGCGCCGCGTCCGGTCCCTTCGCGGCCGCTCTTCTGTGGCTGCGCGTGCTCGCCGACCTGGCGTGCAGCGTCCCGGCCCGGCACCTGGAGCGCCGCGTGCATTTCCATCATGGCCCGGTGAACCTTTCGCAATCGAGCCGCCTGTCGATCTTCTTCGCGCGCCAGGAAGCCAGTTCCTTCAGCCGCCAGGAAATCATGCTGGAGCATCTGCTGCTCGGTCTTCTTCGTAACGATCAGGACCTGGCTGCCCGGATCGGTGCCGAAGGTGTCGTGGAGATGGTCAGGGCAATCGAAGGCGCCGAAAGCAATCCGCGGCGCGTCCCACCCACGGAAGACTTGCGCCTCAGTCATACGGTGCGGAGGGTTTTGGCAGTGGCCAAAATATTCGGCGTGCATGACGGCGCCCCGGTCGAGCCGCGCCACCTGCTGCGGGGAATCCTGCGGGAGCGCGACAGCCTGGCTGCCCGCCTTCTGCGCGGGCGCGGCATCGGCTGACCTATCCTACAGGGATGCGGACGATTGCATTCGACCCGGGCCTGACCCAGAAATTCACGCGGCCTTTCCGCCGCATCATCAATAAAGACGGCAGCTTCAACGTACACCGCCGCGGCGGCAACTGGCACGACGTTCATCCCTACCTGCATCTCATCAACATGAGCTGGCCCGCCTTTCTGGCGACGCTTTTCCTGGGCTATGTGCTGGTCAATACCGTCTTCGCCACCATGTATTTTGTCTTCGCTCCGGGGCAGCTCTCGGCTGCCGACTCGGCGACTGCCGTGGGCCGATTCTTCAACGTATTTTTCTTCAGCGCCCAGACCCTGAGCACGGTCGGATACGGTGTAATTGCGCCCAAAGGACTTGCCGCCAACATCATTGCCGCATTCGAAGCTATGTTCGGCGTTCTGGGATTCGCCGTCGCCACGGGTCTACTCTTCGGACGCGTCTCGCGGCCGTCCGCCAAGCTGGGCTACAGCGAGAACATGCTCGTCGCGCCCTACCAGGACGGCTTCAGCCTTCAGTTCCGCGTAGTCAACCGCCGCCGCAACGACCTCATGGAGCTGGAAGCGCGCGTGATGCTGATGACGGTCGAGCCCGGCAACGGGAACCCAATCCGCAAATACTATCTGCTGAAACTCGAGCGCGAAAAGGTAATTTTTCTCCCGCTTACCTGGACCATTGTGCATCCGATCGATGAAGAAAGCCCGTTGCGCGGCCTGACCGCGGAAGACCTGGCGCGGCTTCAGTTGGAAGTGCTGATCCTGATCAAAGCATACGACGATACGTTCAGCCAGACGGTCCTCTCGCGGCATTCGTACCGCCACGACGAGATCCTGTGGAACAGGCGTTTCGCGCCGGCCTTCGACGTCGACGAAGACGGCGACCCGTTCCTCGAGCTGCAAAGCGTGGGGCGGATTGCGGAACCCTAGCGGCTGGCCGGGGGCACCACCCCGTTCATGCGGGCGTACACCACCATCTGCCCGTAGTGATCGAACGGGTGCCACACCGCGATATTCGCCAATCCTGCCCGCGCCGATTTCTGATCCCCGAACGGACCCTTGATCATATCGAGCTGGTTCTTGTCGGTGAGGCTGAGCATCGCCTTGTGCGCGTATGCGAAGGAGTCTTTCAAGAACTTCACGACCGCGTCCTTGCTCTTCACATCATCGGGCCCGTTCTCGCCGGTGCCGAGATTCACCGGCGGCTTCTCGCCCAGCACCGAAGCCGACACCAGATAGTTCACCGCCGCGATATGTTTGATCTGCTCGGCAAACGTCCGCACTTTGGCGAACTCGCCATTGGTCGGCCGGAACCCGTATTTCGACTCCGGCATCGCCTCCGCCAGCGAGACCACCTCGCTCTCCGTGTTTTTCAACTGCGAATCGTATAGCCGCGACACTGTCATGGGCTCCGTCTGCGCGTAAAGACACGCTCCGGCGCCAATCAGAAATGCAATTGTTTTCGTCACCTGGACGCTCTCCTTTCGTATTCGACGGCCGGAGCCAAGCCTCGTACCGCGTAAGATGTCGCCGCCGACGAAATCCATTGGTCGTGGTCGAACGGAAAGCCGCTCTGGAAGTAGGGCTGGAACTTCGGCGCCCGGCTGCGCACGTACCACGAGCCGTCCGCCCACTGCGTATCCAGCAGGAACTTCGCGCCCTTCTGATAGACTGCGTCGGAGGGCTTGAGCGCACCAGTTTCGGTCAGCGCCCACAGGGTCTCGCCGGTCGCGTAAGCGTCGCTCGCCAGATTCCTGTTCTGCGACCAGCCGCCGTCCGCACACTGCGCGGCGATCAGGTTCTTTGCCAGCGCGGTCAGCTTGGCGTCGCTACTGCCCGCCCAGTGCAGCCCCAGAATCTGCATCGCGGCCTCGTCATTGGTCTCCGCCTGGTTTTTCAGAAGATAGTCGCGAGCCCGCGCGATGCGGTGCTCCACCTCGGTCTTCATTCCGGCCGTGCCATAAATCTGCATCACGCGGATGGCGATCGCCGTGCGCGCGAAGTGGCCCTCTTCGGAAGGCGCGCGCGATACGCCGCCGAACCACCACGAGCCATCGCGGCGCTGGAAATTCATCACGTAAGAGAGGATCATGTCGGTGAGCCGGCTCGGCGGGTAGTCTTGAGCTCCCGCGGCCAGCAGCATCGCGGCCCACGGATCCGAGGCGCCGCCCACATCGTAGCGTTCCACGAGGAACTGTTGCAACGCCCTGGTCTGGCCCTCGATCATCTTCACGTGGCCTGCGGCGACTGCGGCATCCACTTTCACTCCCACCCGTCGGGCGGCGTTCGTGGCCAGCATAGCCGAGGCCTGATGATGGCAGCTCACGCAACCCGATTGGGTGAAGAACTCCGTGGATGTTCTCTGCAGCAGCGCTGTGGCCTTCTCCACGGCCTGGCTCGCTGTCTGCTGCCCGGCCGATTTGGGCTGCGGCGGGCTGTAGGGCAAGCCCTCCTTGGCCCCGGCCGCGGCCAGCGTGCGGAGGACCTCGCGGCTCCCGAATTTCTCCGCCCAATCCAACGCGGTCTCTCCGGCCATGCTCTTCGCATTCACGTCCGCGCCTGCCGCGAGCAGCATCTTCACTACCGGAACCTTCTGCGCCTCCGAGCTGACCGCGAACATCAGCGGCGTCATCCCGCGGCCATCGGCCTCGTTCACCTTGGCGCCGGCATCGAGCAGGGTCTTGACCTCGTCCGTCCCGCAGAACGCCGAGCCCAGCATCAGGGGCGTGAGATGAATGAGCTGGATCTTCCCGAACTTTACCTCGCCATTACCCAGGTTGGCTGCATTCACGTTGGCCTTGCGCGCCAGCAGCAGCTTCGTCAACTCCAGGTTGCAGTTGGACGCGGCGGACATCAAAGGAGTGAAACCATCGACGTCGGCTACGTCCGCGTCTACGTCCCTTTCCAGCAGAAGCTTGATGCTGTCCAGATCGTCGAGTTCCGCGGCTTCCTCAATCGCCGTCCGCTTGCGGCTGTCGAGGGCTCTCGGGTCCGCGCCCTTTTCGAGCAGCAGCTTGACGGTTGCAGAGCATCCGGCGCAGTGTGCCGCGATCATGAGCGGCGTGCGGCCCAACTTGGTAGCCGCGTTGACATCGGCGCCCTTTTCGATGAGCAACCGCGCTTTCTCCGGCTGGTTGGCGGCTAGCGTCAGAGCAGTATTCACGAACTGGTTTTTCGCGTTGACATCGGCCCCGCTGTCGAGCAGCAGCTTGACGGCTTCGGCGCTGCCTGAGGACGCTGCGTACATGAGCAGCGTTGTGTCCCGGCTGTCGCGGGCATTGACGTTCGCGCCTTTGGCGAACGCGGCTTTCAATCCCGCGAGATCGTTGTTGCGTATCGCCTGGATCAGTTCATCCGTGGACGTCTGCGCGCCGGCCCGGCCCGCGAGACAGACACATACGGTGATTACCCAGATTCCCCTCATGGTGGTGCCCTCCGATTTCCGTCGTGACAGTATACACGAAATCGTTTCAAACGCACCAGTTATTTGTGGTGCGCCTGGGTTACAGTAAGGTTTGGCAGTACTACCCCAGAGCCGCGAAGCGCCGCGCGTGATCGATGCGCCGACCGGGCCGCTTACCGTGCCCTCGCTCGAGTCGCCGCCCGAAGCGCTTCTCTTTTCTCTCGTGGTGCCGACACTTAACGAACGCGAAAATATCGCGGACTTCCTGGCAGCGGTTCGACGCACGCTGGATGCGGCGCTTCCCGGCCGCTACGAAGTCATTGTGGTCGATGACGATAGCGCCGACCGCACGTGGGAAATCGCCGCCGGGATCGCCGAGACCTTTCCCGAATTGCGTGTCGTGCGGCGCCGCAACGAAGGCGGGCTGGCTGTCGCCGTGATTCGCGGGTGGCAGGTGGCGCGTGGGCCGTTGCTCGGCACCATCAATGCCGATTTTCAGCATCCACCCGACGTTCTCGGCCGCCTGCTCGAACGAACGGAAGGCGCCGACCTCGTGGTGGCCACGCGCCACGGCGACGGCGGCGGACTCGGCGACTGGGGCCTCACGCGCCGGATCACCTCCTGGGGCGCGGCGCAGATCGGCCGCTTTCTGCTGCCTGAAGTCTATTCCCGAGTATCTGACCCGCTCTCCGGCTGCTACCTGGTGCGCCGCGCAGCGATTCAAGACGTCGTGCTGCGCCCGCTCGGCTACAAGAGCCTGATGGAGATCCTGGTGCGCGGCGCCGTCGGTGAGGTTCACGAGTGCGGCTACGAAATGCGCAAACGCGTGCGCGGCCAGAGCAAGGTTCACGCGCTCCATCCGCTGCACTACATCCGCCACGTGTTCCGGCTGCGCGCCGCCCGGCGGGAGCGCCCGCGCTAAGTGTTCCGCCAGCAGAAGTACGACGACGCCAATCCTGTGGTGCGCTTCGTCATCGGCCGCTTCTTTACTCGTATCGCCGCCATCATTGCCGAACTCGCCCCGGAGTCGGTGCTCGATGCCGGCTGCGGCGAAGGCGAGATGCTGCGGCGCGGGGTTCTCCCGAAAGCTGCGCGCACGGTGCTGCTCGATCGCAATCTCGAATCCGCCGCCCAGGTGCTGGCCTCGGTCCAGGCTCTGCCATTCGGCTCCCGCAGCTTCGACGTGGTCACCTGCCTCGAAGTCCTCGAACACCTCGATAACCCGGGAGCCGCCGCCCGGGAGCTGTGCCGGGTGGCGCGCCGCGCGGTGGTTTTGTCGGTGCCGTACGAGCCGTACTTCCGCATCGGCAACGTGCTTCGCGGAAAGCATCTGGCGCGCCTGGGCGATCATCCCGAGCACGTGCAACACTGGAATCTGCGCACGTTCGGCGCGTTCCTGGAGGCGTCGTTTCCCCAGGTGCGGCTCATCGAGGCGTTTCCTTGGATCATCGCTTGCTGCCGTCCAGACCGATACTGATCTTCCTGCTGCTCACCGCCATTGGCGTGGCGCGCATCGCCGCTACCTATCGCGGCGTCTCACAGACCTCCGACGAGACGCCCAATATCGGCTGCGGCATGCAGTACCTGGACCTGGGCCGCTACACGTACGGGGCGTTTCATCCGCCGCTGGCGCGCCTGGCGATCGCCGCCGGCCCTTATCTCTACGGCGCGCGTTCGCAGAACCAACCCGACCGCTGGCGCGAGGGCAACGCGGTCCTCAACAGCGTCCCCCGCCCGGCGAAGGCTCTCACGCTCGCCCGCGTCGGGATCCTGCCGTTCTTCATTCTGGCCTGCGCCGTGGTCTGGCTTTGGGGCCGCCGCCTTCTCGGCGAATGGGGCGGACTCGCGCCCGTTTTCCTCTTCACCAACACGCCCCCGGTGCTTGCCCACGCGGGGCTGGCCACCATGGACATGGCGGTCGGCGCCGGCGTCTGCACCGCGCTCTACACCTTCTGGCGCTGGTGGGAGGAGCCTACCTGGCGTCACAGCGTCGCCTTCGGCGCAGGTCTTGCGCTCGCGGTGCTCTCCAAATTCTCCAGCCTGCTCCTGGTCCCGGTATGCGTAATTGCGATTGTCCTGATCTCTCGCAAGCCAATGCGAGGCCGCTCGTGGCTCTGGCTTCCGGTGGCTTTCCTGTTGGTCTGGGGCGCTTACCGCTTCTCTTTCGGGCGCGTAACCGAGCCCATCCCGCTGCCCGTGCTCGCGGCCATCCCCATCCCGGCGCCTGCGATCCTCGACGGCCTCTGGCAGGTCCACACTCACATCGAGGCCGGCCACACCGCCTACCTTCTCGGCCGGCACAGCTTTCACGGCTGGTGGTACTTCTTCCCCGTGGCGCTCGCCGTCAAGACCCCGATCGCGCTGCTGCTGCTCGCGCTGATCGCGCGGGCGGGCTCGCCGGCGCAGCGCATC
This sequence comes from Verrucomicrobiia bacterium, assembly GCA_035578025.1. Taxonomy (GTDB): domain Bacteria; phylum Acidobacteriota; class Terriglobia; order Bryobacterales; family Bryobacteraceae; genus Solibacter. Next base: position 14,047 of record DATJYJ010000473.1, read on the forward strand.
CCGCCCGCACTGGCTCTCGTCATGCTGCTGGTGAATCTCCCCACCACGCTCAACATCGGCGTGCGCTACCTGCTGCCGCTGTACCCGATGCTCGCCATTACTGCGGGCATCGGCACCGCCTGGCTGTGGCGGCGCGCCCGCTGGGCCGTCGTCCTGCTGTTCGCGTGGGTCGCCGTCTCCTGTGCGCTCGCCCACCCCGACTATCTCGCCTACTTCAACGAATTCGCCGCCGCACATCCGGAGCGCGTCCTGGTCGATTCCGATCTCGATTGGGGCCAGGACATGGGCCGCCTCGCCGCCGAACTTCGCCGGCGCAACGTCCCGTATCTCCACATGGCCTGCCTCTACACCGGCGACGACACGCGCCTCGGCCTACCCAATTGGGACGGTCTCGAGCCCTACCAACCTGTTACGGGCTGGGTCGCCCTGAGCTACACGATGCGCGAGAATTACGGCTGGATGGTCGCTCAGCAGCGGGGCAGGAGCGACCTGGCCTTCGCCTGGCTGGACCGCTACCGGCCGGCGGCGAAGATCGGAAAATCGATTCTGCTATATCAGATTCCTGCGAACTGATTCCCCGCGCATGCGTATTAGCTAATGATGCGCTACGCAATCCGCAGCCTCCTGCGGGACCGTGCCTTCGCCCTGATGGTGGTCCTCTCGCTCGCCGTGGGTATCGGCGCTAATACGGCGATCTTTTCGCTCGTCAACGGCGTCCTGCTGCGCCCTCCCGCGTATCCGGCTCCCGAACGCCTGGCTGCCATCACCCTCGTCGCGCCGCGCCTGCTCAAATCCTATCCCGCGCTGCCCGTCAATATCGCGCTTTTTTATCAATACAAGAAGCAGGTCACCAGCTTTGAGGACCTGGGCATGTGGCGGTCGAGCACATTCAACCTGACCGGCGGCGGTCCTCCGGAACAGGTCCGTGGCGGGATGGTCACCGCGGGCATGTTCCGCGTGCTGGGCGCGACGCCCCAGCAGGGCCGGCTGTTCACCGACGATGAAGACGCCGCCGGGCACGACGTGGTCCTCATCGCCGATTCCCTCTGGCGCAGGCGCTTCCATGCCGACCCGAATCTCGCCGGCAGCAAGATTCTGGTCGACGGCAAGCCGTGTACGGTCGCGGGCGTCCTGCCCGCCGGTTTCCAGTTCCCCTCCGCGACCGAAGTTCTCTTCGGCGGGGCCCCGCGCGACGCCGAACTATTCAAGCCTCTGGGATACAAGACCGACGACCTGGTGGTGGATTTCGGCGACCTCAACTACTGGCCGGTCGCGCGACTCCGTTCCGGCGTTTCCCTGTCGCGCGCCCAGGCGGAAATGAACGTGGTGCAGGCCGATCTCACCCGCAAGTGGCCCGAAGAAGTTCGCGCCAGCCTGATGCCTCTCAAGGATCGCCTGGTGGGAGATTCGCGCCGGGGCCTGATCCTGATCATGTGCGCCGTGGGCGCCGTGCTGCTGGTGCTCTGCGTCAATCTGGCCAACCTCTCGCTAGCCCGGGCGGTGGGACGCGCGCGCGACGCGGCGATCCGCACCGCACTCGGCGCCAGCCGTGCCCGGCTGGTCCGGCAGTCGCTGGTGGAAAGCTCGCTGCTCGCAGCCGCCGGAGGTGCGCTCGGGATCGCGCTGGCGGCGGTCGGAGTAAAGGCCCTGATCGCGGCCGCGCCCGCGGATCTTCCGCGCATCGGCGAGGCTACTCTCGATGGCCGCGTGCTGGCGTTCGCGGTCGCCGTCTCGCTGCTGACCGGGCTTGCGTTCGGCGTGCTTCCCGCGCTCCGGTTCGCCCGACAGGCTCCTTTTGAGACCTTGAAGTCCGGCAGCCGGGGCGCTACCGACAGCCGCCGCGGCCTGCGCGTTCGCAACACGCTGGTCAGCCTGGAAGTCGGTCTGAGCGCGGCGCTGCTGGTGACCGCCGGCCTTCTCATCGCCAGCTTCGCGCGCCTGATGGCCATCGACCGCGGCTTCAACGTGGAGCGCGTGCTGGCGGTCAACGTCTCGCTGCTTTCGACGAAGTATCCCGATGTGCCCGCGCGCGCGGCGTTCTACCGCCTGCTGCTCGAGAAGGCTTCTGGCGTTCCCGGTGTGCAGACCGCATCCGTGGTCTCGGCCCTGCCTTTGACTGGCGAAACCTGGATCGATATCGTGGGCATCGAAAACGACACGCGCGCTTTCGGCGAACTCCCCTCGACCAACGTCCGCTTCATCAGCCCCGGATATTTCAAGACCCTGAATATTCCCCTCCGCGAAGGCCGCGACTTCACCGAGCAGGACCGCAGCCGCCGGCCGGTGATCATCTCCAGCAGCCTCGCCAGGCGTCTGTGGGGCGACCTCGATCCGATCGGCCGCCGCCTGAAGCACAGCGACAAGCTCTCCGAAGTGATCGGCGTGACTCCCGACGTGCGCGGCACCAGCCTGGATCACGAGCCCGTCAACATGCTTTACGATCCCTACTGGGACCGCACGCGCCTTGGCGCATCGCTCCTGATCCGCACGGCCATGGACCCGCGTACCATTATCGGGGCGCTGCGCCAGGCGATCTGGCAGATCGATTCCGAAGTCACCATCCCGCAGGTGCGCACCATGGAGGAAGTGATGTCGCGCTCCGTGGCGCAGCGCCGCTTCCAGATGATGCTGGTGATCCTCTTCGCCGCCGCCGCCCTGGCGCTCGCCGCCATCGGCGCCTACGGTGTGCTCAGCTACGCCGTGAATCGGCGGACCGCGGAAATGGGCATCCGGATGGCGCTGGGCGCAGCGCGGGCCGACGTTCTGGGCATGATCTTCCGCCAGGGGATGATTCCAGTTTTCGGCGGCTTGATCGCCGGAGGCGCGGCCGCGCTCGCTATCGGCCGCTACCTGGAAAGCCTGCTGTTCCAGGTCAGCCCGCGCGATCCGGCCGCTTTCGCAGTCTCTGCCGCCGTCCTGATTGTCGTCTCTGCCGCCGCGTGCCTCATCCCGGCTCGCCGCGCCACCCGCGTGAATCCCGTGGATGCCCTCCGCATCGAATAAATTTGACGCCCAAATTCCGCCCGGCGTACAATCGGCACAACAACAAACCATCAAGGAGAGGAAATGTCGCAATTACGCATCAACGACGAGGCCCCCAATTTCACGGCGGAGACCACCGAGGGCCCGATCGATTTCCACGAGTGGATCGGCAATGGATGGGCGATTCTGTTTTCGCACCCGAAGGATTTCACGCCCGTTTGCACCACCGAGCTCGGCTACATGGCCAAGCTCCAGCCCGAATTTGAAAAACGCAACTGCAAGATCATCGGCCTGAGCGTGGATCCCGTCACCAGCCACGGCAAGTGGGCCGCCGATATCGAGGAAACGCAGGGTGCCCGAGTGAACTATCCCATGATCGGCGATCCCGAGTTGAAAGTGGCCAAGCTCTACAACATGCTCCCTGCCGAATCGGGCACTACCTCCGAAGGCCGCACACCCGCGGACAACGCCACCGTGCGCAACGTATTCATGATCGGGCCGGACAAGAAGATCAAGCTCATCCTGGTTTACCCGATGACTACCGGCCGCAACTTCGACGAAGTGTTGCGCGTGCTCGATTCCATGCAACTCACCGCCAAACACAAGGTTGCGACTCCGGTGAACTGGAAGCAGGGCGAAGACGTGATCATCACGGCAGCCGTGTCGAACGACGAAGCCGCCCAGAAGTTCCCGGGATACAAGACCATCAAGCCGTACCTAAGGGTGACGGCGCAACCCAAGTAACGCGGGCCTCCAGGCCCGCGAACGGTGGTGATAAAATCCGGTTTAGCCCCGAGGAGAGCTGGATGGCTTCCTTCATACAGAACCAGTTCGAGCAGAACTTTATCACCACCAACGTGGATTACGTCTTCAACTGGGCGCGCAAATCTTCGCTCTGGCCGCTTACCTTCGGCCTCGCCTGCTGCGCCATCGAGATGATCGCGTCCAGCACGTCGCGGTTCGATATCGCGCGATTCGGCGCCGAAGTCTTCCGGCCCAGCCCCCGGCAGTCGGACCTGATGATCGTCGCCGGCACGGTCACGTTGAAGATGGCGCCCGTGCTCAAGCGCATCTGGGACCAGATGCCCGACCCGAAGTGGTGCATCTCGATGGGCGCCTGCTCCAGTGTCGGCGGCCCGTTCAATACCTACGGAGTCCTGCAGGGCGTAGACAAGATCGTGCCGGTGGATGTTTACGTTACCGGCTGTCCGCCGCGCCCCGAGAACCTGTTCTACGCGCTCCTCAAGCTCCAGGACAAGATCGACCAGATGACTACGCTCGCCAAGCGGCCTACCGAAGTCCGCCTCGACGAGGGCATGCTGGAGAGTTTCAAGCAGCAGGTGCGCATCGCTCAGGTCAACAACCCGGCGTAACTTGTTCTACCTCGATTCTGAAAATATCTATCGCGTCCGCGAACTCGACGCGTTCTCGTGGCTGCTCCACGGCTTCGGCACGCGCCGCAGCGACATCCGGTCGCGGTTCGCCAACCTGGCCACGGTCAAGCAGATCCATTCCGCCGCGTGTGTGGCCGCCGAAGGCCGCTCGGGGGTTCTCGGACAGGCCGATGCACTCCTCGAAAACACCCCCGGCAGCGTGATTGCCGTCAAGACCGCAGACTGCATCCCGATCCTGCTCGCCGACGAGCGTCTGCGGGCGGTCGCGGCGGTGCATGCCGGATGGCGCGGCACGGCGGCCCGGATCGCGCCGGCCGCTGTCGATGCGATGCAGCAGACGTTCGGCACGCGCGCTGTGGATCTGCACGCCGCCATCGGGCCCGGCATTGGCGCCTGCTGCTACGAAGTCGGGCAAGAGGTGATGGCGCAATTCGGAGGGCAGGGAAGAGGCCATCTCGATCTCGAAGCCGAGAACCGGCGCCAACTCGAGCAATCCGGTGTAACGCCCGGGCGGATCTACGCGTCCCATCTTTGCACCATGTGCCGGCCCGACCGGTTTCACTCCTACCGCCGCGACCGCGAGGCGGCTGGCCGGTTGTATTCGTTCATAGGTGTGGCCCCAGAGTAGACTAGATGGAAGAGGCGTAAATGTTCACGTGGGTTTGCCCGCAGTGCGGGCGTGAAGTTCCTCCGTCGTATAACGAGTGTCCGGATTGCGCGAAGAAAGCCAAAGCCGCGCAGCCACCGCCACCGCCACCGCAGCCGCAACAGCCCTATCCGCCGCAAGGCCCGCCCCAATACTACCCGCCGCAGCAGCCATACGCGCCGCCGCAACAGCAGTATGCTCCGCCGCAGCAGGCACAGCCGCCGCAGCAATACCCTCCGCCGCAGCAGCCACAATGGGGTCCGCCGCCACCACCGCAACAACAGTACGCTCCCCCGCAGGAGCAACAATGGGCTCCTCCACCTCCACCACCGCAGCAGCAATATGCCCCTCCCCAGGAGCAGCAGTGGGCTCCCCCGCCACCACCACAGCAGCAGTATGCTCCTCCGCGTGAGCAGCAATGGCCACCACCGCCACCTCCGCCACAACAGTATGCTCCCCCTCAAGAGCAACAGTGGGCTCCTCCCCCGCAGCAGCAGCAATGGCCTGCACCTCCGCCGCAGCAACAGTATGCACCCCCACCGCCTCCTCCCACTCAGGAGCAGTACACACCCCCGCCGCCGGAGCAGACACAGGTTTTCGGCGCCCCCGAAGGCCGCCGCCTGCATCTGCCGGTTTGGCTGTTGACGGTAATCTTTGCGGTCGCCGTCGGCGCCGTAGTCGGAGGCATCGTTTGGCTGTTTGGAAGCAGCAAGCCGCAGCAGGCCGGCAGCGGACCCGCGCCCACGGCGGCTGTGGAGAGTCCCGCGGCCAAACCGGGCGCCAAGCAGAACCCGTTGCAGAAGTACATCGAGGTCTCCGGCGTGCGCTTCGTGCAGGACGCCAAGAAGGCCACGCAGGTGCGCTTCGTGCTGATCAATCACTCCGAGGCCGACATCAGCGGCCTGGCCGGCAACGTCACCATCTGGGGCCGCACCAGGAAATCGGAGGAGGACGCACAGGGCACGTTCTCTTTTACCACCAACCTCGGGCCGTTCGAATCCAAAGAGATGACCGTGCCGCTCAACACCAAGCTGAAGATCTACGAGCTGCCGGACTGGCAGAACGTGACCACCGACGTGCAGATCACGGCTCCGGCGGGAGCTTAGCCAGGTTCTCTCCGGCCTCCTTGAGGCCCGGCTCAAGCTGGAGCGCCCGTTTGAAATCCTGGCGGGCCGCTTCATACTGTCCCAGCGCCATCAGCGCCGCGCCGCGATCGTTCACGTAGCGCGCGTCCGTGGGGCTGAGCGCCAGCGCTCGTCCGAATTCCTCCAGCGCCGCGCCGCCCTGACCTTCCGACAGCAGGATCCGCCCGGCCTCCGCTGGAATCGCGGGCTCGTAGGGATGTGCCTCGCGCGCCTTGCCGAGCAACTCCAACGCCTTGGCGGCTGGGAGCGCGCGCGCCAGTTGGACCTTCGGCCGGACCTTGTCCGGAGCGCGCTCGACCGCCTCGGCCCACAGCGATTCCTCGCTCATCCACACAAAACATCGCTGGACGCTCAACAAGACAAGGATCGCCACGATTGCAGCCCGTGCCGGCACCCGCTCCAACAGCAGTCCCGCGGCGGCCGCGAAGGCGAACATCGGAAGATACATGCGGCGGTCGGCAGCCAGGTCTGCGGCCGGGAAGATGGAAGAACTGGGGAGCAATAACAGCAGACCTGCAATCAGCCACGTGGTCCAGCCCCTGCCGCCGGCACGCCAGGCGAGCAGCGCGATCGCGGCCAGCAGCACAACCCACGCTGCCGCCGCGGCCGCCGCCGGTACGAGCACATCCGGGTCTACCGTGAATCCATATGGCACGATCACCAGGCGGAGATATCGCAGGATCGCCGGTCCCTGCGCCAGCAGATAGCGCGCCGCTGAGATGCCCGCCTGCACTCCAGCGGGCGCGCCCGGTGTCACCGTGGTCGCCCAGATTACGCGGGCTCCCGCCGCTATCGCCAGCGCCAGCATCGCCGCCACCGGCGCCCACGCGATCCGCTTGCCTCCGCGCCATTCCAGCCACGCGATGACCAGCGGAAACGCGGCGCACTCTTCCTTCGCCAACAGCGCCGCTGCAAACCAGAGCGCGGCGATCCAGCGCCGCCCATCCAGCCACGCGGCGAGCGAGGCAAAGCATAAGAGCGCCGCCAACAGAATCGGCCGCGCCCAGACGTAATTCACGGCTTCGGATTGCATCGGATGTACGGCGAAAATCAGCGCCGCCGCGAAAGCCGCGCGATGGTCCATCAGCCGCCGCAAACAGCGCCACGCGAGCATCACCGCACCCAGGTGCAGCGCCAGATTGAAGAGATGATAGCCGAGCGGATCTCCGCCGCCGATCTGCTGGTTCAGCCAGAACGTGAAATACGCCAGCGGACGCGTCTGCCGCGGCGCCCACACCTCGAGCCAGCCCATCGGCGATTGCAGGACCGGATCGGAGAAAATGGCATAATCGTCAAAATGAAAGCCCGACCCCAGCGAAGCCCCAAACGCGACCAACGCGGCGCCGAGCAGAAGAAGCCGCTCGCGCATGTCCAAGTACGAGCTTACGTGAAGCGGCCCAAAAACGCAGCCGAGCGCAAGGAACGCGTCGCCGAAATCCTGCGCATCCTCGACGAAATGTACCCCGCCGCCACCTGCGCGCTGCGCCACGACAATCCGTGGCAGCTTCTGGTGGCCACCATCCTCTCGGCGCAGTGCACCGACAAGCGCGTCAATGAGGTGACGCCCGGCCTGTTCGCGAAATACCCCACGCCCGAGGATTTCGCCGCGGTCCGTGCCGAAGTGCTGGCCAACGACATCCGCAGCACCGGCTTCTTCAACAACAAGGCGAAGTCCATTGTTGGCGCCGCGAAGAAGATCGTGACCGAATTCGGCGGGCAGGTGCCGCGCACCATGGAGGAGATGCTGACCATCCCCGGCGCGGCGCGCAAGACCGCCAACGTGGTGCTCGGAACCGCGTACGGGATCGCCAGCGGCGTGGTGGTCGATACCCACGTGCAGCGCATCGCGAATCGTCTCGATCTCACCAAGCAGATGGATCCGGTGAAGATCGAGGAAGACCTGAAGAAGGTCATCCCCAAGGAAAAGTGGATCCTCTTCTCGCACCAGATCATTCTTCACGGCCGCGCGCGGTGCATCGCGCGCAATCCAAAGTGCGTCGAGTGCCAGTTAAATCCGCTTTGTTACGCGAAGGACAAGAAGTATTAACAGGACCCGGTTACACTGTCAACTATGCTCTCCCGCATACTCTGCTTGACGGCCGCTGCCGCGGCCCTGCTCGGTGCGGCCACTAAGATCGTCGGCGGTCCGGTCGCGGTGAACGTCACACCCCGCACCGCAACGATCGTCTGGGTGGTGCAGACGGACGAGTTGACGCTGCATCTGCCGGACGGCGCCAGGCAATCGCCGTCGCTGCACGTCGAAAGAACGACTCTGACCGGATTGCAGCCGAATACGCGATATGAATATGATGCCGGCGGTGTGAAGGGGTCGTTCAAGACTGCCCCGGCGGCCAACGCCGTACAGCCCTTCCGCTTCGTCGTCTTCGGTGACACACGGACCCGGCACGAAGTCCACCGGCGCGTGATCGAGGCCATGGTCGCGCACGGCATCCCGGACTTCGTGATCCACACGGGCGACCTGGTCGCCGACGGCAACGATTCCTCCATGTGGCCGGTCTTCTTCGATATCGAGCGCGAGTTGCTGCGGCAGACCGCGTTTTTCCCCTCGCTCGGCAACCACGAGCGCAACAGCCGGGACTATTACGAGTTCTTCCGCGTGGACACTCCTTTCTATTCGTTCAACTGGGGCAACGCGCACTTCAGCGTGCTGAACACCGACTACGGGAACGCCGCCAGCAGTCCCGCAGCACGCGATGCCTTCTGGACCGAGCAGACGCGCTGGCTGGAGGAGGATCTCGCGGCTAACCAGAAGACCGACTTCCGCTTCGTGGTGGGCCATCATCCCCCGATCAGTGCCGTCGCCAGGCGCCAGGAATTCAATCCGCACATGGTCGCGCTGGTACCGTTGTTCGAAAAGTATCACGTGAATGCGACCTTCTTCGGCCACGATCACAACTACCAGCACTATTTGAAGAACGGCATTCACTACGTGATCACCGGCGGGGGCGGCGCGCCGCTCTACGACGTCGATAAACCAGACCCCGCGTACGCCGTCAAGGTGGTCTCGACCGAGAACTTCGTAACCATCAACGTGGACGGAAAGATCGCGAAGGTGAGGTCGACGGCGCTCGACGGCAAGACCCTGGACGAGTTCGAAATCAAGTGATGGCTTTTGTAGGGTAGGCCTCCCGGCCTGCCCGCGCGCGCAGCGCGCCTTCGGTGCTGGGCAGGCCAGGAGGCCTACCCTACTAACACCTACCGGCAACTTACTTGGAAGCGTACTTTTTCCGAGTGCACCTTTTCCGGCGAGATTACCTGAAGCACCACCCAGCCTTCGCCCGGACCTTTGAACAGCCAGTCATAGGTCACCGGGCGCGATCCGGGCTTGTCGAAATCGAGGACAAACGTGTTGGTCGACGGCTTGTCGCTGCGCACCCAGGTGTAGCGGACCGGTCCGGGCGCGCCGCTGGTGATCGAGCCTGTGAGGTGCACGCGCGCCGGGTTGCACCCGCCCGTGATTGCCGGCTTGGGAGCCAGCGCGGCCTGGATCGCGAGCGCGGCCGCGAGCGCAGTCAGCATGTACCAATTGTACGTTTCCTTGCTATCCGCGCAATGCTCCGACGGGATCCAGCCGTGCCGCGCGCGTAAGCGATCGACAGCCTCGCGATACAGGGCCGCGCGCCGATCGGGCTGTGCGTGGTCGGAACCGGATACGGCAAGGTTCACGGCGATCAGGTGGCGCGGCTCGAAACCGGCGGGAAGGTCGCGCAGCTTGCGGAAGCTCTCGATCAGCAGGCCGGCCCCCGCGAGGAGCATCAGCGCCAGGGCCACCTCGCCGGCGATCAGGACGTTTCGGAACCCGCGTCCACCGGCGCCCGTGGACCCGCGCCAGGCGTCCTTCAGCGTGGCATTCAGATCGACACGCGAAGCCCGCAGGGCCGGCGCCAGGCCGAACAGGAGGCCCGCGAGCACGCAGACCAACAGGTGGAACGCGACCACCGCCGCGCCGATGCCGATCTCCTGCTGGCGGGGCAGATGGAAGCCGCCGGCCGAAGGCAGCCAGGCGACAAACCCACCGAATTAGCGCCGCCGAAGCGCCGCTTCCACAGGGAAGATGCCAGGACCACGACCCGCGGCGCTTGGGGACGATCGTACTCGGGCAGGAACGTGCGGCCCCGCGCCGCCGGGACGCCGAAGACATCGAAGATCTGCGCTGTGGCGCGCATCCCGTGCAACTCCTCGGCCTCGCCCGCGCCAGTCAGGCTCGCCTGCCAAAGCTCCGCCGCAGCCATGGGCCCGAAGCTGCGCGTGCGGGTGCGGAAATCGAGGTAGTCCGCCGGAGGAATGGAGAAGGGCGCGTCGCGCAGCGGGCTTGTCCCCATGATCACGGCGACGCGTTCCGGCTCCGCGTACGGCAGAGGACGCAGCAGCGCCGAGTAGACCAGGGTGAACGTCGCGGAATTGACCCCGATACCAAGGGCTAGCACTACGATCGCGGTCCAGGCGAAGCGCGGCGACTTCCACAAGACACGGAACGCCTGCGTCAGGTCTTTCCCCATGCCGGCTTGGACGCTCGGGGTCCGACGGCGGTTAGGTGTGCCATCACACCGAACTCGGAGTACTTAATCTTTAATTAATGAGAAGCTGCTTGCCAGACCCACCGGTCTGTGGTAGCATTCTGTAAGTTCTTCTAAATCCCGGAAAGGAGGTATATCTTGCGAATCGTAACTAACGACGTAACCGTGATCACGCGGGGTAGCCTGCTTTCTGCTTCTCGCCTTCGCCGGTAACTCGGCAAATTTCTTTGTAAACCAATAACCAGCAGCCCGCTTCGCGGGCTGGGCGGACGACAAGATACGATCGTCCGCTTCACTACCGGTACATTCGTATGCAACGGAATATTATCCTTACGCCGGCACAGAACAGGACTGCCGAGGGTCTTCGGGAGGCCGTCGGCTCAGGGGGAATTTACGTCTTGCGAGGCGTCGCGGGCAGAGGTAAAACCACCGTGCTCCAGTGGCTGCACCTGGCCTGCGGCGGCGCATTACTCGGTACCGGAGGCGCCAGCGAGGAATCTTTTCTGAGGATGATCGAAGAATCCATGGAGCGGTACGACTTAGTCCTGGTGGATGACCTCCACTTAGTGGCGAACGCCGTGCAGCGCTATTGGTACCCGCGCTCCCATATTCTGGATGCCGCCCTTACCGCCATTCTGGCGGAGGCCCGAGTCCGGAAAAAGACATTCGTCTTCGCCGTCGAGGATGAGGCCCCCTTTCCCATCCAGCGGCGCGCGAGCGTCTGGGAGATCGGTGATCGCGAGCCGGTGTCGCGTCTTGAACACGGCGTGTCAAGCGCCACACCGGCTCGACTGGACAGACGCGGGGTCCTATCCTACTAGGATGCCCTTTTGGCTTTCGGAAGCCGACGTGCACCATGCCCTGACGATGGGCGAACTGATCGACGCCATGCAGAGCGCACTGGCGGCCTTTTCCGGCGGAAAGGTGATCCAGCCGGTGCGCTCTGTGGTCGAGTTCCGCGCGGGCTGCTTCTTCGGCCTCATGCCCGCCTGCGATCCCGCGGGCAACCTGTTCGGCGCCAAGCTGGTCACGGTGGTGCCGGACAATGCGTCTCGCGGGTTGCCGTCGCACCAGGCGGTGATCGCGCTCTTCGACGGAACCACGGCGGAACTGCTGGCGGTTGCGGACGGCCGGTATATCACGGAAGCCCGCACGGCGGCGGTTTCCGCGGTGGCGGCGCGCTTGCTGGCGCGGCCCGACACCGGGGTTCTCGCGATCCTGGGAACCGGTGTTCAGGCGCGGAGTCATCTGGAGGCGCTCCCGCTGGTGCGCGACTTCCGCGAGATCCGCGTGTGGAGCCCGACCGCCGCTCATGTGCGGGCTTTCGTGGAAGACGCGCCGCGCGAAGTCCGCGCCGCGGGGAGCGCCGAGGAAGCGGTGCGCGGCGCCGACGTGGTAGTGCTGGCGACTGCAAGCACGACGCCGGTGATCCGCAGCGAGTGGGTCGCGGCGGGAACGCTGGTGATCGCGGTCGGAGCGTGCCGCCCGACACACCGCGAGATGGACGGCGCACTGATGGCGCGCGCGACGGTGGTGGTCGATTCGCGCGCAGCGGCGATGGTGGAAGCAGGCGACATTCTGCTGGCGATCGCCGAGGGGCACATCACTGCCGGTCACATCCATGCGGAACTCGGCGAGGTTGTAGGACAGGCTTTAACCTGTCCTGGGGAGGTCACAGTCTTCAAGTCCCTCGGCTTGGCTATAGAGGATGTCGTCGCGGCCGGCCTGGCGTATCGGCGGACCAGGAGCGCGGGCGGCGGCACGCAAGTACAACTATGAAGAAGCTAGCCTGGGCCGCCGCGCGCTTGGCGCTCATTGGCTTCATTGCCGCGCGGAGCATCCGCGGTCCCGCGATCCAGCCGCGGCTGGCGATCACTCCCGCACACCTTCGTGCCAACGGCTACGACGTCGCGATGATATCCTTCGACTCCGACTCGGCCGCGCCCCCGCGAATCACGCTCGACAACCCGCACGCCGGCAGAATCGAAGAAGTCGAGCGGACCGGGCATGGCTGGCAGGCGCGGCTGCGCGCGGGCTTCATGCCTGGCGCGTTCACGGTGCGGGCCGGTCAGGTGACGGCGGCACTGCAGATCGAGGCCGATAACACGGACTCGATCGGCGACGGCATACCGGACTACCTCCGGCTCGACGATCCGCGCGATCGGGAGGCCTTTCGCCGGTGGTTTACATTTCTCGCTGAAGCCCAGTATTTCCAGGCACCGGAGGCACGCCCGGCCGAGATCGACGACTGTGCGGCGCTCATCCGCTACGCGTACCGCGAGGCCCTGCGCGCGCACGACTCGGCGTGGGCCACGGCGGCGCACCTGCCGGTCACGCCGGCCTTCGATTCCGTGGGCAAGTATCAATACCCATATACTGCGCTCGGAGCAGACCTCTTCCGCGTGCCCGGAGGGTTCGCGCAGTTCGCGGATGTGAAGACGCTCGAGGGGTGGAACACGTATCCGGTCGCGCGCGATCTTTCGCGCGCGCTGCCTGGAGACCTGCTCTTCTTCCGGCAGGATGCCGACCAAATGCCGTATCACAGCATGATCTTCGCCGGACCAAGCCGCATCGCCGGGGATCGCGTGTCCTACGTGGTTTACCACACCGGCCCGCCGCAGGGTGAGATTCGCCGCCTGAGTGCGGATGCACTGCTTCACTATCCCGAGCCGGACTGGCGTCCCATCGCCGCCAACCCATATTTCCTTGGCGTCTACCGCTGGAACATCTTGAGGGAAACTCCATGACCACCGCTCGCGTGCTGCTCCTGCTCCTGTTCGCCGCCGGAGGGCTGAGCCAGTCCGAAGACGAGCCTTACTTTTCGCTGAACTCCAATCGCACGTTCGGCGTGGGGACCAAGACCTCTGTCGGTCTCAGTGCCTGGAATGTGGACTCGCTGGATTTCCGCGTCTATCGCGTCAACGACCCGGTGCAGTTCTTCCAGCAGCTCGAGGATCCGCACCAGTTCGGCGGGAGCGTGCCTCGTCCGCCGCATACCAAGACGATGCTCGAGCGCATTCATGTGTGGAAGCACGGACTGCGGACGGAGATCCGGCGGAGCCTGCGCGCCCAGTTCAGCGAATCGCCGAGCGCGCATTTCGACAAGGTCCTGGCGCACGAGCCCGCGCCGGCACAGAAGGGCACGCAGTACGCACAGGCGCCGGTTCTCAATCCACAACAGCTCGTGCTCACGTTCCATCATCCGGTGCGGGCGCACGCGCGGTGGGAGGCGGAGAACGTCGAGGTCGGGGTGAAGGATCGCGGCGTGTACCTGGTAGAGGCCGTACGCGGGGAATACCGCGCTTACACCATCGTAATGGTGACCGACTTGGTCATGATCACCAAGGTGGGCGGCGGGCGGATCGTGAACTTCCTGGCCGACCGGAATACGGGCGCGCCGGTGCGCGGGGCGGAGGTAGCGGTGCTGGCCCGCGACGCGCGGAAGGGAAGCGCGGAGAGCGATGGCGACGGGCTGGCGGTGATTTCGTTGGACAGGACGGGGCAGGTCGGGAACCTGCCCCACGAACTCCGGCTGGTGGCGCACGCGGGCGGGAATTTTGCGGTGAACACGCTCGCGGAGTACGCGTTTCGCGCGGGGGGCGAGCGGCTGGCGCAGTACGTCTACACCGACCGCCCGGTCTACCGGCCGGGACACACCGTGCACTTCAAGGCCATTCTGCGGGAGCGCACCACCGAGGGCTATCGAGTGCCGGCGGGCGAGACGGTCTCGGTGGAGATTCAGGATCCCGAGCAGAAGCCGGTCTATCGCAAGACTCTGAAGGTCAGCGAGACGGGCTCGATTCGGGATGACCTCGATCTCGGACCTGGCGCCGCGTTGGGAACGTACTCGATCGAGATTCACTCCGGCGACCAGAGTTTCAGCAACGCCAGTTTCGAGGTCGAAGAGTACAAGAAGCCGGAGTACGAAGTGCGCGTGCTGCCCGCGACGCCGAGGGTTCTGCAGGGGCAGCCGGGGCAGGCCGTGATCGACACGCGCTACTACTTCGGCGAGCCCGTGGCCGGCGCCAAGGTAAAGTACGCGGTCTATCGCAGCCGCTACTGGTTTCCGATGTGGTACGACCCCGACGATGACACGCGAACCGAGCCCGCGGACGATGACGGCGGCGGGTTCGGCGATGAGCAGGTGCTGGAAGAAGAAGGTGTCCTCGATCAGGACGGCAAGCTCACGGTCAAATTTGACACAACGGTCTCCGACAAGAAATACGATTTGCGCTACCGCATCGAGGCGCGGGTGACCGACGAAGGCAAGCGCGAGATCACGGGCCGCGGGTCGGTGATCGCCACCTACGGAAGCTATGTGGTCAACGCGCAGCCGGACCGATACTTTTATCAGCCGGGCAGCCGCGCGGCGTTCAAGGTGGAAGCCCGCGATTACGACGCGAAGCCGGTCGCGGCGCGCGTGAGGCTGGAACTCTACCGCTGGACGTGGCACGCGCGGCAGGAGACGGTGACGCTCGCCGGGAGTACGGAGGTGTCGATCGGCGCGGATGGCACGGCATCGGCCGAGATGGCGCTTCCCGCGCAGGGTGGGAGCTATCGCGCGACGGTCACGTCGAAGACGCCGGAAGGCCGCGACGTGCAGTCGTATGTCTACTTGTGGATCTCCGGCCGCGGCGAGTTCGATTTCGGGGATGGCAACCGGCGGACGGTGCAGATCGTACCCGACAAGAAATCGTACGCGGCGGGCGAGACGGCGAAGATCCTGGTGGTCACCGGCGAGCCGAATACCGCGGTGCTGTTCAGTGTGGAGGGGCTGGACCTGCGAACGCACAAGGTGCTGCGGTCGCCCGATTCCACGGCGGTGTTCGAAGTGCCGGTGACTTCGCAGGTGGAACCCGGATTTTGGGTCAACGCCGCATTTCTGCGCAAGGGCAACCTGTACCAAAGTACGAAGTACGTGAAGGTGCCGCCGGTGGATCATCAGCTCAACGTGGCGGTGACGACCGACAAGCCGCAGTACCGGCCGGGCGAAACCGCGCGCTACATGGTGCAGGTGAAGGACGCCGCCGGGCGCGCGGTGCCGCGCGCGGATTTGTCGCTGGGGGTTGTCGATGAGGCCATCTACGCGATTCGCCGGGATACTACCGAAGATCCGCTGAACTTCTTTTTCGGACGCGAGTGGAACACCGTGTTCACGGAAGATTCCATGAACTACTTTTTCAACGGCGAGGCCGGGAAGCGGCGCATGCGGCTGGCGGAGCTTCGGCCGGCGTCGCGGCTGGCGCAGCTCAAGCCTGACCGGCTGGTGCAGCCGAAAGTGCGCAAGGCATTCCCGGATACCGCATTTTGGGCCGCAGATCTGGTCACCGACGCGGCTGGGCGCGCGCAGGCTACCGTCGAGTTCCCCGATTCGCTGGCGACGTGGCGCGCGACGAGCCGTGCGTTTACCGCCGATACCAAGGCCGGCGGCACCACGCTCAAGACCGTCGTGCGCAAGAACCTGATTGTGCGCCTCGCGGTGCCGCGGTTCTTCGTGCAGGGCGACGAAGTCACCATCCCGGCGATTGTTCACAACTATCTCGCCACGGCCAAGACGGCCCGCGTGTCGTTGGATGTGAAAGGCCTGGATGTGCTCGATGGCGCCACGCGCGATGTGCAAGTGATGGCGCGCGGCGAAGTGCGCCTGGACTGGCGGGTGCGCGCGCAGCAGGTGCGCTCGGCGACGCTGACTGGGAAGGCGCTCACGGACGAGGAATCCGATGCGCTGGAGCTCGAGCTGCCGGTGAACATTCCGGGTGTAAAGCTCACGGAGGCGCGCGGCGGAGCACTGCCCGCGGGCGCATCCACGGCCTTCGACATGACGTTCCCGCCCAAGGTGCAGCTGGGCTCGCGGCTGCTCTCGATCCGCGTGTCACCGTCGATCGCGGGCGGGCTGTTCGGCGCGCTCGGTTACCTGATCACATTCCCGTACGGGTGCGTGGAGCAGACCATGTCGAGCTTCCTGCCCAATATCGTGGTCACGCAGGCGATCCGGGAGCTGGGGCTGAAGACTACCCTCGATCCCGTGATGGTGCAGCAGAAGATTCGCGCCGGCCTCGACCGCCTATACGATTTCCAGCATGAGGACGGCGGCTGGGGCTGGTGGGAGAGCGACGAGAGCCATCCGTTCATGACGGCATACGTGGTCGCGGGGCTGCAGCAGGCGAAGGCCGCGGGAGTTCAGGTGGAAGAAGAGCGCATCAGCCGTGGCGTCGAGTGGGTGCAGAAGGCGCTGGCGAAGGATCCCAAGCTGGCTGCCGATCTTCGCGCCTACATGGTGTTCGCCCTGACGTGGGGCGGACCATCGCCTTCCGTGGTCCGCCCACTGGCCGACCTTTATTCAGGGCGTGCCGCCTTGTCGCCGTATGGGCTGGCGTTCCTGGGACTGGCGTCGGAGGCCACGCAAGATCCCCGGGCCTCCGAAATCGCCGCGTTGCTGGAGAAATCCGTACAGCAGGATGGCGAGCAAGCCTGGTGGACGGCCCCGCGCGACGCGCTGTTGGACTTCTCCGAAGATGCAAGTCCCGAAGCCACTGCGTACGCGGTGAAGTTTCTCTCGCACCAGCGCGCCGGAAGTCCGCTGCTGCCCAAGGCCGCGCTGTGGCTGATGAACCACCGCAACGAAGGCTACTGGTGGAACTCCACCAAGCAGACGGCGATGGTGATCTACGGACTTACCGACTACTTGAAATCGGCGGGCGAGCTCAATCCCGATCTCACCGCGACAGTGACGGTCAACGGCCACGCGGTGCTCACCAAGAAGCTGGACGACGCCACGATTCTGGGGGCACCCGAGCTGACGCTGGACGAATCGAAGCTGCAGCCGGGTGTGAACCGCATCGAGGTGGCGAGTGCGGGGCAGGGAAGACTGTACTACTCGGTGCGCGCGGACTCGTATTCCGCGGAGGAGAAGGTCATCCGCGTGGGCAGCACGTCGCTGAACATTTTACGCGAGTACTTCCGGCTGGCCTCGCGGAAAGAAAGCGACAAGATCGTCTACGACATGCAGCCGCTCGCGGGTCCGGCGGCGGCGGGCGATACGCTGGCGGTCCGCCTGACGGTCACCAGCGCGGAGCAAAAGTATCTCATGATCGAAGATCCGATTCCCGCGGGCACGGAGTTCATCGCGCGCGACGGCGGGTACACGATTCGCGGCGCTCCGGATTCGTGGCAGTCCTTTTTCGCGCGCCGCGAATTCCACGACGATCGCATGGCCATCTTCCAGACCTACTTTCCGCAGGGCCAGCAGCAGTTCCTGTACCTGCTGAAGGTGGTCAATCCGGGCGTGTTCCAGGTGAGTCCCGCTCGGGTAGCGCCCATGTACCAGCACGGCACCACGGCCACCAGCGAACTGCTGCGGCTGGAGGTCAAATGAACCCGACACTGAAGCTTTGCGGGCTGCATCTTGCGGCCAACGCCCTGCTGCTGTGGCTGGGGTATGAGTGGCTGAGCGTGGGCGAGTCCACGGGTGCGCGACTGGCGTTCAGCGCGGTGGATGCGCTGGCGATCCTGGCGCTGGCCTGCTGGCTGTATGGCGCGACGTTGGTGTTCTTCGGGCCGGCGGAAGGGAAGCTGAAGGATGCGTTTTGGACCGCGCTGCGGCATTTGGCACCGCTGCTGGTAGCGGCGATCGGGGTGATTGCGGTGTACGGCGTGATCGTGTGGCTCGCGGCTGGGATCGGTCAGCCGGCGTTCAGGGTTGCGAGCTGGCTGACGATGCATCTGCGGAAGCCGGTACGACCCGCGACAGTGCTGCGGGTGTTTGAGGCGGCGATCTGGTTAGTTCGGTGGGTCTTGCTCCCGGTGGGGCTGCTACCGATGCTGCACGGCATCGCGGTGCGCGGGTGGGGCGGTTTTGGCGACTTTACCTGGAAGACAGGCTTGCGATATTGGGTCACCGTGCCGGTGCTGCTTCTGGCCGGCGTGATGCTGCCGGGGCTGTTGCTGGCATGGGCTCCGCGAGGGAGTTTCGCGCTGGAACTGGTCAGCTTCTCGCTGAGGACACTGGTGGCGTACTTGCTGTTTGTTGGGTCGATGGTGACGCTGGCTGAGCGGACGGCCAGTGCTCGGGTTCGGCACGGGGCAGGTCGGAAACCTGCCCCACTTCACGGGTGATATTCGCGCTCGGTGTGGCCTTTTAGCTGGTCGCGGTAGAAGTAGACTTCGCGCAGGTCGCCGGTGGCATAGCGTTTGGCTTCGTCGTTGAAATGCGCATTTCCGGGATGGCCGCTCTCGCCGCCGGCGGTGACCGCGCGGGCATGCACGCGCGGGCCGAACTCGACTACCGCGACGAAGCTGTTGCCGCTGGTGCCGTACCACTTTTTTGTGCCGGGGTAGGCGCGCGCCGCGAAAGCCGCTAGCGATCCCCATTGCGACGCGGTGAAGGCAACCGGGATACTGGGGCCTGCGTCGTTGAAGGGCTGCGCGATGTCGCCGGTGAGGCGCTGGAAGCGGTTGATCTCGCCCCACGGCGTGTCCCATTTGCCGAAGTCGGTGCGGAGCTTGTCCGAGGCGGCGCCCAAGGCATCCAGGAGCACCTGGGGCGATGCATTGGCGATGGCCTCTTCGGTCGCGGCGCCGCGTCCTGCACCGCGGCCGCCGCCGCTCAGGCGCCGCCGTACTTCGTCAGCCCAGAAGACGGCCAGCGACGTGGGCACCGAATTCACGCCCCAGCGCAGGTCCCACTTGCGGAGCAATGCGATTTGCGGGGCCACTTTGTTCTTCAGCGGGTCGGAGTCAGGCACCTGGTCCCAGGCTTTGATCAGCGCGGGCATCGGCTTCTCGAACCAGGTCAGATAGCTGTCGAACGCAGCGGCGATGAGCGAATCGAGGGTGAAATCCTTCTTGTTTTCGAGCACCCGGATGGCGTGCAGGCCGCGCGCCGATTCGCCGCCGTTCTCAACGTAGGGAGGGTAGTCCTCTTTCTTCGGACTGCTCGGGCCAGCGGCCGACCAGGGCCAATTGTTGGTGTTGTACAGCCAGCCGCTCTTGGGGTTCAACAGGTGCGGAGTCTCGTCCACTTCGAGCAGGCCCTTCCACTCGGTTTCGGGGTTGCTGCCATCGACGGGCCTGGTCCAATCGAACTTCGTGTCACGGCGAGGGATGAAGTTGCCGTGGAAGTAGGCGATGTCGCCATCGGCGTCGGCAAAGATGGTGTTGTTCGAGGAGTTCGCTTTGAGCTCCATGGTCTCGCGGTACGACTTGTAATCCCGCGCCTTGGTGCGTGTGTAGGATTGCGTGAGCGCTTTGACAGGCTCCTGCATCAGGCGGATCGCCACCCATTTGCCGTTGAGGTCGCGGACGATCGGGCCGTGGTGCGTGCGGTAGACGGTGAACTTTTTTTCGGCCATGCCCCGGTCGGTCTTGTACGGGACCACGATCTCGGAGACTGTGACGGGGCGCTGCTCGGTTCCGTACTTATAGAAGTAGCGGTTTCCCTGCTTTTCGACGGTCTCCAGATACTCGTCCACGGCATCCACGCCGCTGGAAGTGTGCATCCACCCGGCGCGGTCGTTGAAACCCTGGTAGATGAAAAACTGGCCCCACGTGGCGGCGCCGTAGGCATTCAGGCCCTGCTCGCTGACCATCTGAAGCTCGCTGCGGAAGAAGAAAGAGGTGTGGGGATTGATCAGCAGCAGCGCGTGGTGCGACGAAGTGTTCGACGGCGCGACGGCCGCGCCGTTGGAGCCGCCGGGTTCGACGGGTTCGTCCTCCTCGCGGAAGGGCTCCTCAGCAATGGGGGTCCGGCTGTAGAAGGCCTGAAGCTGGGCCAGGTTGATCTTCTCGATATCGCCGCCGATGCTGCCTTCGGTGAAGCTCAAGGCCATCCAGGGCTCGAAGTGTTTGATCACGCGCGGCGTCATGTCGGGGTGCCTGGAGAGGTAGTAGTTCAAGCCATCGGCCCAGGCGGTCATGAGCGTCTGAAGCCAGGCGGGGCTCGCTGCGTAGAGCTTCTTCAACTCCGCTAGGTCGATGAAGAGCTTCATGCGGAGATCCTGGTAGATCCTGCTCTCGCCTTCGGCCTCGGCCAGGCGGCCCATGGCGTTGATGTAGTTGGTCTCCACGCGGTTGAAGTCGTCCTCGGCCTGGGCGTAGATCATACCGAAGACGGCGTCGGCGTCGGACTTGCCGTAGACGTGGGCGATGCCCCAGTCGTCGCGGACGATGGTGACATCCTTCGCGTGCTGCTCCCGGCGGGCGGCTTCCGGGTCCTTTTTCGCCTGGAACGCCACGGCAACGGAGGCCGCCGCGAGCACCAGAACGAGCTTCCTGAGGGAGATTTTGCTTCTCATGGCCAGTCCCTCGATTCTAGCCCGGCTCTCACCGTGCGTGATAGTCTTGTTAAATTGCTCACAAGCCGCCCGAAGGGGATTCGGCGTGTGCGCTTTTGCAGAGGGAGAATCTATGAGAACTGGGATGCTGGGGCTGGCGCTCCTGGCTGCCGTACCGGTTTTGGGTCTGGCGCAGGCTAACGACCCCGCCGCAAAGGAACTGATCGAGAAACTGTTGGCGCGTATCGACA
>DATJYJ010000474.1:0-10471 GCA_035578025.1 Verrucomicrobiia bacterium
GCTGAAAGCTGATCGCCCCTTCTGGGTGACCCTAGCGAGGAGGACCCACCCGTTCCCATCCCGAACACGGAAGTTAAGCTCCTCAGCCCCGATGGTACTGCACAGGCAACTGTGTGGGAGAGTAGGAAGTCGCCCGGTTTACATCAAACGCCCGATCGCAAAAACGATCGGGCGTTTCGCTTTTCCGGGCGTTGTATACTGCCCACTATGAAAAGTCTTGCTGCCTGTCTTCTCGCGGCCTCCGCGATGCTGGCCCAACCTTCCGCCAGCGACCTGATCGAGGCGGCGCGCGGCGGCCCCTCCAGCCCGGCTCTTAAAGACCTGCTCGCGAAGACGACGGCTGCTACGCAGGTGGTCGTCTGGGGTCAGGACTATCTTTTCCTGGGTAAGTCATCCTCGCCCGTTACGGTCTCGATCGATCAGCAGCCGCCCGCTCCGCTCGCACAGGTCGCCAGCCTCGACGTCTGGGTGCTGCTCACCAAAATGCGCACCGGCGTCACCCACCAGTATCAGTTCTACGCCGCAGGCAAGCCCCTCGGGGCGCGCGGCGATGCGGTCGGCTACAACCCCGATTCCTATCCGAAGCCTGGCACGCCTCACGGCAAGCTGAGCGAGAAGTTCACGATCACCAGCAAGATCTTCGAAGGCATGAAGGCAGACTACTGGGTCTACGCCTCGCCGGGCGTCGACCCCGCCATTGCCGCACCGCTCATGGTCTGGCAGGACGGACAGAACCTGACCGGTGAACTGCGCGGCATCCGGCTGATCACAGTCACTGAGAATCTCGTGCAGCAGAAGCTGATCCCCCCGATTGTCCACGTCATGATCGCGCCCGGCACCTCGCCCGACGGCCGCGCCATGCGCTCCATCGAGTACGACACGGTCAGCGACCGTTACCCGCGCTTCCTCATGGAAGAAGTTCTGCCCGAGGTGGAGAAGATGTACAAGCTGCGCCAGGATGGCTACAGCCGCGCCATCGCCGGTGAATCCTCCGGCGGCATTTGCGCGTTCAACGCCGCCTGGCTCATGCCGGACAAGTTCGCGCGCGTGCACTCGGCCGTCGGCAGCTTCACCTCCATCCAATGGCGCTCCAAAGAGAACAACGATGGCGGCAACGTCTACCCGTTCATGGTCCGCAAAGACCCCAAGCGCAACATCCGCGTCTGGATGAGCGACGGCTCGGACGACCTGGAGAACAACCACGGCTCCTGGCCCATGCAGAACATTCAGATGGCCAACTCGCTCAAGTTCCGCGAGTACGATTTCCATTTCCGCTTCGGCACCGCGGCGCACGGCGGCGCACAGGCCGCCCTGGACCTGCCGGAGTCGCTCGCCTGGCTGTGGCGCGACTACGATCCCGCCAAGACTTCGCAGGAATTCAAAATGGACCCCGCGGAAAAAGAGAAGCCCTTCTTCCGCGTGACCATTGCCAATCGTGACGCATGGTAGACGCGCAGACCGTCGGGCGGTTGGTGCGCTCGTTCGACGTCCCCGGCGACGGCCAGGCCATGAAGAGCGTCGAGCTCATCCTGGATCTGCTCGAACGCTCGCCGGCGCCGTTCTCGCGCGAGCAGTTCGGCCCCGGACACATCACCTGCACCGGCCTGGTGCTCGCGCCGGACGGCGAACGACTGCTGCTGGTCCACCATCGCCGGCTGGACCGGTGGCTGCTACCCGGCGGACACGTCGAGCCCGACGATGCGACGATCGCCGACGCCGCCCGTCGCGAGGTGATCGAGGAGACCGGCGCGGCACTTGGTCCGGAGAGCTTCTTCGCGGGCGCCGATGTCCACGGCATTCCCGGCAAAAAGCACGAGCCCTACCATCTGCATCACGACCTGCTGTTCCATTTCCGTGCGCTGGCGGACGAGCTTCGAGTCTCGGAGGAATCGCACGCGGTGGTCTGGTGTTCGCCGGCCGAATTCGACCGCTACGATGTGCCCGGAAACGTGCGGCGCGCGTACCGGCGCGTGGTCAGTTGAAGGACCTGTGCTGGCGGTGGACGAAGTCGCCAAACGAGCGCATGAACAGCATGTCGTCTTCGGCCAGCGGACCGCGCCGGATCTCCGCCAGGTTCTGCTCGAACTGGCCGAGATTGCCCGGCGCCATGATGCACGTATGGACCGACGGGTTGGACAATACGAAGCGATAGCACATTCCCGCCGTGGGCACGCGCCCGTCTTCCGGATAGCCGCGAGGCCTGCGGATGAGTTGCGTCCAGCGCGTCGCAGTGTAGCCGATCACCGCGGGGTTGCTGTCGGGCAGGTGCGGGAAGATGTCGGTCTCTGCCCCGCGGTGTGCGGCACTGTAGCGCACCATCATCGCGTCCAGCGCGCCCTCACGCGCGAGCTCGGCCGCCAGCGTTCGGTCATGGGTCGAGATGCCGACTCCGCGCACCAGCCCGCTCTCGCGCACGGCCTGTAATTCGTCGCGAACCCTCCGGGTCAGGTGCTTGCGGCGGGTCACGCCGAAAAAGTGGAAAATGTCGATGTAATCGGTGCCCATCTGCCGCAGCCGCCGCTCCAAGGTCTGGCGCAGCGGCTGATGCCAGAGGATCCAGTTGTATGCGCCAGTGGCGAGCACGAACTGATCGCGACGCCCGTAGATGGTCTCGCGCAGCACGCTGGTCATCTGCGTGTCGAAACCGAAATAGAGAAAGTAGTTCAGGCCTTCATCGAGCGCTTTGAATACCGTTTTGCGCCCGGGGCGGTAGGTGGCGGAAAGACCAATCCGGCAGACCGGCGTGCCGAACTTTGCGAGCGGCCCGCGCAGAAAGTCCTGCTGCATGGATTGACTCCAGTATAGATCGCTACAATTGAATTCGAGCGCATGAGAACATTCACGATCGCGGTGATCGCAGGCGACGGCGTGGGCGGCGAGGTCATCCCCCAGGGAAAGCGCGTTCTGGAAAAGATCGCGAAGAAACACAACGTCGCGTTTGCGTTTCAGGATTTCGACTGGGGTTCGCAGCACTACTTCCGCTGGGGGCGCATGATGCCGCAGGGCGCCGTGGACCTGTTGCAGCCTTGTGACGCCATTTACCTGGGCGCGGTCGGTCACCCCGACGTTCCCGACCACACCACGTTGAACGGCCTGCTGCTGCCCATCCGCCGCGCGTTCGATCAGTACGCCAACGTGCGTCCGGCGTACCTGTACCCGGGCGTGCAATCCCCGCTGGCGCGGCCCAAGGGCGGCGACATCGACTTCGTCGTGGTGCGTGAGAACACGGAAGGCGAATACGCGCAGGTGGGCGGGTTCGTCTACCAGCATCAGCCCGAGGAAGTCGCGATCCAGACGTCGGTGTTCACGCGGCGCGGCATCGAACGGATCGTGCGCTTCGCGTTCGAGCTGGCGGTGAAGCGCAACAAGAAGAAGCGCGTCACGTCGGTCACGAAATCGAATGCCCAGGGATACAGCATGGTGCTGTGGGACCGCGTGTTCGACGAAGTGGCGGCCAGGTTCCCGGACGTGCAGACGGAATCGCTGCTGGTGGACGCCGCAGCGATGAACTTCATCCGGCGTCCGGAGAGCTTCGATGTCGTGGTGGGGTCGAACCTGTTCTGCGACATCCTCAGCGACATCTCGGCCATCCTGATCGGCAGCATGGGGCTGGCAGCCAGCGCGAATCTGGATCCCACGCGGCGGTTTCCTTCGATGTTCGAGCCGGTGCACGGGTCGGCGCCGGACATCGCAGGCAAGGGCGTAGTGAATCCGCTGGCGACCATTCTGAGCGGCGCGATGATGCTGGACCACCTGGGCCTGGCCGAAGCCGCGGGCGCGGTGGAATCCGCGGTGGCCGCGGTGCTCGCCGAAGGCAAAGTGCGCACCCCGGACCTGGGCGGCACCAGCAGCACCGCCGAAGTAACCGACGCCGTCCTGGAGAAGCTCGGCTAGTGGCCAAAGAGAGCTCCGGGCGACATGCCTTTCTGGTGGCCGCCGGCATTCTGATCAGCCGCATGGTGGGCCTCGTGCGCCAGGGAGTCTTCGCCAAGTACTTCGGACTTTCGGATGCCGGCGATGCCTTCACCGCCGCCTTTCGCGTGCCCAACCTGTTACAGAACCTGTTCGGCGAGGGCGTGCTTTCGGCCTCGTTCATTCCGGTCTATGCCAACCTGCTGGCCCAGGGCGAGGAAGAAGAGTCGGGCCGGGTGGCAGGCGCCATTGGCGCGATCCTGGCGGTAGTCTCCTCTCTGGTCGTGCTCGTGGGGATCGCCACCACTCCCTACCTCATCTTCGCGATCGCCCCCGGCTTCACCGGCGAGAAGCGCGAGCTCACGATCCGGCTGGTGCGCGTGCTGTTTCCCGGCGCGGGCCTGCTGGTCTTCTCGGCCTGGTGCCTGGGGATCCTGAACAGCCACCGCAAATTCTTCCTCTCCTACACCGCGCCCGTGATCTGGAACGTCGCCATGATCGCGACCATGATCTGGTATCGCGATCTCGACCAGAGCGGCCTCGCCTTCAATCTGGCCTGGGGCTCGGTCATCGGCAGCGCGCTGCAGTTCGGCGTGCAACTCCCAACCGTGCTGGCACTGGTGGCGCGGCTCAAGCTGCGGTTGGAAGCGCACTCGGCGCACGTCCGCGAAGTGTTGCGCAACTTCGGCCCGGTGTTCATCAGCCGCGGCGTGGTGCAGATCAGCGCCTATGTGGACCAAATGCTGGGCAGCCTGCTGGGCGAAGGCGCCGTGACCGCGCTGACCAATGTGCAATCGATGTACACGCTCCCGGTGAGCCTGTTCGGCATGTCGATCTCCGCTGCCGAGCTGCCGGCGATGTCGAGTGCCCTGGGTGACGAGCATCAGATCGCCGACGCCCTCCGCCCGCGCCTCAATACAGGCCTGCGGCGCATCGCATTCTTCGTCGTGCCATCGGCCATGGCTTTCTTCGTTCTGGGCGACGTGATCACAGCAGTCCTCTATCAGCGCGGCCATTTCACTCACGCCGACACCATCTACGTCTGGGGCATTCTGGCGGGATCGGCGGTGGGACTGCTCGCGTCCACGCTGGCACGCCTCTACGCTTCGACGTACTACGCCCTCCGCGACACGCGCACGCCCCTGCGATACGCGATATTGCGGGTGGTGCTGACTACCGGCCTCGGATACCTGTGTGCGATCCCATTGCCGAAGTGGATCGGCATCGACCCACACTGGGGCGCCGCCGGGCTGACGGCGTCGGCGGGCGTGGCCGGATGGGTCGAGTTCGCGCTTCTGCGGCGGACATTGAATGCCCGCATTGGCGCAACGGGTGTGCCCGCGGCGTTGTTGGCGAGGCTGTGGGGATCGGCCGCGATCAGCGCCTTGGCAGGATGGCTTTTGAAGCCGATGGTCATCGCGCGCGGAACGTACCTGACCGCAGCACTGGTGCTCGGCGTATACGGCGTCCTCTACTTCGCCGCCACCTACGCCATGCGTGTAGAAGAATGCGCGGCAGTAGTGGGGCGGGCGCTTGCTTTGGGTCGTCGGCCCTCCCGCCGCAGAAGATAAGAGTTGCTACATCGCAGCCATATGGTGCGGCAGCCCGAGTGAAAACCGGATTCGGTCGATCTCCTGCAGCGGCTTCAGAAAATCCGGTTCCCAAAGCGGCCAAAGCTGTGCCGGAGCGGCGCTCGAGCCGCACGCCAGCAACAGGCAGTTCACGGCGCGCCGCGCGGCTTCGTTCGCCGCCTCCATACATGCGATATCCGTGTAGGTCCGGATGTAATCCGAAGCTACAAAGAAATTTTCCAGCTCGACCTGCGCCTGCGGCCGGTACTGGAGCGAGCCCGCCGTGTTGATGACCAGGGGCTCGGCATTGGTCGCCGCGCCCGGATTGGGAAACTCGATGTCCGGATCGAGGAACCAAGCCACCAGGTTGGAGTCCTCGATCAGCGTTGCCCCACTCACATTCAGGTGCTGCTTGAGCTGCATCCAGACCTCGTCCTTGATCTGCTCCGCGGTGCATTCGGTCGCGGGCTTGCCATAAACCACGCCGGGCGCGTTCCAATCGGAGATGTCCACCGACAGGATGCCGCGGACCCCGCCGTCTCCATACTGCGAGAGGTCCACGTTGGTCCAGAACTGACGCTGCGAAATCGAGGTCAACGCCCAGGGCGAATCGAGGTAGATGGCATGACCGTACGAGAGCGGCTCGTCCTTCGCGAGGTAAAACTGGATCCCGTTCATCCAGCGCGTCTGCAGCTTGTCGAGATTGGCCAGCGACGGCGCGGCGCGCTTCAGGTCATCCGTCATCAGCGCCGTCATCACCTCCACGGGAAGGGCTGCGATGTAGAAATCAGCGGTGACCGGAGCCGCCCCGGAGCCGTTATCGACCGTCGCGCCCGTCACCCTTCCCTGCTCCGCCTGGATTCCGGCGAGCCTCAACCCCGGATGAAATTCGACGCCGAGCTTTTGCAGGTACTGAACCCACGGAAAGATCCACACATCATTCGTCGGTCCGGCCAAGAGGCGATCGAACACGCCATCCGGTGAAATGAATCCGTACAGAAGCTGCAGTTGCGTGATGCCGACAGTGCGCGTGCTGCTCTCTTCGGCACGCATCGCCACCAGCGAACGCGTGAGTCCCTGGCCGAGGTATCTCTGGTAGGTCAGCGACATCTTCGGGGCGGCGATGAAATCCCACCAGGCGATGTTCTCGTATTCTTTCAGCCGGCGCTCCTGACAGCTCGTAGCGACCATCAGAAGCCGTTTGACGAAGAAGAGCATCTCGTCCGGCGGCACACCCAGCGGAGTGAACAGCTCCATCAGAAACGCGCTCAAGTCGTCGAGAGTCTCCGGGCGGCGCGCCAGCCAGATAATCTGGCTCTGCCCGGCGCGTGCCAGAAGCGTGCGCGTTGCCACCTGGAGATTGTCGTAGGTGCTGCCGTGCGCCCCGTAAGGGATGCGGCGCATGGTATCCGTGACGTGCTTATAGAAGCCTGGGAAGAACCGGAAGCCGTGCTCGCCCGGCAACGGAAGCCGTCCGCCGACGCCGGAATCGGGCACCGGAATGCTGCGCGCCTTGCCGCCCAGCACGGGCTTGCGCTCGTAGACATGAACTTGAAATCCGCGCTCGGCGAGTTCCTGCGCGGCGCTGAGGCCGGCAACGCCTCCGCCAAAGATGGCTACGGTTTTTGGCACTCAGCTATTGTACGCTGAGCACCTACCCCCTGAACTCCACGTTCCGCGCCAGCTTTACCGCCTCGTGCGCGCGCAGCTCCACGAGCACGCGCTCCGGCACCAGCCCATCCGTGGACACCAGGGCCACCGCCTCGGCCACGCCGCCGGCCGTGTCTTCGCGGCGGCCCAGCGAGAAGTTGGCGATGTTGATATTGTTGCGCCCCAGCACCGTGCCCACGTGGCCGATCACGCCCGGCACGTCCAGGTTCTTCATGAAGATCAGGAAGCCGCTCAACGCCGCCTCGCAGTAGATGCCGTCCACCTGAAGCAGTCGAGGCTTCTCCAGCAGCACCGCACCTTCCACGCTGGTCACACCGAGGTCGGTCTCCACTTCCAGCCGGATCGAATCGGTATGCACGCTGCGCTTGTCGTGGCGTTCCACCACGTCCCACCCGCGCGCCTCCGCCAGGCCGAGGGCATTCACCAGGTTGGCCTTGTGCGCGGTCGAGCGGCTCAGCACGCCGGCCAGGCCCGCATTGCGCAGCAGGTTGGTGTTGGCATCGGCGATCTTGCCGAAGTAGTGCAGCCGGACCGTGTGCGGATTGCCCGTGGCGATGTGCGCCGCGAAGTTGCCCAGCCGCTCGGCCAGGGTGGCGTACGGGCCGAGCGTGCGATACTGCTCGGGCGACATCGCCGGCATATTGACGGCGTTGATGGCAACGCCGCTCTTCAGGTATTCCACCACCTGCTCGGCGATCCGGACTCCGACGATCTCCTGCGCCTCTTCGGTCGAACCGCCAATGTGGGGCGATGCCAGCACGTTCTCCTGCGCGAACAGCGCATAACCCGCCGGCGGCGGCTCCACGCCGAACACATCCAGCGCCGCGCCGGCCACCTTGCCGCTCGCGACCGCCTCGGCCAGTGCCGCGTCGTCCACCAACTCGCCGCGCGCGCAGTTGACGATGCGCACGCCATCCTTCATCTGCGCGAACGCCGCGCGCGAGAGCATACCCTGGGTTTCCGGTGTTGCCGCCACGTGCAGGGTCAGGTAGTCGCTTTGCGCGTAGAGCGACGGCAGGTCCAGCAGCTCCACGCCGAGATCGTCGGCGATCGCGGACGTCACGTAGGGATCGTGCGCGATTACCCGCATCTCGAACGCGCGGGCGCGCTTCACCACCTCGCGGCCGATGCTGCCCAGCCCCACGATCCCCAGCGTCTTGCCGCGCAGCTCGCTGCCCAGAAATTTCTTCTTCTCCCACTTGCCGCCGCGCGTCGAGGCATTGGCCTGGGGAATGTGCCGCGCCATGGCCAGCATCAGCGCCAGGGTATGTTCCGCGACCGAGATGGCGTTGCCCCCCGGCGTGTTCATTACCAGCACGCCGGCGGCCGTGGCGGCCTCCAGGTCGACGTTGTCCACGCCCACGCCCGCGCGCCCGATCACGCGCAGCTTGGGCGCCTGCGCCAGGACCTCGTTACTTACCTGCACCGCGCTTCGCACCAGCAGCGCGTCGGCCTCGCCCAGGTGCTGCTGGTATTCTTTCGGGTTGGAGACGATCACGTTCCAACCGTCCTGGGACCGGAAATGCTCGATCCCGGCCGCCGCCATCGGCTCCGCGATCAGGATGTTCATTTCACGACGGCCGTCTCGAGGGCCGATTGCGCATAGATTTCCTGCGCCGCTGCCACGCCCGTGCCGTAGGCGACGGGGAATCCGTTGGCATTCAGAATGATCTCCAGGGCCGCGATCATGCTGAACAGGTCCGCGAAGTCGAAGTACCCGAGGTGGGCGATGCGGAAGATCTGTCCCTTCATCGACCCTTGTCCGTTGGCGATGATGGCTCCGAAGCGGTTGCGGAATTCCTTCACGATCACGCCCGAGTCGATCCCCTTGGGCGCCTTGATGGCGGTCACCGACGATCCCGGCGATGCCGGGGCGAACAATTCCAAGCCGAGCTTCTGCGCCGCGGTGCGCGTGGCGTGAGCCAGCATCTGCGCGTTGCCGATCAGGTTGCCCATGCCGATCTGCTTGACGTATTTCAGCGCCTCGCCCAGCGCCAGAATCAGCGAAGTCGCCGGAGTCCAGCTCGATTCACCCGCGTCGCCGCTCTTCTTCTCTTTCTTCAAATTGAAATAGTAATGCGGCAGATTGCCGCTCTCGCCGAGTTTCCACGCCTTCGGACTGATCGACATGAACGCCAGCCCCGGCGGAATCATGAACGCCTTCTGCGATCCGCCGATCAGCACGTCCAGGCCCCAGCCGTCGATATCCAACGGCATCGTGCCCAGCCCGGTGATCGCGTCCACGACCAGAATCGCGCCCGTCTTGGCGACCGCCCTGCCCAGGGCTTCCACATCGTGCGCGGCGCCGGTCGAGGTCTCGGAAGCCTGTACGAAAATGCCCTTCACCGCCGGCTCGGCGGCGAGTGCGGCCTCCACCATTTGCGGCGTCACCGCCTGTCCGTACGGCACCGTCAGCACGTTCGCTTCCAGCCCGTACGCCTTGGCGATGTCCGCCCATCGCTCGCCGAATTTTCCAGCCACGCAGACCACCACCTTGTCGCCCTTCGAAAAAAGGTTCGACACGGCGGCGTCCATGGCGCCGGTGCCGGATGCCGCGAACATCACTACATCGTTGGTCGTGCCCATCAACTCCTTCAGGTCCGCCAGGCAAGCGCGATACACTTTCCGGAAATCCTCCGTGCGATGATGCATGTCCGACGCCATCATCGCGTGCAGCGCGGGCGGATAGAGAGGGGTAGGGCCGGGAGTCAGTAAACGCTGTTTTCGAATGTACATTGTGGGATTAGTCTTTTAGAATAGCAGACGACATGCCCCTCATCGATCAGGTGCAGACGGAGATGGTTGCGGCCATGAAGGCTCGCGACGAAGCGCGCCTCAGCGCGCTGCGGATGATCAAAGCCGCGCTGATGAAGGCGAAGGTGGACTCGCCCAAACCGCTGGACGAGGCCGCCGAAATGGCGGTGCTCAAGTCGCTGATCAAGCAGCGCACCGACGCCGCCGAGATGTTCCGTAAGGCGGGACGCATCGCGCAGGCGGAGAAAGAGGAAGCCGAGAAGATGCTCATCGAAAGCTACCTGCCCGCCGCCGCAACCGATGCAGAGACCGATGCCGCCATCACCGAAGCCATGGCGGAAACCGGCGTGACGTCGCTCAAGCAGATGGGAGCGGTGATGAAAGCGGTGCAGGCCAGGCTCAAGGGCAAGACCGTCGACGGCAAGGCGCTGAGTGATAAAGTGAGGTCCAGATTACAATGACGCCTCCTGAAACGGAAAAGAAATTCCGGTCGTACGTGCCGGACAAGACCGACCTGCGCGAGTTCACGATCCGTGCCGTGCTGCTGGGACTGGTGATGACCG
>DATJYJ010000475.1:0-5365 GCA_035578025.1 Verrucomicrobiia bacterium
GAAACCTAGTTTGATCGTATCGGCGTCGGTCTTAACTTAAACGGCGCCGCGCGAACAGTCGGCCACTGAGGGGGCGGAACGGAACCGTCCTCCCGCCCCGAACTCTCACGGGTCGAACCACTTTGGCATTCAGTCCCTGCCCGGGAAGATCCTGTGGCCGATTCGGGTGACGACGGCGCCCGGCAGCGTCTCGATGGCCTGAAACTCGCTGAAGTTGTCGGCGATCGCGAAGAAGAGGGTGACGGTGGGGTTGGGGGCGGGCGTCAGCAGGGTCATAGTGCCGGTGCAGTCGGGATTGACGGTGTACGTGCCCGATAGGGTGATGTGGAAGAGGTTGCCGTTGGCGCTCGCGGTGAACGTTGTGGATGTGGCGCCCTTACCGTCGAAGGTCTGGGTGCCGACTTCGGCGAACGGGGCCGCGGCGCCGTTGGCGGACACGTTGAATCCCGTGCCGGTGTACGTGAAGGTCCCTTTCAGGCTGGCGACAGAGCATGCCTTCTCGTCGGCCCTTGCGGCGGGCGCACTGATTAGAGCCAACGCGGCGACGGCGGCGATCGGGAACGTTTTAGCGATGGGGCTGCATTTCATGGCGTATCTCCTTTAGCTTTCTTTGACCGGGGGCCGGTTCGATTCCGTCCCACCTGCCACGAATAAGGATTCCTGCGGGTGCGAGTTACAGGGCTTGGGGCGAAAGTCGTAAAATCGTCGTTGCGACTCTGGTCCACATGACGAAGTGCCCTCAATGCGGCGAGCCAATGGATGCCGGTGATCCCGGTGGGCTCTGCCCGCGGTGTTTGATCCTCGGCGCTTTCCAAAGCTCTATGGGCGGAGGAGAGCCCGCCACTGCGACCATTTCTCCGGCGGGCGCTGCCGCTGAGGACGACTTTGGCCGTTACCGGATCCTGCAAGCTTTAGGCGAAGGCGGCATGGGAACCGTGTACCTGGCTGAACAGCTGGCGCCGATTCGGCGGCGTGTAGCTCTTAAGGTTGTGAAGCTCGGGATGGATTCGGTGCAGGTGCTGGCCCGTTTCAATAACGAGCGTCAGGCGCTTGCGATCATGGATCACCCGAACATCGCGCAAATCTACGACGCCGGCACGACTGCCAAGGGGCGGCCTTACTTCGTCATGGAGTACATCGGGGGAACGCCGGTTACCCAGTACTGCGACGCAAAGCGGATGGCGACCAGGGAGCGGCTTTCACTGCTGCTGGCGATTTGCCGCGCGGTGCAACATGCCCACCAGAAGGGGGTGATCCACCGGGACCTGAAGCCATCGAACGTGCTGGTGACTGAGCAGGATGGCAGGCCGGTTCCCAAGGTAATCGATTTCGGTATCGCGAAGGCGACCGATAAGTGGGCTGTAGAGAACACACTGCTGACGCAGTTCGGACAGATCATCGGGACGCCGGAGTACGCCAGTCCCGAACAGGCGGATACACTCACGGGAAAGATCGATGAGACGTCCGATGTTTACTCGCTTGGCGTCATTCTGTACGAGCTGCTCATTGGAGCGGTGCCGTTTGAGACGGCCACGCTGCGCAATGCCGGGTTGGCGGAGATGCTGCGAATCCTTCGCGAGGAGGAAGCGCCGCCGCTGCCGCGAAAGCTCACATCGCTAGGCGCGGCCGCGACCGAGATTGCCGCGCGCCGCCAGACCGACCCGGTTTCGCTGCAACGCCTGGTGAGCGGTGATTTGAACTCGATCGCCATGAAGGCGTTGGAGAAGACACGGGAGCGCCGCTATCAGTCTGTGGCGGATCTTGCAGCCGATATTCAACGGTATCTGGAGCACAGACCGGTGCTGGCAACGCCGCCCGGCCGCGTGTACCGGGCGCGGAAATTCCTCCGCAGGAATAGACTGGCGGCTTTCGGCGCGGCTGCCGGGCTCGGATGTATGGCTTTGGGGGGCGCGACGATCTGGTCCTTCACGCACCACGACGCTTCGCCGGGAGCGGGAGTGAAAGAAAAGCCGACGATTGTTTTGGCAGAGTTCGT
Source organism: Verrucomicrobiia bacterium (assembly GCA_035578025.1). Classification (GTDB taxonomy): domain Bacteria; phylum Acidobacteriota; class Terriglobia; order Bryobacterales; family Bryobacteraceae; genus Solibacter. Next base: position 1,997 of record DATJYJ010000475.1, read on the forward strand.
AAATACTACCGGCGAGGCGGGATTCGATGGAGGGCTGCGCCAGATCCTGGCGGCGGAATTGGGGAATGCCTCCGGCGTGGCATTGATTCCCGATGCGCGGGTGACCCAGACGCTCCATCTCATGATGCGCGACCCGGACACGAAGCTCACGTCCGCGATTGCAGCCGAAGTCTGCGAGCGCGCCGGCGGCGCCGCGGTGGTGGAGGGATCGGTGACGACCGTGGGTAGCGAGTACGCATTAGGCGTGCGCGCACGCAAGTGCCAATCCGGCGACATTCTGGATGAAGAGCACTCGCCCGCTGTCGCAAAGGCGGAGATCTCCAAGGTGCTGGGGCAAATGGTAAGCCGGTTCGGAGGGCGCCTGGGGAAATCACTTCCCAAGGAAGCGAAGGATCCGAGTCTGGATGTGGAGGTGACCACGCCATCCCTGGAGGCATGGCGCTCTTATAGCGCGGCGATGAAGGCCGGGGAGGCCAGATCGGTGGGAACGGACACGCGCTCACTGTTGAAGCGCGCGATCGAAATCGACCCGAAGTTTGCGATGGCCTATGCGCAGCTAGGCCTCAGCGATATCGAAACAGCGCCGCGGAATGTCGCAAAGGCTTATGAATTGCGGGATCAGGTGAGCGAGCCGGAGAACTACTTCATCACGTTCAACTACCAGAGACAGCTGACGGGCGATCTCGAACTAGCGCGGCAGACTCTGGAATCGTGGGTTCAAAGGTATCCCGAGGCGGTGATGGCTCACGGGCTTTTGTCGGCCTTCACGTCCCAGGCGCTGGGACACTACCCGGAGGCGGTGGAAGAGGGTCAGAAGTCCATTCAGCTCGATCCGAATTTCACGATTGGCTACATCAATACGGCCTGGGCGTACGTGTATCAGGATCGCGTGGCGGAAGCCGAGGCAGTGCTTAAGCAGGCGGCGGACCGCAAAATCGACGCGGTTCATCTCTCGCTGTGCCGGTACTATGTTTCCTTTCTCAAGGGCGAGAGGGCGGCTATGGAGAGGGAAATGACCTACCGGAACACCAAGTTCCACGCCCAGGCAGCCTTCGCTCACCAGGAGGCTGCGACCCTGGCGTGCCAGGGACGCCGGAAAGAAGCCACGCAGCGTTGGGATCAGGCGGTGATTCTGGCTCGGCAAGGAAAATTCCCGGAGCGGGGCGCTATGTTCCAAGGCGCTCGTGCGGTGTGGAACGCGATGTTCGGGTTTCGCGAAGAGGCGCGACGTAACTCGGCGGAGGCGTTGTCGATGTACCGAAGCCGGGACGCCGATTATGCGCCCGCGGTGACGCTAGCTCTACTCGGCGAGTCGGATGAGGCGCAGAAGATCGAAGCCGAGCTCGAGAGGCGGTTTCCCGAATACACCTCGCTACAGTTCAGTTACCTGCCTGTGCTGCGGGGGCTGGACAGCATGCATCGCGGCGACCCGAAAAGGGCCGTCGAGATGACGCAGCGCGCCGCCACCTACGAACTTGCTGTTCCGAACACGGCCTATTACAGCGGATCCTTTTTGGGAGCTCTGTTCCCCGTCTACGTGCGCGGACTGGCCCTCGCGCAGATGGGCCGGCATCGCGAGGCAGCGGCCGAGTTTCAAAAGATTGTGGACCACCCGGGCATGACGATGAACGAGCCGGTGGGACCGCTGGCGCGGCTGCAATTGGCGAGAGCGTTGTCTGCTTCCGGAGATCGCGCCAAAGCGGCCGCGGTCTACAAAGACCTCTTCTCTCTCTGGAAAGATGCCGATCCCGATATTCCAGTCATTCAGGAAGCTAAGGCGGAATACTCCAAAACGCAGTGAATCGCCTTGTAACCTCGAATGTCCGGATTCCTTATACTTCGTGGGGAAGCGAGACATGACAGAGAAGCCTACCGTGAACACACTTGAGGGACGCAGCCAGTTTCCGGCTACGCGATGGACTCTGGTGGTGGCGGCAGGCAATCCTGATCCTAAGGCGGCGCGGTCGGCACTGGCATCTTTGTGCGAGAACTACTGGTATCCGTTGTATGCGTATTTGCGGCGGCGCGGCTATTCGAGCGAAGAAGCCCAGGATCTAACGCAGGAGTTTTTCGTGCGAGTGCTCGAAGGCCGGTACCTGGATCGCGCGCAACCGGAGAAGGGACGGTTTCGAGCTTTCATGTTGAGTTCCTTGAAGTTCTTCGTGGCCGATGAAGGAGACCGGGCACGCGCGCAGAAACGAGGGGGCGGGATGGTGCTGCCGCTCGAGTTCTCGTCCGGCGAAGAGCGATATCAACGCGAGCCATCTCACGATGAGACGCCGGAGCGCATTTTCGAGCGGCGCTGGGCGCTTTCGGTGCTGGACCGAGTGATTGAGAGATTGCGGGTTGAGTTCGTGCAAGGCGGACGCCCGGCGCATTTCGACCGCTTGAAAGTGTTTCTGCTGGGGCAGTCCGATGTGCCATATGCGGTGTTGGCGCGAGAACTGAACACGTCCGAAGGGGCGTTGAAGGTGGCGATCCACAGGCTGCGCAGGAGGTATCGGGAGCTCTTTCGACGGGAAATTGCGGATACGGTGTCCGATCCCGCCGAAGTGGAATCCGAACTCCGGCACCTGGCTGCCACGCTTACGAAGTAGAAAGCACCGTCATTTAGGCGAATCGACGGGACTGTAAAGAGGAATAGGCGAATTCGCGAGCCCTGATCGGAGTCGCTCTGTGCGCGTGCGGATCACCGCCAGGTGCGAGTCTTCGCTGTGCACCGCCGATTTAGCGCCGTTCTGAATGGTCCAGGCTCGGAGATGCCGGTTTCGCTCTCCCGTGCGGAGGGAGGGCATATCGTACGGCAAGCCCGGCGTCAGCATCAGCGTTGACGGCCGCGCGCGCTCGGTTTGTCGGCCTGTTCCGGGGCTCCAGCAGCCGAACTGATGATCGCGGATGCGGAAGCGTAATACACACACGCTGACTGAACCACGTCGCAACGTTATAGGGTCACCGGCACGCACTCGTAGAGCCGTTCCCGTCGGCCGCAGGCGAGTGGAGTCGGAGAGCGGCACCTTTTCGATATCGCTAGGAGCCGCTACAATTTGGCCGGAGAGGAACCAGCAGGGTGGTTGATCCGATTCCTTCAGCGGACCGCCGATTATGCTCGTGAACAGGAGCGCGGAAGTTGGACAGGGACGAAGGTAGACGGAGGCAGTTCTGCCCGAGTGGCCACTCGAAGACAAGGGTTTCCGGATTACTCCGTGCCGGTCACCGCGTGAGCATTGTCACGGAGGTGGGATCATTCTCCCCGGTTCGGGAATCTGCGATCGCTATGCGCTACGGCGGAATGGTCTTTAGTGAGGTGCGCTCCCCCAACCGAGCGCGGCGAGGGGCGATTACCAAGACCGGCGATGCGCACCTACGCGG
>DATJYJ010000476.1:0-7950 GCA_035578025.1 Verrucomicrobiia bacterium
GATCCACAAGCATCCGGGACCGTCTTCGTACAGGGTGCGCACGAAGTCGTCCGGCAGTCCTTCGCGGGAGGTCCAGGCTTCGGAACCGTGTGCCGACAGCCGATGCAAGCCGTTGCCCCAGGTGCCGATCCAGAACGAGCCGCTGCGATCCGCCAGCATGGTGACCACCGGAGCGGAGACATCGCCGTAGCGCCGGGCCACCGGGTTGTGTCCGTCGTCGATGCGGTACAAACCCTGCGACGTGCCCGCGAATACGCTGCCGTCCCCAGCGGCATAAACACTCAGCACGGCGCCGTACCCGCCACTGCTCGCCATCACCCGCGCCGCGGAGCCGCCCCGGTAGCGGAACAGGCCGTCGATGGTGACCATCCAGACGGCTCCCGTGCGATCGACGGCCAGCACATCCCACGCCGTGTCGGGCGGCCGCTTCAAGCCTGTCAGATATTCGAACCGGCCCGCGGAAACGCGCAGAACGCCATTCCGGGTGCTCGCCCAGATATCGCCGGACGGGTCCTCCGCAATGGCGAACGCGGACGCGCCGGCGTTGAAACTCGCGGCAATCCGCCCTTCCCGCACCTGGTAGATCCAGCCATCGAAAGTGCCCACCCACAGGCTGCCGTCGTGCGCGCGGACGAGCCGCAGGATCCACCGCTTGGAGAGGTGCAGCGCGGGGTCGACGTCGTCGGGGCGGAAGGTGAGGCCGTCGAAGCGGGCGAGCCCTTCGTCGGTGCCGATGAGAAGATAGCCGTCCGGTCCCGGCACTACCGACATGACGTAAGTGTGGGGAAGGCCGTCCTCTACCCGCCAGGTTCGTTTGTCGTACTGCGAGATCCGGCGGCCGGGGTCGAGCGCGTGCACGGAAGCCGTTGCCAGCAGGAGCAAGGGCAGCATGCGGAGCAGGGACATGGCAAGTAACTCCATCCTACTCTCGCGGCGCCCTGGCCCGCGGTAGCGCTCGGACCGCGCCCCTGTTCTACTAATGGAATGCGAATGACACGGCGAAGCATCCTCAAAACGGCCCTGAGCCTGCCGGCAGGCGCGGCGTTCACGCGTTTCCGGGCACTGGCTGCACCGGCGGAGGGTCTCAGCAAGGTCACGAAGATCCAGGCGCTCCAGCTCAAAGACGGGCGGACGCTGATCCGGGTGGATACGGATGCCGGCATTTCGGGGTACGGCGAATGCAACACGCCGGGTCCGGCAGCGCGGTCCGCGATCGCCATGTACAACGGCGCGGGACGCCTGCCGAACCTCGCCGTGACCGGCAAAGATCCGCTCGCCATCCAGGTACACTTCCACAACATGTTTTATGCGTACCCGCAGCGGAGGCGCGAGATCAAGGTGCTGAGCGGAATCGACATGGCCCTGTGGGACCTGGCGGGCAAGATGCTGAAACAGCCGGTCTCGAAATTGCTCGGCGGCAACTTCCGGGACAAAGTCCTGCTCTATTCGCATGCCACCGGCGGCGACTACCTGAGCAAAGAAGAGTGGCGCGACCGGGCCCAGCGCCTGAAGTCCGACCCCCGGGGGTTCAAGGCATTCAAAGTCGATATTCACCATGCGCTGGGAATCAACATGCAGGAATATACGCCCAGCATCGGACCGGAGGAAGCACGCCGGATCCATCGGGCGTACACGCTGGCTCGCGAAGCGTTCGGCGACGAGATCGGAATCGACGTGCACTGCCACTGCGAGCTCGACGTGCCCAGCGCCATCAAAGTGGCCCAGGCGGTGGAATCGATCAATCCTCTTTTCTTCGAAGATCCCCTGGCGCCCGAATGGTCCGAGAGCTGGATGGCGCTCAGGCGCGCCACGCGACTCCCCATCATGACCGGCGAGAACATGGAGCTCGCCGAATGGGCCATCCCGTTTCTGAACAACCAGGCGGTGGACATCTTCCAGCCCGATATCATCAACTCCGGCGGGATCACGGGAGTGAAGATGATCGCCGACCTGGCAGGCCGCTTCCGGATCCCGATCGCTTTGCACAACGTGAGCGGGCTGCTGCTGAATATGGCGTCGCAGCAGATGGCCGCCGCGGTGTTCAATTGCCCGCGAATGGAATGCGCGGCGGGCGCGGATCGAATTCCGTGGGCGGCGAAGAATCCGATCGTGATCCGCGACGGCTACATGGAGGTTTCGACCCGGCCCGGACTCGGGGTGGACCTGGATCAGGATTACCTGAAGGCAAACCGGGCGGACGGCGAGCCCTGGTGGGGTTGACGCCGAGGCTTTTCGGTTGCCAGAAAGTTATACTCAGATCACACTCGGGCTGACGGAATCGCCGGCCCGCAAGAGAGGATTGCCGGAATGAGAAATCGCATTTTCGTTTTCACATCGATCCTGATGTTTGCGTTTCTGACCGCCGCCAGCGCCATCGACCTGAATGGCAAGTGGAAAGGCGACCTGAAGACGCCCAATGGAGACAACCTGGAGATCAACTTCAACTTCCATGTGGATGGCGAGAAGCTGACCGGCACGGTCACTAACACCTATGGTGAAGAGCAGATCACGGACGGAACGGTCAAAGGGGACGCAGTCTCCTTCATCATCATGGCGGGCGGCGGCCAATTCAAGATCACGTACAAGGGTACGGTGGCCGGAGAGGATCTGAAGTTCCACGTCACGATCGGCGACATGGGCGAGGGAGACATGACCGCCAAGCGCGTGAAGTGACCCGGCCCGATGCGGGCCGGCCGAGGTGATAAACTGCGTGGCCATGACACGCCGCACAGTCCTTCAAAGCATCGCCGAGGCTACGCCCGCGGCTCTGTTGGCCGACACGCCGCAATCCGACCGTCCGTCCGGCCAGGCGAGACAGGTGAAGATCAGCAGGGTCGAAGTGCTGTATCTCGAGAAGCGGCTGAAAGAGCGCTTCTGGATGGCGAACTCTCCGATCGGGGGGTTTGATCCCAAGGCCTCGCGCCTGATCGTCACCCTGCACACCGACGCCGGGATTTCGGGCTATGGCGAGGGCGCCGGGGGAGGGGCGGATCTCTTCCGCAAGGGCTTCGCCGATCTCGTGATCGGAGAAGACCCGTTCATGGTCGGCAAGATCTGGGAGAAGATGTTCGCGGTGACTTACGGACGCGAGCCTTCCACCCGCGGCTGGAGCGCGAACGGCGTCATCGCGGCGATGGCTCCGGTCGATGCGGCGCTGTACGACATCATGGCGAAATCCGCGGGCCTTCCGGTGTACAAGTTCCTCGGCGGCTACCGCGACACCGTTCCCGTCTACGTCACCGGCGGCTACTACCGCGAAGGCAAGGGCATTCCGGAATTGATCGCGGAGGCGCGCGGGTACGTCGAGCAGGGCTTCAACGCGATCAAACTCAAGGTGGGCGGCGTCAGCGGCGGCTTTTCCATCGAGGACGACTACCAGCGGGTCAAGGCGGTCCGCGAGGCGGTGGGACCCAACGTCAGGTTGATGCTCGACGCCAACCAGGGCTGGGACGTGCCTACCGCGATCCGCGCCTCGAATCGAATGTACGACCTCGACATCGTCTGGCTGGAGGAGCCGCTTCATTGGTACGACGACGTCGAACCGCTGAAGCAGGTGAAGTTGAATACGCGGATCCCGCTTGCGTCCGGCGAGCACGAGCTGACGCGCTGGGGCGCACGCCGGCTGATGGAGACGGGCGCCATCGATGTCATGCAGTTCGACTGCAACGCCCATGCGGGAATTACCGAGTGGCGGAAGGTGGCCGGCATGGCGTCGATGTCTTACATCAAAATGGCGCCTCACCACGAGCCCGTCCTGCACGGCCATCTGCTGGCGTCGGTCCCGAACGGCTACATCCTGGAGTCGTTCGCCAACCCCGACCGCGACCCGTTCTGGTTCGAGATCTACGACAGAAAGCCGCGCATCGAGAAGAGCATCATTTATTTGGACAACACGCCGGGGTTTGGCGTCGAGTTCAATCGCAAGGCGCTGGCTCAATACGGCACCAAGGTGCTCTAACCCGGGGCCGGTGGTCGCCGAGCGTGTGCCCACGGGCGCGGGCCGCCGCGGCCGGATTAGCCAGTTCGACCTGCTCACCCTCCCGAGATTTGCCCGGCGTTGCCACATCGTGAGCGTCACCGAAGCGATCCTCGCCCGCGCCGGACGTCCGTTTCCCGTGGAGCCGATCCGCGCGCTGGACGCCATTCATCTGGCGACCGCGGAAGCCTTGGGCGAACCGCCCGCCCTCGTGATCATCATCACACGTGGCATCCGCGTTCGAGAAAACTCCATTGCGCCAGGCTTTTGCGTTGAATAACTGCCGTCCTGGCCTGGTTGGGCCGGGCTAAAGGCGGCGCAATGTCACGCCCGACACCTGGCGACCAGGGAGACCGATCCGGTTCGGAAGCGCGGCACGTCAGAGTCCGATAAGGCGACTACACGTTAACTTGCTTTGTCCCGGGTTGGCCGGCGACCGGCTGGGACCAAGCCTTGAAACCACCCCGCCGGCTCGACTGCGATGGCGAGGGGAACGGGCCCGCTGGTCTGCGTTGATCGTGCCTGCCCGCTCAGTTATCATGAGTACGCAGCGATCGAGGATGTCGCCGCGCGGATGTATGCCTACTTGCGTGTGTCCTGCTCTGCGGACCCTGTCCACGAGGGTCTTTCTCTCCGGCGTTTTTTGCGTCTCTCTAGTTTCCCAGACTCCGAAACCTCGCTTCACTCATCTTTCCACCGCGGATGGACTCTCGTACTCGGATGTGCGGGCGATAGTGCAGGACCGGCAAGGATTCATGTGGTTTGGGACGTGGCTCGGCGGTCTGAACCGCTATGACGGGTACACCTTCAAGGTCTACAAACATGATGATCGGGATGACCGAAGCTTGGGTTGCGACAGTATTTGGACCCTCCATGTCGATCGCGACGGTGTGTTGTGGGTAGGAACGAATGAAGGTATCGACCGGTACAATCGGGATACTGATTCCTTTGTTCACTATCGCTATCGACCTGGCGATCCGGCCAGTGTGCCCGGATACGCTGTGAGATCCTTCTACGAGGACGAATCCGGCACGCTATGGGTAGGTAGCTTCGGGGGCCTGAGCCGTTTCGATCGCGCAGGCGGCACTTTTTTCACGTACCGGGGCAACCGAGATCCGTCCAGCTTCGGAGATACCGATATTCGGTCGGTCTACCGCGAGGCCAGAACGGGGTTGCTTTGGGTCGGTACATGGCACCAGGGCGTGAGCGTTGTCGACCCCACTACCGGCCACTACACCCGGTACAAAAACGACCCAAAGGATCCCGGCAGCCTAAGCCACAACGATGTGGTGCGCATCTTTCAGGACCGGAACGGGATTCTGTGGGTTTCCACGCTCGGTGGGTTGAATCGCTTCGATCCCAAGACTCGCACGTTCGTTCGCTATCGGCATGAACCCAAGGACCCTTCGAGTCTGAGCAGCAACTTCGTCACAATGACGTATGAGGACCGGGTGGGACGTTTTTGGGTCGCGACCAATAACGGCCTGAACCTGATGGACCGCAGCCGAGGGTCGTTCATCCGCTATGTGCACGCCGCCAACGATTTATCCAGCTTGAGCAGCAATGCGATCAACTATTCGGCTCTGTATGAGGATGCCTCGGGCACGCTTTGGATCGGTACGGAGTTCGCCGGGGTCGATCGGTTGGCAGGCGTGCCGGAAAGATTCACCACATATCGCCACGATCCCCAGGATGCCCGCAGCCCAAGCGGCAATGTCATCGGCGGATTGACGATCGACTCCGCGGGTTCCCTCTGGATTGGAACCGAAGCGGGCTTGGATCGGTTCGACGGCCAGACGTTTACACACTACCTCGCCGATCCCAACGACTCCAGCAGGCTGAACCCCGGCAAGGGGCGGATCATAGCCCAGGACTCCCGCGGAACAGTATGGACGGCGACCTACGGTGGCGGCCTTGAGCGGCTGGTTGGACAGCGGGTCGAGCATTTTCGGCATAATGCAATGAACTCCAACAGCCCGGCAAATGACAACATCGGGAGCCTCGTTCCAGATACCCAGGGAGGGTTGTGGATTGGCACGGCTTCCAGAGGGATGGACTATTTCGACGGAAGGCATTTTACCCACTTTCCCGCGAATCCGGGTAGCCAAGGCGGGCTGCCGGATTCACATGCGTCTCCTGTGCTGCTCGATGGGCGCGGCATGCTCTGGATGACGACGGTGAGTTGGGGACTAGCGCGGTTCGACACCCGCGCGCAGAAGTTCACGACTTATCTTTTGGACGCGAACCAACCAGGCAACCAGGCGGCGAACTGGACGACGGACATCTATTCCGACGGTTCCACGATTTGGGTCGGTTCGACGAAGGGGCTGTTGCGTTTCGATCCGGAGAGCGGTAGGTTTACCCGACACTATACCGAGAAAGATGGCTTGGCGAACAATTCCGTTATGAGCGTCCTGGGCGATGCGCTAGGGAACATTTGGGTGAGTACGATTAACGGCTTGTCCAGATTCGACCCTAAAGCGCAAACCTTCCGCAATTACGATGCCTTCGACGGCCTCGCAGCCAATCAGTTTTTTCAACGTTCCCGCGCCAAAACGCCCGATGGAAGGCTGTATTTTGGGAGCGTCAATGGCTTGGTGGCGTTCTACCCCGACAAGCTTGCCGACAACGCCGTTCCGCCTCCAGTGGTGCTCACCGAATTTGAGCTGTTCAACAAGCCAGTTCCCATCCGTGGCAAGGATTCGCCGCTCCAGCTCGCGATTAATGTCGCGCCAGGCATCACGCTGCGCCACGCGCAATCCGTTTTCAGCCTGCAATTCGCAGCTCTGGATTACACCGCCCCGCAGAGAAACCGGTACGCCCATAAACTCGAAGGGTTTGACGCAGACTGGCAGTACACAGATGCCACGCGCCGTTCCGCCACCTACACCAATCTCGACCACGGCGACTATACGTTTCGCGTCAAGGCCTCCAACAACGACGGAATCTGGAACGAGAAGGGGGTTGCGCTTCATATCCGGATTCTGGCGCCGTGGTGGAGCACGTCGTGGTTCCGGTCGATCGTCGTGGCGTCGATCCTGGTATCGATCTGGTGGGCGCACGAGTTGAGGGTGCGCAAATTGCGGCGGGAATTGAACGCCAAGTTGGATGGGCGCGTCGATGAACGCCTGCGGGTCGCCCGCGACCTGCACGACACGCTGCTGCAAACGTTTCAGGCCGCGCTCATCCACATGCAGGCCGCTTACAACATGTTTTCCCGGCGTTCCGAGAATGCCATGGAAACACTCCAGCAGGCGATTACGATATCAGAGGGCGCTATCGCCGAGGGCCGGGACGCGATCCAGAGCATGCGCTCGTCCACACTTATTCAAAACGATCTCGCGCGAGCCTTGCGAGCCGCGGGAAACCAGATGGCTGCGGAAGGTTCCGCAAAATTCGAGGTCAGCGTCCAGGGGCGGCCACGGGATATCCACCCGATTCTGCGCGACGAAGTTTACCGAATTGCTATCGAGGGTCTGCGCAATGCGTTCAAGCATTCCGAAGCAAAGGCCATTGAAGCCGAGATCGCGTACGAAGAGAGTCTGAAGGTCCGCATCCGTGATGACGGCAAAGGCATCGCCCCGGCTATCATCGAGCAGGGATGGCGGTCCGGCCACTACGGTCTCCCTGGGATGCGCGAGCGCGCCCAAAGCATCGGCGGCAAGTTGGATGTGTGGACGGGTTCCGGCGCGGGCACGGAAGTCCAACTGAGCGTTCCCGGACGCATCGCTTTCGGCAGGTCAGGCGCAGGCTCGCTGTTTAGGCGACTCCGGAGAAACAGCAAGACCGAGACGACAGCGCAAAGTTGACGCGTCAACTTGACGTATCACGCCCGACGATGAGAAGTGGCGATGCCGGATTGATCCACTGTAACGTAGTGTTTGCCGGAGAGGACGAACCGGTTCGAGAGGCAGTTGGCTACGAACAGCAGACAGCCGAAGCCGCGCTATCTGGCCGGCTTTCAGCGCCGATCG
>DATJYJ010000477.1:0-3574 GCA_035578025.1 Verrucomicrobiia bacterium
TCGGTCACCGCGCCGACTTCGAGGGTTACCGACTGGGTGCGGTTGTTGCCGGCGTCCAATATGATGCCTTTCTGCACGTAGGTCTTGAAACCGGACGATCGAATCTCGAGCTGATATTCGCCCGCAGGCAAGCCGGGAAACTGGTAATGGCCCAGGCTGTCTGTGTTGCCCTCACGCACCTGGCTGCGGCTCAGCTCGGTCGCCCGCACCTGGGCGCCGACGATGGCCTGACCGCTCGGGTCAGTGACGTAACCGTCAAGCTGGGCGACAGCAACCTGCTGCGCCCGAACGGCCGGCGAAATGAAAACGATCGCAGCAAACGCCAACAAAAGGATTGCCGGCTTGCGCCTCAAGCAGGCAAGAATCGTCGAACACGACATGGTATTAACCTCTCTGGCTTCCCGGCGGGCGCCGGGGAGTAAGTCTCGTTGAGTGTACACGCTGACCCGAGTGACGGCAATAATAACGATGGCAAGTAACCGATTACTGCGCTCTCCGAGCGCCTTGAACTCACCCGATCCATGGTGCCGCCAAAGCGAGCCCGATCATTCCCGAAACACTGCACACACATTCTGTCCTGAAGCCAGTCCCGAAGGACTTCATTTGGTTTTAGTGTATTTTGAGACGTGCGGCTCCGCGAATAGCCCTTTTGGGCTAGCCGTCCAAGGGTTTTGCACCTGTAAATCGGGTTACACGCCAGGAGGCTTCAGGCGTCAGGCATCAGTCTTCAGCCCAGCCACGCGGATTTTCGGTACCCTGTGGAAGTGACCAGACGGATTCTTCTCGTTTGCGCGGCGCTGGCGGTGTGCGCGTGCGGGCCGGCCTCCGAGGCCGGCGGAATTCCGGAATACAGCTACCAGATCGTGCACACCTACCGCCACGATCCCATGGCGTTCACCCAGGGGCTGCTGTACCTCGACGGCGTACTCTACGAGGGGACCGGGCTCAACGAGGAGTCATCTATCCGCAAGGTGAAGCTCGAGACCGGCGAGGTGCTGCAGAAGCGCGACCTGCCGGGACAGTATTTCGGCGAAGGCATCGTCGTCTGGAAAGACCGGCTGCTGGAGTTGACCTGGAAAGCCGAGAAAGGCTTCATCTACAACCTAGCCTCGTTTGAGCCCAAGGGCGAGTTTCAGTATCCCGGCGAAGGCTGGGGCCTCACCACCGACGGCAAACGCATCATCATGAGCGACGGCACCTCGCAACTGCGTTTCTGGGACCCGGAGACGCTGCGGGAGATCGGCCGCATTTCGGTGACAGCCGACGGGCAACCCGTGTCCGACCTGAATGAGCTGGAGTGGGTCAAGAGCGAGATCTATGCCAATGTGTGGCAGACCGAGCGGATCGCGCGAATCGATCCCAACACCGGTCATGTGGTGGGATGGATCGACTGCCACGGCCTGCTGACGCCCGCCGACCGGACGGAGCAGACCGATGTGCTCAACGGGATCGCCTACGACGCCAGGGGCGAGCGGCTGTTCGTGACCGGCAAGAAGTGGCCCAAGCTGTTCGAGATCAAGCTGGTCAAGAAGCAGTAACGCGGGCCTCCCGGCCCGCGAGTTCAGAAGCGATAGTAGGCGCCGATCTGGATCACGCGCGGGTTGTAGTTCATCGACGTGATCTTCCCGAAATTGGTGCTGTTGACGGTGTAGTTGGTGACCGAGCCGTAGTCGCCGCCGGTGGACGGCGGGATGTAGAACGTCGGGTGGTTCATGAAATTGAAGAGATCGAAGTGCATCTCCAGGCTGTGCCGCTCCTTGAACCGGAACTGCTTCACCACCGAAGCGTCGTAAGACCACTGCCACGGGCCGCTGAAGGCGCGGCGCTGCAGGTTGCCGACCGTGCCCGCCGTGGGGTTGAAGAAAACCTGCCCGGCGAAGGGAGCGGTGCCCGGCGACGCGGCACCGCGTCCGTCGGCGCCGATCAGAGTGGGCGAGGGGAAGTACGGCCCGGTGCCGGTCATGTACACGCCGCTGGTGAGCGAGGCGAGCTGCGAAAGTGTAGTGCCGTTCACCGAAGCGGTGTTGGTCGCCGTGGACCGCGCGGCGCGATTCAACGTGCCATATCCGGAGAGGATGGAATACGGAGAGCCGGATTGATACGACCAGATACCGGCCAGCGCCCATCCGCCGAGCACCGTGTTCATGACGGAATTGCCGCTCCAGCGCTTGCCCTTGCCGTAAGGCAGCTCGTAATAGTAGTTGGCCTTGAAAGTGTGGGTCAGATCGTAGGGCGAGCGCGACTTCTCCAACCCCGAGTTGTTGTTGTCGAGCAGCGGCTCGGCGCCGGTCTGCGAATCGCCCGCCGTATTGGAGAGGGCCTTGCCGAAAGTGTAGCTGAATTGGGCCTGCAGGCCGCTGCGCGTACGCTTGGTGACCTCGGCCTGTAGCGCGTGGTAGGAGGAATAGCCGCCGTTGACCAGGTTGTAGGCGCTCTGGATGTTCTGGTTGGGGTAGAAATTGACCGAGCCATTGGTCTTGGCGGTCATGTACTGGTTGGCCAGCTCGCCGACCTGTCCCTGGGTGATGTAAGTCAGGTAAGTCGAGTTAGTCAGGCTGCCGCCGTTGGCGAGCAGCGGAAACACCGTCAACTGCTGGCTGCTGGCGATGTTCGGATTGTAGGCCGCGCTGGTGCCGCCGGAGAGCTTCAGATTGCTCTGCGCGCGCAGGAAGTCGGCCAGGAAGCCGTTGGCGTTGTACAGGATCTGGTTCTGGTCGATTTGCCGCAGCAGGTCGTTGCCGTGGTTGCCGACGTAGCGCACCGATACGATGGCGCCCTTGAGCTCGTGCTGGATGCCCATGTTCCACTGCTGCACGAACGGCGTGGCCAGGCCGGGATCGGAGAGCCCGATGCTGCCCGTCGCGGTGATCGCGAAGTTGTCCGCGAGCGTACGCGGCACTTTGTAAGCGGGCGCGGGCACCGTGGGCGCGTTGCTTAAGAGCGACGTCAGGTTGGGAACGGTGTTGCTGAAGCTCAGCCCCTGGCTGTATCCCGCGATGCTGCGCGCCGTGGTGGTCAGGTTGTCGTTCACGTAGGCGATCATGTAGCCGCCGCGGATCGACGTCTTTCCCTTGCCCCATGGATCCCACGCGAAGCCGGCATTGGGCGCGAAGTTGTGGGTGCTCGCATTGTAGAGCGGGCGGCCCGACGGACCACTGATAAAGTCCAGCACAGCGTTGGGATCGAGAACCGAGGCCTTGGCATCGCCGTTCTGCATGCGCGGCGCGAGGTACAACCCATTCTTCTCGTTCATCGGCGTCCAGTATTCATACCGCAGGCCGAGGTTCAGAGTCAGGTTCGGGCGGAGCTTCCACTTGTCCTGGACGTATCCCGCGTAGGTGCTGTAGCTGAGCTGGCGGAGATTCGTGGCACCGGGCACGAAGCCGGACGTCGTGCTGGTCACGTTGAACGTCTGCGCGGCGCTGCTGATGATGCCGGCCAGGTTCGCATACAGGTTGTTGGCGGTGGTGAGATCCGTCGAGCGGATGCCCGGGAAATCGGCGGCGGTGAAGCCCTGCGTGTTGGCGCCGCTGATTCCGAGGGTGTAAGTCGGTACGATGCCCGCGTCGTTGAA
>DATJYJ010000478.1:0-6382 GCA_035578025.1 Verrucomicrobiia bacterium
CGCCTTGGCTTTCAATTCCGCTTGCGCCTGGCGGGCTTTGAAGAGGCCTCCGTTGAAAATCGGAATGGTCACATTCACCCCGATAGCGCCGTAGCGGCTGGGGACGGCTTCGTAACCGGCGGGCACAAATCCGGCCGTGCCAACGACGCCCAGGCTCGGGTAGTAGAGTGCGTGCTCGGCCTTGACGAACCGCTCGGCGGCGCTCTGCTCCAGCCGCAGGTCTCTCAGCTCTGGGCGCGATTGCAGAGCGTCCTGCACCAGGTCCGTTACTCTGTCGGGCATGGGAAGGGGCATGGGCTCTTCGGCGAGAATAAAGCCGGATTGGCCCGGCAATCCCATGGCGGTCGCAAGATCGGCCTCGGCGGCTCTTAGATCGTTCTGCGCCTGGATCTGGATGAGCTTGGCATCGGAGAGATTGACGTTGGCGAAGCTGACATCCAGCGTCGATTTCAGCTTGCTCTCGGCGAGCGCGGTCACCTGGTCCACGACGAGCTGGCGGGCGGCGACGGTCTGGTTCGCAACCTTCACTACGGCTTGGGCGCGGAGTAAGGCGAAGTAGGAGCGGCTGACGGCCAGCAGGATCTGCGCCCGCGTGGTCTCGGTCACCTGGTCCTGCGCGGCGGCCTGAAGTTTCGCCATCCCCACCAGGTTGCCGGTGCGGCCGAAGTCGGTGATCATCTGGCCCACGGTCAGGCCCGACCCGATGCGGTTGTAGACGATGGGATTGTTCAGACCGCCAGCGGCGAGGCGGCTGCCGTTATCGGCGCCAACGGTGGTCAGGCTCCCGACGAGGTTGGGCTCGTAGTTCGCCTTGTACTCCAGGGGGACCTGGTACGCGGCGGCGGCATTGAAGCGTGCCGCGGAAAACTGGGGATTGTTGGCAATGGCCTGCTGTTGTGCCTCGGCCAGGGTCAGATGCATTGCCGGCTGCTGGGCCCGCAGCGTGCCGCACAAGAGAATCAAGGAAAGAAATCGTAACTTCATCGCCGACCACTCCCATAAACCAACACGTATGCGGCGGGCACGAGAAAAACGGTCAGGGCTACCGATACGCTCAGCCCGCCGAGGATGGCGCGCGCCAGGGGCGCATAAGCCTCGCTGCCGGCGCCCAGCTTCAGCGCCATCGGCAGCAGGCCGATGATGGTGGCCAGCGAGGTCATCAACACCGGCCGCAGCCTCACCCGGCAGGCCATGGCCACCGCTTCACGCACGTCCATTCCCTCCCGGCGCAGATGCCGCGTGAACTCCACGATCAAAATGCTGTTCGAAACCGCGATGCCCACAAGCATCACCACCCCCATCAGGGACATCACGTTGAGCGTGGTGGCCGACAGCCAAAGGATCAGAATTACGCCGCTCAATCCCGGCGGGACGGCCAGCAGGATGATAAACGGATCGATGAAGGACTGGAACTGGGCCACCAGGATGAGGTAAAGCAGGACGACCGCGAGGCACAGGCCGAAGGCGAACCTGGTGAAGGAACTGCGCATGCCCTGCACCATCCCCTGCAAAGTGACGCTCAATCCTTCCGGGA
Source organism: Verrucomicrobiia bacterium (assembly GCA_035578025.1). Classification (GTDB taxonomy): domain Bacteria; phylum Acidobacteriota; class Terriglobia; order Bryobacterales; family Bryobacteraceae; genus Solibacter. Next base: position 1,535 of record DATJYJ010000478.1, read on the forward strand.
CCCTGGTCTTCGCGATGACGTCGTCGATCGAGTTCGCGATCTTGCCCAGGTCCTCGTTCAACGGCCGCACATACACGTCGATCGTGCGCCGCAGCTTGTAATGATCCACTTCGGTCGGTGACTTGATGCGGCGCACGCCGCTGATCATGTCCAAGCGCGTGGGTTCGCGGAAATCCGCGGCGCGCAAGGGAATCGACTTCAAGTCCGTAAGCGTCTTCACCTGGTTTTCCGGGTACTGAACCGTCAGCATGTAATCGTTGCCCGTCTTGGGATCGATCCAAAAGCTGGGCGCGATCATCTGGTTCGAAGTCAGCGCGGTGATGACGTTGTCCACCACCTCCTGCTGGCTTAGCCCCATCTGGCTCGCGCGCGTGCGGTCCACGTCCAGTTGCAGCGCCGGGTAGTCGATGTCCTGCGGAATGAACACGTCCGCGACACCGCCGATCCCGCGGATCTTCGCCGCCAGCTTCAGCGCCATGTCATACGCCGATTCCAGGTTCGATCCCGCCACCTGCACGTCGATGGGCGCCGGCAATCCGAGATTCAGCACCGCGTCGACCAGTCCGCCCGACTGAAAATACGCGCCCAGCTCCGGCAGGTCCGTCTCCATACGCCGCTTGACGCGCGCCATGTATTCATAGCTGCCCACCTTGTGCTCCGGGTTCAAGCTCACCTGCACGAACGCCGTGTGCATCGCCGAATTCGTGGTGTAGATCGCGGAGAAGTCCGGTGTCGCCCCGATGTTCGAAACGATCATGCCGAGATCCTCGGGCTGCACCACCTGCCGGATCAGGTTTTCCACTTTAATGACTTCGTTCTCCGTGACCGACAGCCTCGATCCCGTGGGGGCTTTGAGGTTGATTACGAACTGCCCCGCGTCCGTGCGCGGAAAGAATGACAGCCCGAGCAGGGGCATGATCGCCAGGCTCGCAGCGAACGCCACGGTGAATCCGGCCAGCGTGAGCGCCGGCCGCCGCAGAATGCCCGCCACAGCCCGGTCGTAGATCTTCAGAAAGGCTTCAAACCGGTCGTTGAACCAGATGTTGAACCGATCGCTCACCGTGAGCCGGCTGCGCGGATGGTCTACCGTCACCGGCGTTTCCGCGGATGGCGTGCCGTGATGGGACGCCTTAATGAACCGCGCGCAGAACAGCGGCACCACCGTCATGGCCACCGCGTACGAAGCAAACAGCGACAGCGCCACCGCCAGCGCCAGCGCCGAAAACAGAAACTTGCTCACGCCGTAGAGAAACGTGACCGGAAAGAACACGACCACCGTGGTCAGGGTCGCTGCCAACACCGGGAGGGCCACCTCGCGGCCGCCTTTCTCGGCCGCCGCAGCGGGACTCTCGCCCGCCTCCAGGTGGCGGTAGATGTTCTCCAGCACGACCACCGAGTTATCGATCAGGCGCGAAAACGCCAGGGCCAACCCGCCCAACACCATGCTGTTGATCGAGCTTCCGCCGAGCGAGAGCGCGATGAACGCGGCCAGGGCGGAAAGGGGAATGGAGAAGAACACGGCCACGGTCGCGCGCATGCTGCCCAGGAAGATGAGGATCATGATCGAGGTGAGCAGCAGCCCGATGCCGCCCTCGTGCAGCAGCGTCTCGATCGCCGTCTTCACAAACACCGATTGGTCGAAGACCACCTTGGTGATCAGCGATTTCGGCACGTCGAACAGATGACCGAGCGCCTGCTTGATCCCGTCCACCACCGCGATCGTGTTGGTGTCCCCGCCCTGCTTCATCACCGGCGTGTAGACCGACCGCTGCCCATCCACGCGCACGACGTTGGTTTGGATCTGGTGCCCGTCCTGCGCGTAGCCGATATCCGCCACGCGCACCGGCGCTTCGTGTTCCATCTTCACCGGCAACCGGTCAATTTCATGCATGGTGCGCAACTGGCTGTTGGTGTAAATGTTGTAATCGAGCGGCCCAATCTGCACATCTCCCGCGGGCAAAATCAAGTTCGAATCATTGACGCTCCGCACCACGTCCATCAGGCTCAACTGGTGCGCCTCCAGCTTGTACGGGTCGGCGTAGACCATGATCTGCCGATACTTGCCGCCGAACGGCTGCGGAACACTGGCGCCGGGTACGCCGCCGATCTGGTTCCGCACCTGGAACTGTGCCAGGTCGCGGAGCTGCGTTTCGTTCAGCCCCTCGCCCTTGAACGTCACCAGGCACACGGGCAGGCTCGATGCGTCGAACTTCAGCACCACCGGCGGCAGCGTGCCGGGAGGCAGGCGGCGCAACTGGGCCATCGCGAGATTCGAAATCGTGGTCACCGCCGAATCCGGATTGGTCCCCGGCTGGAAAAACACCTTGATCACGCTCACCCCGGGCAGGGACCGGGATTCAATATGCTCGATTCCCGAGCCCAGCGTGAAGAAGCGTTCGAAGCGCGAAGTGATGTCGTTCTCGATCTGTTCCGGCGGCATACCCGAATAAAACGTCGCCACCACCACTACCGGAATTTCCATCGCCGGGAACATGTCCACGGGCATGCGCACGAGGCTGACCGCGCCCACGATGGCGATAATCAGGCAGACCACCACGATGAAATACGGATTGTCAATAGCAAATCGCGACATTATTGTGGGCCTTCCGCGCGGGGCATATCGTCCTTCCGGTAGGCTACGTAGTACGCAGCCGGCACCATGATTACGGTCATCATCAGCGACACGCTCATGCCCCCCAACACCGCGCGCGCCAGCGGCGCATACGATTCGCTTCCCGCGCCCAGTTTCAGCGCCATCGGCAGCAGCCCGATGATAGTCGCCAGGGACGTCATCAGCACCGGCCGCAGCCGCACCCGCGCCGCCGTCACCACGGCCTGGCGCACGGACATCCCGTTTTCCCGCAGGTGCCGCGTGAACTCCACAATCAGAATGCTGTCCGACACCGTCATTCCGATCAGAATCATCAGCCCCATCAGCGACATCACGTTCATGCTGGTCCCCGTGAGATACAGAATCAGCAGCGCGCCCGTCAAGCCTGGTGGTACCGCCGTCAGGATCAGCAGCGGGTCCAGAAACGATCGGAACTGCGCCACCAGGATCAGGTGCAGCAGCACCACCGAAAGCGTCAGCCCGATACCGAACCTCCGGAAGCTCTGCCGCATGCCCTCCACCAGTCCGCGAAGCGCTACCGTCACGCCGCCGGGAAGCGCCGTGTTCGCGGTCAGCCTGTCAATCGATCCCGCGATCCGCCCCAGGTCTTCGCCCACCGGCTGAACATAGATATCGATCACCCGCCGCAGCTTGTAGTGATCCACCTCAGTCGGTGATTTGATGCGACGGATTGCCGCCACTGCGTCCAGCCGGGTCGGCTGAGCGATCGTCTTTCCATGAAGCGGGATCGCGCGCAGGTCGTTGAGGCTCCGGATTTGCCGCTCCGGATATTGCACCGTCATCATGTAGTCGTTGCCCGTCTTAGGATCGATCCAGAAGCTGGGCGCGATCATCGCGTTCGAAGTCAGGGCGGTGATGATGTTGCCCACGACTTCCTTTTGGGTCAGCCCCAGTTCCCGGGCGCGAATCCGGTCGATATCAAGTTGCAGCGCGGGGTAGTCGATGTCCTGCGGGACGAAGATATCCCCAACGCCGTCGATCTTCCGGATCTCGCCCGCCAGCCTCAGCGCGGCGGCGTAGGTCGTTTCTAGGTTGGAGCCTGCCACCTGCACGTCGATGGGCGCGGGCATGCCGAGGCTCAACACGGCGTCCACGAGGCCGCCGGATTGGAAGAAGGTGGTGATCTCGGGCAGCTCGTCGGCGATGCGTTTGCGGACCATGGCCATGTACTCGTAGCTGCCGATCTTATGGTCCTCCCTGAGGCTTACCTGGACGGTCGCGGTGTGCATGCCGGAGTTGCTGGTGTAGATGGCCGAATAGTCGGGTGTGGACCCGATATTGGAAACGATCATCCCCAGGTCGTCGCGGGAGACCGTCCGCCGGACGAGGTCTTCCACCTTGGCGACTTCCTGTTCGGTGATGCCGATGCGGGTGCCGGAGGGCAGCTTGAGGTTCATCATGAACTGGCTGGGGTCGGTGCGCGGGAAGAACGAAAAATCGAGCAGAGGAAACAGGAAGAGGCTCACCACGATGATCCCGGTGAGCACGAACAGAATCGAGACCGGACGCTTGAGAACGACGCTGATTACCGAGTCGTAGAAATCCAGGAAGGCTTCGAACTTGGGGTCGAACCAGGCGTTGAAGCGGTCCAGCAGGGAGCGCCGCTTCGGCGCCTCGCCGTGCACTCCGCCCTGATGATGCCCCTTGATGAAGTGCGAGCAGAACAGCGGCACCACCGACATGGCCACCACATAGGAGGCCATCAACGACAGCACTACCGCCAGAGCCAGGGCCGAAAACAGGAATTTGCTTACGCCGTAGAGCAGGGTGACCGGGAAGAACACCACGATCGTGGTCAGGGTGGATGCCAGAACAGGCAGGGCCACTTCCATGCCGCCTTTCTCCGCGGCCACCGCCGGAGTCTCGCCGAGCTCGAGGTGCCGGTAGATGTTCTCGAGCACGACGACGGAGTTGTCGATGAGTCGCGAGAAGGCCAGGGCGAGTCCGCCGAGCACCATGCTGTTCACCGAGCTCCCGCCGAGCGCGAGTGCGATGAAGGCGGCGAGGGCGGAGAGGGGAATCGAGAAGAAGACGGCGACGGTGGCGCGCATGCTCCCCAGGAAGATCAGGATCATCATCGACGTGAGAAACAGGCCGATGGCCCCTTCGTCCCGCAGCGTCTCGATCGCCGTCTTCACGAACACCGACTGGTCGAATACCACATTGGTAACCAGCTCTTTCGGCACGTCGAACAGATGCTGAAGTGCACCTTTAAT
>DATJYJ010000479.1:0-20973 GCA_035578025.1 Verrucomicrobiia bacterium
TCGAACATGTAGTCCTTGTGGTTCACCTTGCTGTTCAGGTACTCCATGCAGATGTTGATCCCCTTGTCTTCGGCATGCGCCTTCACCTTGTTCAGCCACAGCACGCAGTTGTCCGCGCCCTCGGCGTCGCCCATGCCGCGCCGGTTGCCGCTGAACGTGATGATGTTGGGCACGCCGTTCGCTGTCGCTTCGTCGATCGCCGCGTGCATCAGCTTCTCCAGGCGGTCGTGATTCTCCTTGCGATTGAGCGCGTCGGGAATCGTTCCGCCCGGACCCGGCGGATACATGGTCGGAATCAGCCCGTATTTCTTCAGGGTCGGCCAGTCCTGCGGCCCGCGCAGGTCGTACCCGACAATTCCCAGCTTCGACGCGATCTGGCACGTTTCCTCGAACGCCATTCCGCGCCCGAACACCCCGCCGGTCACGGTCTGCTTCAGCTTACCTTTGGGCTTCGGCTCTTCCTGCCCCATCGCCGCGCCGCCTGCCATCGCACCCGCTACTGCCGCGAAAAATTCTCTACGTCGCATGGATTCTCCTCAACAGTCAGATGAGTATCATAGGGTGAGATGCCGCGCAACTTCGCCGTCTTTTTCCTCGGCCTCGCGGCCGTGCTGCCGGCCGCCGATTCCCTCAGCCAGGCCGCCGCCAAACGCGGCATCTATTTCGGCGCCGCCGTGCAATCCGGCTACATCAACCAGGATGCCACCTACGCCGCCACCCTCGCCCGCGAATACAGCATGATCGAGCCCGAGTACGAAATGCTCTGGAGCGCGATCCATCCGTCGCAAAACACGTATGCGTTCTCCGGTGCCGACGCCCTCGTCAACTACGCCCAGGCCCACGGCATCCCCCTCCGCGCCGACCATCTCGCCTGGCACAACTCCCTTCCCGCCTGGCTCACCAACGGCAACTTCACAGCCGCCCAGCTCAACCAGATCCTTCACGACCACATCATGGCTGTGGCCGGCCGCTACGCCGGCAAAGTCTACTCCTGGGAAGTGGTCAACGAGGCCGTGTCCGACAGCAACCCTCCCGCCCTTCGCGATTCCATCTGGAACAACCAGCCCGGAATCGGCCTCACCGGCATCGCGTGGATCGAGCAGGCCTTCCAGTGGGCCCACCAGGCCGATCCCAACGCCCGCCTCTTCTACAACGACTACAGCGCCGAAGACACCAACACCAAATCCGATTTCATCTACAACATGCTCAAACAAATGCTCGCCGACGGCACCCCCATCCATGGCGTCGGCCTGCAAATGCACCTGACCAACAACATCAACTATCCGAGCGCCCCGGGACTCGCCAACAACATCAAGCGTCTCACCGACCTCGGCCTCGAAGTCATCATCACCGAAATGGACGTCCGCCTCCCCGTCGATTCCAGCGGCAACGCCGGCGCCAGCGACCTCGCCATCCAGGCCCAGCTCTACGGCCGTGCGGTCTCCGCCTGCATCCAGTTCGCGCGCTGCACCGCTATCCAGACCTGGGGCATCACCGATCTCCATTCCTGGATCCCCACCACCTTTCCCGGATTCGGCGCCGGATTGCCCTTCGACAAAAATTACCAGGCGAAGTCCGCTTACACCTCCACGCTCAACGCGCTGCAAGCGCCGGCTACCATCAACGCCGCGAATCTGCTCAACGCCGCCAGCTTCACGGGCGGCGCGGTGGCTCCTGGCGAAATCGTCACTCTCTTCGATGCACGCTACGGCCCGCCCGCGCTCGTCACGCTCCAGCTCGATGCAGCGGGCAAAATCACCAACTCCCTCGCCGGCGTGCAGCTTCTCTTCGATGGCACGCCGGCACCTGTCATCTACGCGCGCACCGGGCAATCCAGCTTCATCGTCCCGTACGCGATCGCCGGCAAATCCTCCACCACCGTCCAGTATGTGTATCAGGGCGCATACTCCAATTCCGTTACTGTGCCCGTCGTAGCCGCTGCCCCCGGACTCTTCTCCATCGACTCCACAGGCAGCGGCCCCGGCGCGATCCTCGATCTCAACTATCGCCTGAACTCCGCGTCCAATGCCGCGAAAGCCGGCGACATTGTCTCCCTCTTCGCCACCGGCGCCGGCGTCATCACTCCAGCCGGACCCGACGGTGGACTCGTCGGAACCGACTTGCCCCACCCTGTCGCGCCCGTCTCCGTGCAAATCGGCGGCGTAGTCACGGACGTGATATCGGCCACGGGCGCGCCCGGCCTCACCAACGCCCTGCTGCAAATCAACGTCTACATTCCTGCCGGCCTCCTCCCCGGCCCCCAGCCCGTCGTGCTCAAGGTCGGCGACGCCGCCAGTCCCGCCACCGTCACTATCGCGATTCGCTGATCCCGCCCGCTATAATCTCCCCATGCCCTTCTTCCGTGCATTCCTTTTGTGCGCGGCCACGCTAGCTGCCCAGACCGCGCCCGATTCCTTCGTCCTCAAGCCCGCCCGTGTCTTCGATGGCGAATCCATGCACGAAGGCTGGCTCGTCCGTGTCCGCGGACAGCGCATCGAATCCGCGGGCCCTCCGCCCAACGTCGAAACCGCCGGTGCCAAGGTGATCGATCTACCGGGCGCGACGCTCCTCCCCGGACTTGTCGAAGGCCACTCCCACATCCTCCTCCACGCCTACAACGAGACCACCTGGAACGACCAGGTCTCCCACGAAGGCCTCGCCCTGCGCGCCGCCCGCGCCGTCAATCACTTGAAAGCTACCCTCATGGCCGGCTTCACCACTATCCGCGACCTCGGCACCGAGGGCGCCGGCTATGCCGACGTCGAGCTCAAGCAGGCCGTCAACCAGGGCATCGTTCCCGGACCGCGCGTGCTCGCCTCCACGCGCGCCATCGTCGCCACGGGCAGCTACGCGCCCAAAGGGTTCGCTCTCGAATGGCGCGTGCCGCAGGGCGCCGAGGAAGCCGACGGTGTCGACAGCCTCATCCGAGTGGTCCGCGACCAGATCGGCCACGGTGCCGATTGGATCAAGCTCTACGGCGACTACCGCTGGGGACCAGGTCCCGGCTCGCGCCCGACTTTTTCCGCCGAAGAAATGAAGCTCGCGGTTGAGACCGCCAAGAGCGCGGGCGTTCCGGTGGCCGTCCACAGCAGCACTCCCGAAGGCATGCGCCGTGCCGTCCTTGCCGGCGCCGAAACCATCGAGCACGGCGACGGCGGCACACCCGAAGTCTTCAAGCTCATGGTGCAGCACCACGTCGCCCTGTGCCCCACGCTCGCTGCCGGCGACGCCACCAGCCAGTACGCCGGCTGGCGCAAAGGCGAGCAACCCGAGCCGCCGGGCATCCAGCGCAAGCGCGAAAGCTTCAAGGCCGCTCTCGATGCCGGCGTCACCATCCTCAGCGGCAGCGACATCGGCGTCTTCAATCATGGCGAAAACGCCCGCGAGCTCGAGCTCATGGTCGATTACGGCATGAAGCCCATCGAAGCGCTCAAATCGGCGACCTCCATCGCCGGCCAGGTGCTTCACATGTCCATCGGCTCCGTCAAACCCGGCCTCTTTGCCGACCTGGTCGCCGTCGATGGCGACCCCACCCAGGACATCGCCGCGCTGCGCCACGTCAAGTTCGTCATGAAAGGCGGAACCATCTACAAGCAATAGCTCTGTACGACAGGCTTCAGCCTGTCCCCCGGGCGCCGCAGGCGCGCTACCCGCTCAGTCGAACTCCACCACCGGCGCTGCCTGTTCCGCGCCTACCCGTCCCGCCGCGATTTGCGCCCGCACGTAGTTCTCGCCCCGCACCGGTGCGCCCGCCATCCGCCGCAGCATCGCGATCTGCCCCACGTGCGTCAGGGCGTCCGCCACCGGACCCTGGAACAGGTGCTCCGCGTCGAACCCCAGCGGCGCGCCCGACCCGAGCCTCCGGTCGAACGCCTCCAGCGCCGCGAAAAACCGCGCCGTGTCCTGCTCCCAGGTTTGCGGCGCCTGCTCGCGCCACTCGTGGACTCCGTCCGCCATCTTCACCGCCCAGTCGAAGAGGTCGCAGACGTGGGCCAGGATCTGTCCCGGGGTGCGCGTTCCCGCCGCGGAGTGGAAGTCCGAAAATCCCGCCGGCGCGCCGCGCAGTGCCTTGCCGCCGCGATAGGCCAAAGTCGCCACCGTGTGGCGCAGCATGTGAAGCTTCGAGTCCGGTGCCGGTGTCATGATTTTCCTCCGCTCGAAATGAAGTGCCAGGCCAGCAGCAGCCAGCCGGCGATGAAGCACAATCCCCCGATCGGTGTGATCGCCCCCAGCGTGCGCACGCCCGTGACCGCCAGCAGATACAAGCTTCCGGAGAAGATCAGGATCCCCGCCGCCAGTGTCCAACAGGCCCACCCGCTCGCCGCCGACGCGCGGGGCAGCACGGACGCGATCAACATCCCCAGCGCGTGAATGAAGTGGTAGAAGACGGCCTTCTCCCACAGGGACATCGAATACGCATCGAGTTTCGCCCGCAGACCGTGCGCCCCGAACGCGCCCAACCCGACCGCCGCCGCCAGAAAGATCGCCGCAATCGCACTCCAGTTCATCGCATCCGTTATTGTCCCAGACTCCTGTGGTGTAGAATATTTCTCCGGGGGCACGCATTTCGGGCCCGGCGGAGGGAGATCAATCGACGAGCATGTCTGATCGCGGCTTCTTATTTCTCTTCAGTATTCTGATGATCGTGAGCGGAATCGGCGCGGCTGTCTGGCTGGTCGTGACCGGCCAGGCCCAGAGCGTCGATGGCCTGTTCCTCGTGCTGACCGCCCTGCTGGTCGCGGTGGTCTTCGGCCTCTACGTCAAGTACATGATTGGCCGCGCCCTGGAAGCGGCCCAGGCGCCCCAGGCGCAGCCCGCCAAATCTGTGGCAAAGGAGTCGCCCGCCAAGGCGGCCCCCGTCCAGGGCTGACGGTCTACTGCTTCTTCGGCGCCGCGGTCGATTTGGTCGCCGGCGCCGTCTTCTTCGCCGGTGTTGCAGCCGCCGGCGGCGGGCCTTCGCGCTTGATCGTCACCGAGATCAGCTTCACCGGTGTGAGCGGCTTGTCGTTGCGATCCGTCGGCACGTTGTCGATCTTGGTCACGATGTCCTGCCCTTCCACGACCTGCCCGAACACCGTGTAGCCGCCGTTCAGCGACGGGTAGGGAACCGCCGTCACGAAGAACTGGCACGCGCCGGTATTGGGCGAGCCAATATTGGCCATTCCCAGCCGCCCCGGCTGGTCGAACTTCAGCGAAGGTACGATCTCGTCCTTGATCGTGAAGCCGCAATCGTGCGAGCCGGTCGCCGTCGGGTCGCCGGTCTGGATCATGAAGTTCTTGATCACGCGGTGGAAGGTGATGTTGTTATACATCGGCTTGGCCGCCATGGCATTGGTCTTCGGATCCTTCCACGCCTTGGTGCCGCGCGCCAGGGCCACGAAGTTCCGTACCGTGACCGGCGTCTCGGTCTCGAAGAGCTTCGCCGTGAACGTCCCCATAGACGTATTGAAGATCGCGTACAATCCCGGCTCGCGCGCCGGCGCGGCCGGCGCCGTCGTCGCGGGCGCCTTGGCCGGCGGAGGTGGCGCTTGCGCGAACCCGCCGAATGCGATCAGAAAAAGAGCAGATAGCCGTTTCATCCGATATTCTCCGTAAGGCACATCTTAGCGTGTTTTGGCCGTGGGGCAGGTTCCCGACGTTCCCGACTTGCCCTAGCCTGCGGTGAACAGCGCCCTACTTCTTCCCCAGCTCCGCCTGCAACTGCCGGAACGCGCTCTCTTCGTAATTCGTCTTCAGCCGCGGCTTGCCATCCGCGCGCGTCTCGCCGGGACGAGGTCCGTCGTTCTTCAGACACCGCCCCAACAGCACGGTCGCCTCACTATCCCCGCTGTTGCGTGCCAGCACCGCGCGGAAGCTTTCCGCCGCTTCGCCGTACTTCCCGCTGCGCCACAGCGCCACGCCCAGGTTGAAGTGAAAGTCCGGGTCGGAGTCGTCGCCGCCCAGGGCTTTCCGGAAATTCGCTGCTGCCGCCGTGTAGTCCTGATGTTGCGCCTGCGCGGCGCCCAGGTCGTTGTAGACCTCGTTCAACGGCAGTACCGCCGCCACCTGCTCGAAGCACTCCTCGGCGCCCTTCGCGTCCCCGCTCAGGTAACGGCACAGCCCCAGAAAAAAGCGCGCCTCGAAATAGTGCGGGTCGGTGCGTGCCACGCGGTCCAGCCATCCCGCCGCCACCTTGTAGTCCTTCTTCTCCCAGTAAATCTTTCCGAGCTGGAAACATGGCTGAGAATAATGTTCATCCAGCCGCGCCGCCTGCGTGAAGAAGTGATGCCGCTGCTCCGCCGAGGTGGCCAACAGGCCTCGCACGTAATTCTCCACCGCATCCAGCCGCACCGAGGGACGCGCCTGCATGAATTCCCGCTCCGGCGGAGCCCCCTTAGGGCGTAGCGCCGTCAGCGTCTGCCAGCCGAGATGCGCCTCCAGGGTTGCCAGGTCCTCCAGCGCGCCCACCTCGCTATACGCCGCTCCCTGTTGCGAATGCTTGACGTCGATGGCTCGGGCTGTGATCCGCAGCGACCCTTTGGAGCCGGGGTTCGCGGCGTCCGGCGGCAATAGCTCGAAATAACCATAGATCACACTAGCGGCATCCACCGACACTCCGAGCTTGAGAATCGATGCGTGTGTCAGCTCCGCGCCCGGGCGCAACGAAAGCCGGCGGTATGCTTCCAGACGATCTTCGCGCTCCAGAACCAGCATCCCCTCCGATGCCAGCGCGTCCTTCACACTTTCCGCAATCCCCTCCCCGATCCAGTCCAGGCTCGCGGACTTCGAGTGGTTGAAAAACGGGATCACCAGGGTAGTTTCGGCAGCTAACGTGCTTCCTAAAAAGAGGAGAAGGATTACGAAACGAACCATCCAGTTCCTAGTGTATCGGAACCCGCGGAGTCGCCTGGAGCAGCGCGGCCACCCGTTCCATGGCCTTTTCCTGAATGGCTGGATCGCTGCCGAATCCTTTGATCCACTCGAGCTCCGGCTCGCGCCGGAACCACGTGAACTGCCGCTTGGCGTATTGCCGTATGTTGCGCTGCGCGTAGAAGACTGCGTCCCGCGGCGAAAGCTCGCCCCGGATCAATTGCAGCGCCTGCTTGTATCCGTGAGCTTCGAAAGGCTTGCACGTTGCCGGAAAACCCAGCGACAGGATGTGCCGCACCTCGTCCACCAGGCCGCCTTCGAACATCGCCGCGCAGCGTGCGTCCGCCACCGGGTACAACGCATCGCGCTCCGGCAGCAGCCCCAGCTTCAACACGCGATAGCCGCGCAGCGCATGGCGTCCGCGCTGGTAGAGCTCGCTCACCGGGCGGCGCGCCAGCAGGCAAACCTCGAGTGCGCGCATCACTTTCGGAACGTCATTAATGTGAATCTTCCGCGCACTGGCCGAATCCAAGCGACTAAGTATTCGATGCAGCGATCCAGGGTGGCGAATTTCTCGACGGGTAAGGCGTGCGCGCAGCTCTTCGTCTCGCGCGGGCCCCTCGAACAAGCCATCGATGAGCGCCCGCACGTAGAACCCGGTGCCGCCGGCCACGATCGGCAGACGGCCCCGCGCCGAAATCTCGCCGAGAGCCTTTCGGCCGAGGCGTGCGTATTCGCCTGCGGTGAAGAGTTCGTCGGGGTTGACGACGTCGATCAGGTGATGCGGGATTCCGCGCTGCTCCGCGGGCGGCAGTTTGCCTGTGCCGATATCGAAGTAACGGTACACCTGCGTCGAATCGCAGTTCACCACTTCGCCGTGGAACCGCTCCGCGATCCGCAGGGCCAGTTCGCTCTTGCCCGTTCCGGTCGGCCCGACAACTGCAACCAGGGGACGCGGCAACGCGTCCACGTCAACGGGGGCAGGAGTATTTGCTGTCAAACCCCGTTATACAATAAAAAGGTGAATTTCGACCCTGAAGCGGCCAGCCCGCTTCAGCCTGGGTACGGGTTACGGTCGAAAGAGGTCAGATCCGCATGATTCGTTCAGCCAAAGCGCTAGTGCTGCTGGTATCCATGGGTTCTCTGGTGCTCGCCCAGACTCCCGCGCCAACCCCTAAACCCGCCGAAAACAAGGCCGACGCTTACTACCATTTCGCGATGGGACGCGTTTATGCGGAGCTGGCGCAGGCCTACGGCAACCGGCCGGAGTACCTCAACAAGGCGCTCCAGCACTACCAGGAGGCGCTGAAGCTCGATCCTTCGGCGGGCGTCGTCTTCGAAGAGCTGACCGATCTCTACATCCAGACCAACCGTCTGCGCGATGCCGTCAGCCAGGCGGAGGACATCCTCAAGCAGGACCCCGACAACATCGATGCGCGCCGGATGCTCGGACGCATCTACATGCGGATGATCTCCACCGCGGACAACCGCATCAACGAAGAATATCTCAAGAAGGCCATCGAGCAGCTCCAGAAGGTCACCGACAAGGACCCCAAGGACGCGGATAGCTGGGTGCTGTTGGGCCGGCTCTATGGAGCGTCGAACAACAGCGTCGAATCGGAGAAAGCTTACAACAAGGCGCTGGAAGCCGACCCCGAGAGCGAAGACGCCCTTACCGGCCTGGCTACCCTGTACGCCGCGCTGGGCGACAGCAAGAAGGCCGCCGAGAAGCTCAAAGCAGCCGCGGACAAGAATCCCAGCGAACGCACGCTGATCGCCCTCGGCCAGGCATACGAGGACCTGCACGATTACAAGGCCGCCGCGGAAGCTCTCGGCCGCGCGCTCGAGCTGCAGCCGGAGAATACCAAGCTCGCCTTCGGAGTCGCTGAGAACATGATGCGATCCGGCCAGCTCGACAAGGCCCTCGAGCTCTTCGAGAAGCTGGCCGCGGACGATCCCCGCAATATGCCCGCCCGCCTCTCCATCGCGGAGATCTACCGCGTGAAGCGCGATTTCCCGAATGCCCAGGAAGCGCTGGCCAAGGCCAAAGCGTTGGATGCCGACAGCCTCGAGGTTCGCTATGAAGAGGTGAAACTGCTCGAAGCCCAGAGCAAGTACACCGAGGCCATCGCCGCGCTCAACGCTATCATCGGCGAGACTGCGAAAAAGAACTACTCGGCCAACGAGAGCTCCAACCGCGCCCGTCTCCTCGACGAGCTCGGCTCGCTGCAGCGCAGCGCCGGCCAGTACACGGAGGCGGTGGACACCTTCCGCAAGGCGCTGGCCATGAGCAAAGAGGACAGCGTCCACTTTTACCTGAACATCGTCGATACCTATCGCGCCGCCAAGGACATGGATGCGGCCCGCCGTGAAGTGGATACCGCGGCCGCCGAGATCCGCAAGGCTGCCGGCTCCAAGCCGGACTTCCAGACTTATAGCGACCTCGCCGCGGTCTACGAAAAGGGAAAGCGCTGGAGCGACATGGCGAAAGTGCTGGACGAGGCCGGCAAGATCGCGGGCACGGACGAGCAGAAGCAGCAGGTGATCTTCACTCGCGGAGCCATGCTCGAGCGCCAGAAGAAAATCGAGGCTGCCGAAGCCGAGTTCCGGAAGGTCATCGCCATGAATCCGAACCACGCCGGCGCGCTCAACTATCTGGGTTACATGCTGGTGGACCACGGATTGAAGGTAGAGGAGGCCACGAAGCTGATCCAAAAGGCGCTGGAAATCGATCCCGATAACGGAGCCTATCTCGACAGCCTGGGCTGGGCTTTCTACCAGCAGGGTAAGTTCAGCGAAGCCGAGGTCTTACTGGTTCGCGCCCTTGACCGCATTGGCCAGGATCCCACGGTTCACGATCACCTCGCCGACGTCTATCTGAAGCTCGGCAGGACCAAGGATGCGATCTCGCAATGGCAGGCATCGCTCAAGGATTTTCAGTCTCCGGCGGGCGCCGATAGCGAGCCGGACGACGTCGCCAAGGTAACCAGGAAGCTGGACGCGGCACGCGTCCAACTCGCCAAGGAGAATAAGTAGGGCGGGTTCCGACCCGCCCCAAAATCCCGACCTGCTTCGCCCAGACGGGTTTTTTCTACATTTCCTTGAATAAACTTGTAAATCATTATTTTTCTTCGCTTTACTGGGCATTCGGCGCAACTGAAGCTATCGTTTTGCGCGCCGGTGTGGGATACTCTTTACTAGAGCAGGCTTCCACGACGAATGTCCCAGTTGGACGACGCAGTATCTCGATATAACAAGCTACTTGAATCCGGCCCTTATCGCGATCTGGGGTGGGCGGAGGCCCTTCACCAGCGCATGGAGAGCAGCAATCTCTCCGCGGGCGGACGCCTGATTTGTCCCTTCCTGCGCCCCAATTTCATCTCACGCCGGCAGTACGAGAGCCTGGTGAAAACCGGCGAGTCGCTGATCGCCGCCATCGACCGCATGGAGCAGATGGTGCTTTCCACGCCGGCGCTGCTCTCGCGGCTCGAACTGCTCCCGGCGGAGAAGATGCTTGCCTCGATCGATCCGGGCTACCAGGCGCTGGAAGTCGCCTCCCGGCTCGATTCCCACATGGTGAACGGCCACCTGCACTTTGTCCAGTACAACGCCGATTCGCCGACGGGCGCGGGGTATGCCGACGCGCTGGCGGAGCTGTTCTACGACCAGCCTCCGGTGAAGGAGTTCCGCAAGCGCTACACGCTGACGCGCACCGGCAGCCGCAAACATCTGTTGCAGGCGCTGCTCAAGAGCTACAAGCAATTCGGCGGCGCGTCCAAGAAGCCGAATATCGCCATCCTCGAGTTTCGCGCGCCCTACCATTCCGGGCAGAGCGAGTACGAGCTGTTTCGCGACCACTTCCGCCAGGAAGGCTACCAGGTGGAGATCGTCTCGCCGGAGCAGCTCGAGTATCGCAACGGCATCCTGCGGCGCGGACCGTTCGAGATCCACCTGGTCTACCGGCGCCTGGGGGTCCAGGAATTCCTGATCCGCTTCGACCTCACGCACCCGCTGGTGCAGGCCTATCGCGACCGGGCGGTGTGCGTGGTCAACAGTTTCCGCAGCGAGCTGGCCCACAAGAAGGCTATGTTCGGCCTGCTGACGGACGAGAACTTCACCGCCAAGTTCCCGGCCAACGAGCGGAAGGCAATCCGCGAGCATGTGCCGTGGACCCGCCTGGTGGGCGCGGCCAAGACGACTTACGAAGACAAGACCGTCGACCTGCCCGAGTTCATCACCAGCAACCGCGAGCGTCTCGCGCTCAAGCCCAACGACGACTACAGCGACCAGCACACGTACTTCGGCTGGGAGATGGACGCCTCAGGCTGGGAGCGCGCGCTCAAGCAGGCGATGCGCTCGCCCTACGTCGTGCAGGAGCGCGTCGAGCCGGTGCGCAGCGTCTTCCCGCTGATGAACTTCGGCCACCTCGAATTCCGCGAGATGCAGGTGGACATTCACCCGCACGCCTATCTCGGCAAAGTGCAAGGCTGCTCGAGCTGGCTCTCCACGGGCAAGAGCGGATTTTCGTCGGCATCGGGGATCGTGCCGACGTTCATCATCGACCCGAAGTAGCTACATCTTTCCCAGCAGACTCACCTGAGCGCGGAGATTCGCCACGCCCGCCGTGTAGCGGCCGTCGGCCACGCTGAATGCCACCGCGTCTTCCATCCAGTCGTGCCAGACGCCGTCGGGATCGTGCGAGGCCACGGTCAGCGTATACTCCTGCGGGCAGAGCTCGCACCAGAAGGCGAATGCCAGGTCGAGCGTGGTGCCCGGCGCGCAAGGGCCGAGCTTCAACTGCTCCAGATCGGTGTTGGTGCCGTAGACGTTCAGCCCCACGCGCGTGCGGATCATGATCCCGACCACCGGATCGGAGACTGCTTCCTTGAAGCGGACCCCGACTTTCACCACCGCGCGCTCGCCGCTGCGCCAGACCATGGTGGGCTTGCCGGTCTCACCCACGGTTTCGACGCGGACGATTTCGGCGCGCCCGTCGCCGCGGCGGACCTTGGGAGCCAGCGGGGTCTGCACCACTTCGCCCCAGGCGCGGAGCTGGGCGGCCACATGCTTGCGGTATGCGGCCAGCATCTCGGCCGCGTCGCCGCGGCCGGCGAGACGGCCGCCATGGAGCCACCAGACTTCATCGCAGAGCCGGCGGATCAGGTCCTCTTCGTGCGAGACCAGCATGACGGTGGCCCCGGCGCGGCGTATCCGGTCGAGCGCGACCGCGGCGCGTTCACGGACCACCTGGTCCTGGCGCGCGAAGGTCTGATCGATGAGCAGGATTGGCGCCGGCGTCAGGTTCAGCGGGTCATCCGGGCCAAGGTACTTGACTTCACCGGAGGCCTTCACCAAACCGGCGGCAGCCTTCTCCAGTCCCGCGGCCACCCGCAGCAGGCGGCTCTTGCCGGAGCCATTCTCACCGATCACCCCGATGATGGAACCGTCCGGCGCGATCGCCTCGAAGTTGTCCAGAGGCGCGCTGGTTAGAGAGCGAAAAACCAGGGACATAAAATATTAGATTAGTTCCGCGTGGCACGAGGCGCAATATTATCCATTACTAACCGTACCCCCCTGATATCATGAGAACAATGGAGGTTGACGTCCTCAAGAAAGACACCAACGTACTCGATCGGATGCGTGCGGACTGGAACCAGCGCGCCAACGAAGACGCGTATTACTATGTCGCCTTCGGCCGCCGCCAGCAGGACGACGAGGAGTTCTTCGCCACAGCGGGCGACGTCGTCAAGGGTCTGGAATGGGACCTGAAGCGCGTGCAGGGACGCGATGCCGCGCTGGAAATCGGGTGCGGTCCGGGGCGGCTGCTGCGTCCGCTGAGCCGCCACTTCACGGAGATCCACGGGGTGGATGTCTCGGACGAGATGATCCGGCTGGCCGCCGATCG
Organism: Verrucomicrobiia bacterium; assembly: GCA_035578025.1. Lineage (GTDB taxonomy): Bacteria > Acidobacteriota > Terriglobia > Bryobacterales > Bryobacteraceae > Solibacter. The sequence goes on from DATJYJ010000479.1 coordinate 12,755, forward strand.
CCTGCAGGACACGCCCAACGCGCATGCTCACCACAGCTCGGGCTCCGACCTCGCGCAATTCCCGGACGACAAGTTCGACTTCGTCTACTCCTACGCCGTTTTCCAGCACATTCCGAGCCGCGACGTGGTGTTGAACTATCTTCGCGAGGCGCGGCGGGTACTGAAACCCGGCGGGGTGCTGCGCTGCCAGATGAACGGGCTGCCGGCGCACGCAAAGCAGTACGACACGTGGAGCGGGGTGCGCATCTCGCCCGGCGAGATCTCGTTGTTCACGCTGGAGCAGGACTTCCAGCTTCTGGCGCTGGAACACATCTGGACGCAGTACATGTGGATCACCTGCCGCAAGCGGCCGTCCGGATGGGCGCAATCGATGGCCGGGCGCAATGTTGCCGCGGTTTCGGCGATCCGTAATATCACGAATGCTTTCACCGGGGAGAGTGTCGCGCCGGCGTCGGGGCCGTTGGCGGCGCTGTCGCTGTGGATCGACCGCCTGCCGGACGAGTGCAGCCTTCAGCATCTGGCCGTCCTTGCCGACGCGCGCCCGTGCCGGCTGACGTACATCGGCGAAGCGGAGAAAGACGGCGTCACGCAGGTGAACGCGGTGCTGCCGGAGAAGGTGCGCACGGGCCTGGTGCCGGTCGAGGTGAAGTGGATCGAACAGCCGCTGTGCGAAGCGGCGTGGGTGCGGATCATGCCGCCCGGTCCGGCGGTGCCGCGGGTGAGCACGATCACCGACGGCATCAATCTGTGCAGCGGAACGCGGATCGTGACGCGGAGCGTGAAGGTTACGATGCAGGAGGTGGCCGACGCCTCGCAGTTCCACGCCAAAGTGGACGGCATGGACGCGCTCGAGGTCGATTCCTTCTGCGCCGATCCGGTGACGCAGCGGTGGGAGTTCAATTTCCGGCTGCCGCAGAGCATCCGCGCGGGGAAGCACGAAGTGCAGGTGCAGCTCGGACGCCGGGTTTTCGCGCCGCTGGCGATCGAGGTGGCGTGAAGGCACTCGCCGCCGGGCTGGCGCTGGCGGCGGTTGCCGCGGCCCTGCTGGTCCCGCCGGGGCCACGCGTGGTGAGCGCGGGCATCGAAGCAAGGGACAACGACTACATTCACGACCTGATCATCGACGGCCACCGCGAAAAGACGGAGGTCCGGCAGGGGCTGCCGGCGTGGAACCAGCCGTTTTGCGGGTTCACGCGCGGGAATGGGATCGTGGTGAACGGGCGGAAGCACGTGACGATCCGAAACGTGACGCTGCGGAATATAGCGGGGTTCGCGATTCTGGTGGCGCGATCGCAGGATACCACCATCGACCATGTGCGGATCGAGGACAGCGGGTCGCGCGATGCGGCGGGGAATGACAATACGACGGGCGGGATCCTGATCGAGGAGGGCACGACGGACTTCCGCGTGACCAACTGCGAGCTGCGCAGGATCCGCGGGAATGGGATCTGGACGCATTCGCTGTACACGTCGCCGCGCAACGCGCGCGGCTTGTTCGCGGGCAACCGCTTCGAGAACATCGGGCGCGATGCGCTGCAAGTGGGACACGCGACGGAGGTGCGCGTGGCCGATAACTCCGGGGTACGGATCGGGTATCCGCGGGGTAACGTGGAACCGGTCGCAGTGGATACGGCGGGTAATGTGGACCGGTCGACTTACGCGGGCAACCTGTTCCGGGACGTCAACGGGAAGTGCATCGACCTGGACGGGTTCCACGACGGCGAGGTCCGCGGGAATACCTGCGTGGGTGTCAACGGGTACGGAATCGTGATGAATAACTCGAATCCGGACATGCAGTCGAGGAACGTGCGGATCGTCGATAACACGATTGACGGGGCCGCCTTCGGCGGGGTGTTCGTGATTGGGGATCATAACTTCGTTTCAGGAAATAAGCTACTCAACTTAAATCGACAACATCAGGGCGACCCGCTGTTACACAGCGGGATCTACCTGGGGGAACGCGCGGAACGGCCGGCGCCGGCTCGGGACAATATCATCGAGCGGAATGAAATTTCCGGCGCCGCGGTTTGTGTGGGCGGCGCCGTGGAACGGAATACCGTCCGGGGGAATTGGTGCAGATAAGACAATGCGGCCCGGGAGGGCCGCGTTACTTTAACGCCTCGATGGCTTTTTCGATCTGGCGGTCGTGGCCACTTAGAAAGTCGGACGGCGAGTTATCGACGTAGATATCGGGGGGGACGCCGTAGTTTTCCATGTTCTGGCCGCTGGCGGTGTAGACGCCGGCGCCGGGAGTGCGGATGGCGGAGCCGTCGAGCAGGGTGAACGATCCGGTGCCGATCACCTGGCCGGAGGTGGGGACGCCGACCAGCTTGCCGAGGCCGAGATTGCGGAAGCCATCGGGGAACATCTCGGCGTCGCTGGCGGAGCGCTCGTTCTGGAGGACCACCATGGGACCGAAGAAGACCTGGCCGGGGCGCTTGACTTCGAGGGAATCGCGGCCGCGGGTCACCTGGTAAGCCTTGCGCTGGTTGAGAATGGCGAGCAGCTCCTGATCGATGCCGCCGCCGCCATTGAAGCGCTGGTCGATGATGAGACCCTTCTTGCCCTGGTTGTCGAGGAGGTCGCGCTGGAACTTGGCGAGCGACGGGGCATCCATGGCGCGGATGTGGAGATAGCCGATCTCGCCGTTGGTCAGCCTGGCGACCATCTCTTTGCGATCCTCGACCCAGCGATCGTATTGCAGGTTGCCGAAGGCGGCTCCGCTGACGGGCTCGATATCGATGGTCCATGCACCGTCGGCGGCTGGTTTGGAGTTGACCAGAAACTCGAACTTACGGCCGGAGAGAATGTTAAAAAGCTGCCAGTAGTTATCGCCGGCCTTGAGGTCCTTACCGTTGACGGCGAGGATGAAGTTACCGGTGGCTAACTTGACATAGTCGTGATCGGCGGGACCTTTGCGATAAATGTAACTTACTTTATAGAAGCCGCTGGAATCGGGGACGATCTCGAAGCCGGGATGGCGGGTGGTGACGCGCTCCTCGGGCGGGCCCTGCGAGGGCAGGCGGCTGCCGCCGGAGATGCCGGTGTGGGAGGCATTCATATCGCCGATCATTTCCATGACGAGGTTGTGGAGCTCCTCGGTATCGGCGATGTAGGGGAGCATGGACTCGTACTTGTCCTTGGCGGCGGCCCAATTGACGCCGTGCATGTTGGGGTCGTAGAAGCGGTTCTTCATGACGCGCCAGGCCTCTTCGAAGACCTGGCGGCGCTCGGCGGGGATATCGAGCTCCATGCGGACGGAGAAGTTGATGCGGCGGGGGGCGGAGGTGGAGGCGGATTCGGCGGGGGTAGGGGATGAGGCGCTGCCTCGGCCTCCACGGCCGCCGCGTCCCGCGGACGCGGGGGCGGCACTGGGCGTGTCGGAAACCTGCCCGACGGAAAGACTGTAGATGCCGCCGCCTTGCAGGAAGTAGATGGCGCGGCTGTCGCGGGTCCACTGGGGCTCGCTGCCGCCGCCGAAGCCGCCGCGTCCGCCGCGCCCGCGGCCTCCGCCGCCGGCGGTCTCGCCGGTGGAGGTGTTGAGGCGGGTGAGGTGCGTGCCGTCTTCGTTGATGGTGTACATGGCGGGTCCGCCGCTGGCCGCGGCGGGATCTTCGGTGGCGGCCATGGCGCTGAAGAGATAGGTGCGGCTATCGGGCGAGGGCACGACGTAGGTGACCGAAGCGGGCATGTCGGTGAGGCGGGTGATGCGGCGCTCCATGCCGTCCCAGGTGATTTTGACCTGCACGTTGGCGGGTGCGCCGCCGCGTCCGCCGCGGCCCGCGGGAGCCGCGGTATCGTTGGCGGCGGCCATGCCCTGCTCTTCGGTGTTGATGTCGGCGCCTCCGGGCTCCTTCTCGATGGGGGTGAGGGAGACGGCGTAGAGCTGAGTGGTGGTGCGGTTGAGAGCGGCCATGGCGGGCGCGCCGGTGCCGCCGATGAGGAGGAGCTTCTTGCCATCGGGAGTCCACCGGGCGCCGCTGGAGAGCATGAAATCGTCGTGGCCGATCATGTGCTCCTGGCCGGTGGCCAACTCCTTCACCCAGACATGGGAGCGGAGCTGGCGATCCTGCTTCGCGTAAGAGATCCACTTGCCGTCGGGGGAAAACTGCGCGCCATTGACGTTGCCGGCTTCACCCTGGGCGACGACGTCGGTCTTGCCGGAGTCGGCATCGACCATGCGGAGCTTGTGATCGCTGCCGCTCCACATGAGGCTCTTGGAATCGGGGGACCAGACGAGGCCGGTCTTATCGCAATCGGCGTCGCTGAGCTTTTTGGTGTTCTTGCCGAGCTCGTCGGAGAGGTAGACCTCTTCGCGGCCGGTGCGGTCGCTGACGAAGGCGATCCACTTGCCGTTGGGCGACCAGCGCGGGTCCTGCTCTTTCCAGGGAGTTTCGCTGACGCGCTGCGGCTCGCCGCGGTCGGTGGCGATGGTGTAGATCTCGCCGTGGGCGACGATGGCGGCGCGGCGGTTGGAGGGCGAGAGGTGGAAGCCCTGCGCCTCGGTGAGAGTGATGAGCTCGCGGTCGTTCTCCTTGGAATCGGCCTTGATATCGACAATGATCTCGCTGCTCTTGCCGGTGGCGGTGTCGAGCTTCCAGATGCCGAAGTTGTCCTCGTAGACGATGACTTTGCCGTCGGCGGAGATGCTGGGGAAGAAGAGGTTGCCGTCGCCGTGGTGGGTGACCTGGGTTTCCCTGCCGCCTTTGTCGGAGATCTTCCAGATGTTGTTGACACTCTGCATGACCTCGGGGCCGCCGAACTTGATGTTCTTCTCGCCGGCGGTGGCGTTGGAGACGTAGTAGATGTCTCCGTTGCGGCCGTACATGGGCCAGAGGCGGTTGCCCTTATAGTCCGGGTCGCCGAGGCGGGTGAAGGTTTTGGCGGCGATGTCCATGATCCAGAGGTCGGCGGCGTAACTGCCGCGATAGTGCTTACGGGACCAGGTGGCGGGATGGCGGGTGAAGGCGAGTTTTTTGCCGTCGGGGGAGTAGCTGGCCCAGGCGCCCCAATCGGTGGGGACGGGCTGCTCGATGCCGCCTTCGAGGCCGACCTCCCAGAGGGTGGAGACGCTGGGGAAGGCGCCGTTGCCGCGGGTGGAAGTGAAGAGGATCTTTTTGCTATCGGGGCTCCAGGTGACGACGTTGTCGTCGGCGCTGTGGAAGGTGAGCTGGCGGGGCTTGCCGCCGGTGGCGGGGATGACGTAGACGTCGTAGTTGCCCTCGCGATTGGAGGAGAAGGCGATCCAGTTGCCGTCGGGGGAGAAGCGCGGGTAGATGTCGCGGGCGGCGTTGTCGGTGAGGCGGGTGACGCCGGAGCCGTTTTCGTTGGCGACCCAGAGATCGCCGAGGTAGCTGAAGGCGACCTTGCCGTTGGAGTACGTGGGGTGGCGGAGCAGTTTGACTTGCGCCTGGGCCGCGGCGGGCAGGAGCAGAGCGACGGCGAGGACGAGAGCTTGACGAGACATGGCGAACCTCCTGGGGATCGGATACAGAGATCTTAATGCGTGGTGTGGGGAAAGGCAACGTCGGAGGGCGGGTGAGGGGGGACGGCTCGAGTCCTGGTGGGCGTTCTCAGGTTCGTTTTTTTGGCATTTTCCTTTGTTTTCAATGAGAAATTGGGTTCGTTTGGTGATGCGCACTTGTGGAGGTCCGAGTCGCGCCCGGTGGGGTGCGGTGAGTGGTAGAAAAGACTGCGTCATCATCACAAGCGTCCTCCTGTCAGGACGGTAGCACGGCGGGGCCGGGGGAATGGGTTGGGATGCGGATAAGTGGAGGGGAATCAGCGAAAAAAAGAGGGAAGTGGGCGTGAAAAGGAAAACGTCGAATTTTGCCCTCTTGACATTTTAGGACTTTCGGCCATGGTTGTACTGGTAAGTTTAGCCTATAGCCGACTAGCCGACGGCACGGCGTATTGTTGAGATCCTTCCCGTTTGGGAATTCACAACAGACGAAATCGGCGGTTTCCATTTTCATTCAGCGACGCCCGGAAGAGGTGTCCGCACAAACGATTCTTTGCGCGAAGGAGGGAACGATCCAAGGAGGACGTTTGTGCTCAAGCGGACGGCAGTTCTATGCCTGGCGCTGGCAAGCGCGGCAAACGCGCAGCACCGGGTGGATCCCAAGAACACGTATCACCGGATTATCTGCGTGACGCCCCTGACGGGGAGCGGGACGGCAACGGACCCACTGCGGCCGAAGTACGCTCCGTGGCCTCTGCCGGCGCTGCCGACGCGGGCTCCGGCGCCGGCCAGCCGCTCGGCACAACAGGGCGGGATCCTCGCGTTCTCCTACGTGCCGAGCGACGACGGGCAACTGGCGATCGTGGAGTTCGTGGCGCGGTCGCGATCGGCATTCCAGCCGATCTTCAACGATTCCACGATCCAGGTTTTCGAGAAGGGCAAGGCCAGCAGGGCCACGATCGAGGCGGCGCTCCAGAAGTATAGGAAGAGTTTCAGCCTGGAGCAGTTCGGGACGGTGATGCCATGAGGAAACTAGTTGCGGGTATGCTGGCGGCTACTGCACCGGCCTGGGCGGCGTATCAGTATTACGTGAACGATTCGCTGCGGGCGATCGATCCCGTGGCGTGGAGCGCCAGCGGGCAACTCTCGCCCGGGGCGGCGGGGATGGCGGTGCCGGATGCGAACGGCGGGTCGCTGATCTCGCGCGTGCCGATTCCGGGCGGCGGGAGCGAGGCCGAAGTGGCGATGACGGTGACGCTGAGTGCATCGGGCGGGACGTATACGGCGTTTCTGCAAGCGTCGCCGGATGCGAGGACGGGGAATGCGAACGCGGGGACTTACCTGGCGTTCGAGATGCAGAACCCGCAGTTCGATGCCGCGCGGAATTGCGCGGCGAACTTCGTCCTGCTGCAGAGCGTGGCGGGCAAGGCGAGCCTGCTGGCGGCATTTCCGCATTCGTGCCGGAACGGAATGGTGATGCGGATGGCGGTGCACGGCGGGACGGTGCTGATCTGGCCGGACCAGGCGGACGCCATGGAGTTCCAAATCGGGGCGAGCGGCGCGGGGCAGCCGGGAATCGGCGCGTACGGAGTGCCGGCGGGGAATGCGATCGCCCAAGTGCGGCTGGGGGCGATTGACCGGACGGCGCCTTCGGCAGTGGATAGCCACAAGCTGGCGGCCTCGGTGTTCCGGACGCGGGTGGAGCTGAAGTGGGCGGCGGCGGCGGACGACGCCAACGGGATCGGCCTGGCCGGATATTGGGTCTACCGCGACGGGGTCTACCTGGGGCGGACTGCGAACCTCTATTTCGTGGACGAGGCGGTGGCGGCGGGCGAGCAGCATACGTACCTGGTGCGGGCGTTGGACGGGCACTTCAATTTCGCGGCGGGGAGCGCGATCACGGTGACGACGCCAAACCCGCAGTTGACGCCGATCACGACGCCGCTACCGGTGACGACGCCGCCGACGCGCATCGGAACCAAGGGGCCGGAGCCGCGGGCCATGGCGGGGACGCCGCAGGCCGATTCGGGCGGCGGGCTGGACCCGCGGCGCACGGGAGTGCGGGCACTGGGCTCGTACTGGGGCGGGGGCGGAGAGAACATCGACGCGATTTCGGGAAACCTGAACTTCACGATCGCGCTGTTCAGCCCGCAGACGCGAAACGGGAACAAGACGACGTTCGCGCTGAGCTACAACTCGCAGATCTGGCGGCAGGACGGCGGCGGCATCACGCTGCTCGGGCAGGATACCGGGTACGGACTGGGGTGGAAGCTGCAGGCGGGGTCGATCACGCCGGTGTGGGCGGCGGGCGGAACGATCGATCATTACCTGTTCACGGATTCCAGCGGGGCGGAGTACAGCCTGAGCGTGAACAACAACAACGTGTGGACGTCGCAGGAAGGAATTTATGTGTCGTTCGACGCGAACGCGGACAACCTGTACTTTCCGGACGGGAGCTACTGGTGGATGGGATGCACGTCGGCGGCGGGGGAGGACGACGCGGGGACGATGTATCCGGTGAACCTGTACGACACAAACGGGAACTACCTGTACCTGGTTTACCTGACGGGCGCGGGGCAGGGGCAGGTGCAGACGAGCGCGCGGATTTCGACGGTGACGGACTCGCGCACGAACAACGGGACGGCGGTTTACACGCTGAGCTATGTCTCCGGGAGCGGCAGTGTTCCTCACCTGAGCGCGATCCAGTGCGCGGTGGCATCGGCGGAGAACTACACGTTCAGTTACTTGCAGAACCAGG
>DATJYJ010000480.1:0-34017 GCA_035578025.1 Verrucomicrobiia bacterium
CAATCTGGGCGACTGTAATCGGTGCATGGCGAATTGCCGGTCAGTTGCTCTTCCTCGTGCAGCGGAAGAACTGATTACTCCCCACAAGTCGGCTTCGCGCCAGGGGCGAACGACGTGCGCGCGACGCAAGAAGCTTCAAAACTTGGGAGCGCCACGATTCCGCCGCCGTCATTTGACGGTTCGATCCGCCTTATGCCAATATAGGCATGTACCGTCGGATGAAGGATCTCATATGGCTTGCCGATTCCCGTTCCAGAGTAAAGGCGTTTCCGGCTGGCGTGCAAGATGACATCGGCTATGCGTTGTACGCTGCACAGTTGGGCGAGAAGAGCGTCAAAGCTAAGGCGCTGCACGGGCTTGCCGGATCGGTGATGGAGATTGTCGCTCATGATGCCAGTGGAACCTACCGCGCGGTCTATACGGTCTCAATTGGGGAATCGATCTATGTGATTCATGCCTTCCAGAAGAAGTCCAAGGCCGGAATCGCGACCCCGAAATTGGAGTTGGAAGTGATCCGGCAGCGGCTTAAACAACTGAGAAGCGAGGTGAAGGATGCGGAAAAGAGAAATCCTTAAGCGGGAGCCCAGCACGGGCAACGTATTCGGTGACCTCGGCTTGGCTGACGCAGACGAACACCTGATCAAAGCTGGACTGGTCGTTCGGATCGACCGGACCATCCGCCAGCGCAAGCTGACCCAGGCAGAAGCGGCAAGCTTAATGGGAATCGATCAGCCGAAGGTCTCAGCCATGCTGGCTGGTCAGTTCCGCGGATATTCCGTCGAGCGCCTCATGCGCTTCCTAGTCGCCCTGGGCCACGATGTGGAGATCGTCGTAAAGCCTAGGAGGCGCGGCACGGCCGAACTTCGCGTCGCGTAGAGTGCGCGATTGGCGGCCAGACACCTGGTGTGCCGTTGAGGCCGGATTACTCCCCACAAGTCGGCTTGCGATCACCTCCGTACGAATCGCCTCGCTCGCCCCAAGTCCAACTCCCCGGAAGCGACTTTCTGGAGCGCGACGATTCCGCGCCAGCGAGTCGGCTAAACTAAGTTGAATCTCAAATGGCGCTCGCCGTCGGGGCAAAACTCGGCCCGTACGAAATCATCGCCGCTATTGGAAAGGGCGGCATGGGAGAGGTGTGGAAGGCGCGCGACACGCGCCTCGATCGTATTGTCGCGATCAAATTTTGCGCCGCGGAGTTCAGTGAACGATTCGGGAGGGAAGCTAAAGCCATCGCCGCCCTGAATCACTCGAACATCTGCCAGATCTACGATGTGGGTCCGGACTACATCGTCATGGAATATGTCGAAGGCGCGCCGGTCGCGCCGGTCGACACGCCGCGCAAACTCCTGGATATCGCGGTGCAGATCAGCGACGGCCTGGCCGCTGCTCACGCCGCCGGCATCATCCATCGCGACCTGAAACCGGACAATGTCCTGATTACGCGCGATGGCCGGGTCAAAATTCTGGATTTCGGCCTGGCCAAAGCGGCGCACGGCGAGATTGGCCACGATGACGCGACGCGCACGATCGATGCGGGAGAACGAGCCCTCACCGATCCCGGCACTGCGGTTGGCACGATTGCCTACATGAGCCCCGAGCAGGCGCGTGGAGAGGGGAATCTCACCGCGCAATCGGATCAATTCTCGCTCGGCCTGGTTCTTTATGAACTGGCTGCCGGGAAGCGGGCGTTTCGGCGCGGCACCAAGGCCGAGACCATGACGGCCATTATTCGCGAAGATGCCGAAGCCCTGCCGGGCAACGTGCCCGCCCCGCTGCGATGGGTCATCGAACGGCTGCTTCAAAAGGAGCCGGCCGAGCGCTACGACTCCACCGGCGACCTGTATCGCGAACTTCGCCAACTGCGCGACCGGCTTTCGGAAACGGTATCGGCGAGCGCGATTCCGGCGGTTTCGGGCGAGAGGAAGCGGCACTGGCTGCGGGGAATGGGTTTGCTCGGGGTGGGGCTGGCGCTAGGCCTGGCGCTGGCGGCTCTGCTGATCCGTCCGGCGCCGGCGGATTTGTCCGGTTACAAGTTCACCCCCATTTCACGCGACGAGGCTACGGAGAGGAACCCCGCGTGGTCCCCTGATAGCAGGAGTATCGCCTACACGGCCGGCATCCAAGGCGTTGACCAGGTGTTTACGAAAGCCATCGACTCACCGGACAAATCGCAGCTCACTCACGCAGCCGACACTTGTACCAACCCCCTCTGGTCTCCGGATGGCTCAACGATTTACTACATTTCCCACGGCGATCTCTGGTCAGTCGGAGCATCGGGAGGCATGGCGGAGTTAGTAATGGAGAAGGTAGCGTCGGTGGCCCAGGTTAGGGCTGCGGCAGCGGTGTCGCTGCATCCGAATGGGAAGACGGTGGTGTTCCGGCGCGATGGCAAAGTTTGGGCTGGCGCGCTCAGGGGTGGCCCCCCACAGGAGCTTGTCCGGGTTCCACCCGGTAACATTTCCGCGATTGTTTTTTCCCCGGATGGTTCCCAGCTCGCCGCAATTGTCAATCAGGAGCTTTGGATTCTCCCTTATCCTTCGGGCACGCCCCGCCACCTCCACGGCGCCGCCACGAGTGTGAGTTGGTTTCCCGACAACCGTCACGTCCTGGTCTCCGGCGGTAACTTCAACAATACTCTGTCTTTTGTCGACGCCGCCGACGGCAGTAGTCGAGTGGTTTATCGCGGCACCGATACCTTTCAGGCGGCGGTTTCGCCCGACGGCAAAAAGATTGCCTATGCCGGTGGCGCTGCGGAATGGGATATTTTGGAAGTTTCCTTGCCAGAGGGGCGTGTCCGTACCTTAGTGGGAGGAGGCGGGGTTTCCTGGAAACCGGATTGGGCGCCATCCGGCACTCATTTTCTGTATTCGACATTTGTTACCGGCGCCGTCCCGGGCATTGAGGACCGCTACGTCGCAGAGGGCTTTTCGCGGCGCGTCGCCAACGCTCCACCAGGCACGAATACCTATGCCGAGGGACCGCGTTGGTCTCCGGACGGCACACGATTCCTGTTTTCGCAAGGCCCAGTGGGCCGACAGCAACTGACGATTGCGAACGCATCCGGCGGGAACTGGACATCCATTGCGGACTCCGTTCTCGCGCACGCCCACGTCTGGTCTCCTGACGGCCGATGGGTCGCTTTCATAAGCAACGCAGGCGTGAAACAGCAATTGGAGAAGATCAGGCCGGTAGCAGGCGCGACTCCGGTGGTTTTGGCAAACGCTGTTCCCATGGCGACCGGCTACTCGACAATTGAATGGTCCCCGCTCGGGGAGTGGATCCTGTACCCATCGGCCGAGGGCGTATCGATGATTTCCCCGGATGGCAGCGTAGTCCGCAGACTCACTGCTCTCAATTTCCAGACTTACGCATTCTCCAAGGACGGCAAACAAGTCTACGGGATTTATCGAAACACGACGGGCCAAGGCCCGCAGTGGCAGCTTCACTCGATCGACGTTAAGGGCGAAACCGACAAGATGATCGCGGCACTGGATTTTCCCGTTTCGACAAACACCGCGATCGGATTCAGTATCCATCCGGATGGCAAGCGTTTCCTTACGTCCATCGCGAAATGGCCATACGACATCTGGATGTTCGAAGGCTTCGATCAGCCCAGACCGAAGACCTGGCTCGACCGGTTATTGTTGCGCTGACGGAAGGTGATGGATTGGTCCGGAATCCGGGGACGTGTCCACCGACAGCACGACGGGAAACCTCACCGGTGCCGTTGGCGGATAGTCGCCACTCGTACAAAGCACAGATTGATCCCGCAGCCCCATCGTAATTAGTCCCAAACGGCGTTCAGGGAAGCGTCGGCTGATTGTTCCCCGTAGGGCGCTTTCTGGCCTTGGACCAGTGGGTGCAGAATGGGCTTGCGTGCTGTTCCAGATCTGTGGCGCCTGCGGCTTCCCTGGAGTGTCGCAGTCAGGTGATACCTCTCGGCAAGGGGCTCCACGACTTTGACAACTCCATGGCCTGGGTTTACTTGTGTTTTGTTCGGATCTCATACCCGAGCCGATAGAAACGAACCAGAAGAAGACCTCTCGTTTTTCGCAGCGTGTACAATGCTCAGAACACCGGAGATTCCACTATGATTGCCGCTCACGCCCGGCCACTGCTCCTCGCCGTTGCCTTCCTTTCATCGCCGGCATTGTTCGGCCAGCTCAACGTCATCACTTCGGGCGGCTTTGCCGCCGCATGCCAGGAGCTGCTGCCTGAATTCGAAAAGAGCAGCGGGCTTGCATTCTCCACAAAGCGCTTCGCCTCGCAAGGCAGCGGACCCAATACGATTCCGGCACAACTCCGGGCAGGGGCGGCCGCGGACGTGGTCATCATGAGTAAGGAAGGGCTCCGCGAGCTGGTTGCCGAAGGCAGAATCATCCCCGCAAGCGCAGTGGACCTGGCGCAGGCCCGGCTGGGCGTAGCGGTGTGCGCGGGCGCTCCCAAACCGGAGATTCGCACCGTGGAAGCATTCCGGCAAATGCTCCTTCGCGCCAATTCCATCAATGCGGTGAGCACCACCGGCCTGTATCTGATCCAAACGCTGCTTCCGCGGCTCGGGATCGCGGCGGAGGTGGCAGGCAAGATCAAAGAGGGGACCGTGGCGAGCATCGCCAGCGGCGAAGTCGAGCTTGCCCTTCGACCCGTGAGTGAACTCGTAAGTGTGCCGGGAGTGGATTTCGTGGGCCCGGTCCCTGAGGAGGTTCAATACGTCTCCACGTTCTCGGCCGCCCTCGTCGCCGGATCGAAGCAGGTGGAAGCCGGCAGGCGTCTCATCCAATTCCTCGCATCGGAAGGGGCCAAAAGCGCAATTCGCAGGAGTGGAATGGACCCGGTGAAGGCGCGGTAAGAGTGCTTTCAAGAATTCTAATCGTCTTTCTCTTTGTTGCCGCCGTTCGTGGCGAAGCCGCGCGTCTCAAATCGTTGTTTCACCTTCAGCCCGCCGACAATAATCGTCCCGTCCACCGCGTCCTGCAGATTGATACCGGGCGGCAGGGCGTCATCCATCGCTACGTCCACAGTCATCGTGCCGTCCCCCGTTTCCGGATGCACCACCGCAACCTCGCCGCCAACGGTCTCCTTCCGATGCGGGAACCCAATGATCGCCGGCACGCGGCGGTTCGCCGACTGCAAGGTGGAGTGGTACGTCTTCCCCGCGGCCAAGGGCCAGCCGACTGATCCGGCGCGCTTAGTAGCGACGCCGAAGATCGCGCGGATGGAGGCTCGCGCGAAAGCAAATGTGGTTTGGATAGTCCAGAACGAAGTCACATCGCACTTTGCGGAGTACCGACGGATTCCAATTGAGGGGCTCCCGCCGACCGAAGGCCCTTAATGTCCCGCATCGGCGGCTGGCCGAAAAATCTGCTGTACTCGCGGTTGAATTGGCTGGCGCTTTCATATCCGACTTCAAATGCCGCAGTCGCGGCGTCGAGATCATCCGTGAGCATACGGGCACGCGCGGCCTGCAACCGCACTTGTTTCTGATACTGCAGCGGACTCATCGAGGTCAGCACCCGGAAATGGTGATGAAGCGTTGAGACTCCCATCCCGGCGATCTCGGCGAGGTGTTCTACCCGAAGCGCCTTCGCATAGTTCGCCGTGATCCAGGCGATTGCTTTTGCCGTCCGGTGACTCTGCTCTCCAAGCGTGGCGATCGACCGCAGGCGTGCTCCCTCGTCACTTCGAAGCAGACGGTAGATGATCTCACGCTGAACAAGGCCCCCTAGAAAAGGAGCGTCCTGGGGCGCGTCGAGCAGCCGGAGCAGGCGGCAGCATGCGTCAAGAAACTCCACCCCTGCTCTGCCGGCGGACATCGCAGGCCTGTCGGAGGGCGCCTCCGTCACATGAATCTCTTCGCGGCTGAGAAGTTCCCGGACTACTGGCATTTCGATCTTCAGCGACATCGCCAGGCAGGGCGTATCTTCGCTTGCCTCAACGATACGGCTGACAACCGGTAAATCGACAGCCGTAAGCAGGAACTGAGACGGGCCATAGGTGAAGCTGGTCGAGCCGAGGTCTACTCGCTTTCGGCCTTGCGCCATTACGGTCACGCTCGGCTGGTAAGTCATTGAACAGGGCGCGGTAGCCATGGTTCGGCGATGGAGCGTAAGGCCCGGAATTCCCGTTGCCCGGTTCTCTGCCGAGCCAACGAACGTGGCAATTCTCGCGGCCAATTCGGCCTGTAAACTGGCCGTTGGATCAGCAGCCCGGGCATCCGATGTGCACTGATTCACGTGTCCGAAGCCTCTTCTGTTCAACACCAGCATAGCGCCGGGGGCCAAAACAGGCTCGCACTCAAGAGGAATAGGCAATAAATCGGCAGAATCGGGATACCGCCCTTACCGTTCTCCTGTCTAACCTGGAATTTGAAAAAACGGTTCGTAGGAACTGCTGTGCAGAAGGGCAATTTGGCAAACAGCCGGCCCGAAGTTCGGCTCTCGCGGAGATCCAGCTTTGGCAGACGCCCGATCTGCGTGCCACCTTCCCTCGTTTCACTCCGGAGGCTTGTAAGGCGAATATGTCCGTTGTCGAAGTGCTCCGGCGAGTGGGCAAACGGAAGAAGGCGATACCGGCGCAGATCAATCTGGCTTGGCTGCTCGCGCAGAAACCTTTCATCGTTCCGATACCGGGTACAAGTAAATTGGCTCACCTCGAAGAAAATATCGCGGCAGCGGAGGTCCAACTGTCGGCGAACGATCTTCGTGAGCTTACCGATGCCTGCGCAGAGGTTGCCGTGCAAGGCGATCGTCTTTCAAAAGAGCACATGCTGCTTGTCGACCACACGGTTTAAGCGGCGATCCTCGAAGGGAGTATGAAATGCAGAACCGCAAACTAGGAAAAAGCGGACCAGAGGTTTCAGCCCTTGGACTCGGGTGTATGGGCCTGAGCTTTGGTTTTGGCCCAGCTACCGAGCGCCAGCAGGCGATCATACTGATCCGGACGGCATTCGACCGGGGCGTGACGTTTTTCGATACGGCTGAAGCCTATGGCCCGTTTCTCAATGAAGAAGTGGTTGGAGAGGCGCTGGAGCCTTTCCGCAAGGAAGTCGTCATCGCAACCAAATTCGGTTTCCAGGATGGAGACTCGCATAAAGGCCTGGATAGCCGCCCGGAACGAATCAGACAAGTCGCTGATGAAGCTCTCAAACGGCTCAGGACCGATGTGATCGATCTGTTTTACCAGCATCGCGTCGATCCCAACGTGCCGATTGAAGATGTCGCCGGCACTGTCAAGGACCTCATCGCGCAAGGTAAGGTGAAGCACTTCGGCATGTCCGAGGCTGGTGTACAGGCAATTCGCCGCGCCCACGCCGTGCAGCCGGTTGCCGCATTGCAAAGCGAGTACTCGCTGTGGTGGCGCGAGCCGGAGAAGGAAATCCTGCCAACACTTGAGGAACTCGGAATTGGCTTTGTTCCGTTCAGCCCTCTTGGCAAAGGCTTCCTGACCGGCGCCATCAATGAGAACACCACGTTCGACAAGACGGATTTTCGTAACATCGTTCCGCGATTCTCGGCTGACAATCGCAAAGCCAATCACACATTGGTCGAAGTGCTGGGCCAGATCGCGGCCGAAAAGAAGGCGACGAATGCCCAGATTGCGCTCGCCTGGTTACTGGCGCGGTGGCCGTGGATCGTTCCGATTCCAGGCACAACGAAGCTGCACCGGCTTGAGGAAAACATCGGTGCGGCGAACGTTGAGCTGTCGGCTGACGATCTGCGCGATATCAATGCCGCAATCTCGCAAATCATTGTGCAGGGCGATCGCTACCCAGCCCATTTGCAGCAGCGTGTCAATCGCTGAGGGGGCAGCGTTGGGGCGGCGCCGCCAGCTCCGATGAGGAGCGTTCACCATAGGAGAAGAACCATGCCAGGAACCGTTTGATATGGACCGCGTGATGTCCGCTTTGAGGAACGCGACTCTCCGAAGATATTGGAACCCTCGGATGCCATCATCGGATCAGGCAACGGACCGGCGGCATCGGCGCTGAGTCTGTCCTTGAATGTGTCGGCACCCACGAATCCATGATGCAGGCGAGCGGCGCGCAATGAAAACGCTGCTCCGGCCGTAAGACATTCAATTCAGCAACGAGGATTTAACTATGGCTCCAAACGCGCAGGCACAAAAGCTTCACGATGAGCTTTTCCCGGGCTGCAAATCGACGTTGGCGGTAACGGATCCGGAACTGGTCGCGGTTTTCGGCAATTTCGCCTTCGACGAGGTGCTTCAGTTCAGCATGCTTGAGCCCAGGACGAGGCTGATGGTCCAGCTCGCGGCGATCATCGCGAGTCAGGCAGTTCAGGAGTACCGCGTCATGCTTGGCGCCGCGCTCACAGTCGGTGTCTCACCGGTCGAAGTCAAGGAGATCGTCTATCAGGCTGTTCCATACGTTGGGATCGCAAAGGTTGTTGACTTCCTCCACGCAACCAACGAAGTCCTGACAGGGCGAGGAATCAATTTGCCCCTTCCCGGCCAGGCCACCACAACCCCGGAGAGTCGCCTGGAAAAAGGACTCGCGGTTCAGAAGCAGATCATCGGCGATGAGGTTGTCGAAAGGCTCTACTCGACCGCGCCGAAGGACCAGTTGCACATCCAGCACTTTCTTTCGGCAAACTGCTTCGGCGATTATCTGACGCGCACCGGCCTGGACCTGCGCACGCGCGAGTTGCTGACCTTCAGCATGTTGGTGTCGCTCGGTGGATGCGAGGCGCAGGTCAAGGGTCACATTGGAGCGAACCTGCGCGTCGGCAACGATCGGCCGCGGCTGATCGATGTCTTGACGCAATTGCTGCCGTTCATCGGATATCCCCGCACTCTCAACGGCCTGCGTGCTGTAGACGAGGTGACCGGTTCATGACCGTACTCGTTGTGGGAGCCACAGGCAGCATTGGTCGCCTTGTTGTACGGGAAGCGCTCGCTCAGGGGCATGCCGTACGTGCCCTGGTGCGAAGCGAAGCCAAAGGACGTCAACTTCCCGCGGAGGCGCGGGCGATTGTCGGTGACTTGACTGCGGGCAACCGAACCGAAAAGGGCTAGCCGCAAAACACCAAGCGCGCGGATCTCCGGCTCCGATGCGAGGAGCCGTTGAATCGCCGGTTCTCGCGTAAGTGGTGCCTCGGGCATCATTACAGTTTTGCCCCATCGACAGGCAGTTGACAATTTTGACCGCCGTTTCCGAGCTCTTCGCTCAGCCTCGGAGGTTCCGAGTCCGCCGCGACCAGGAGTCCGGCCTGCTGTGGATCCAACCGCAACTACTACACGTCGCCCGTGCTACCTTGTTGCTGCATGAGGACACCCCAGGCCTTGACCGCCGCCGTTCTGATGGCATGCGCCGTGGCGCGCGCTCAGGCGCCGTCCGGCCAGACCCTGGTGAATCCGCTGCTGCCTTCGGGGCCGGACCCCTGGATCACGTACCGCGCGGGCTTCTATTACCTGATGCACACCACCGGCAACAGTCTGAAGATCTGGAAGACCCGGCGCATCGGCGAGCTGGCGAATGCGGAAAACAAGGTCGTCTGGCGTGCGCCGTCCACCGGCCCGTACTCGCGCGACATCTGGGCGCCGGAACTGCATTTCCTGCGCGGCAAGTGGTACATCTACTTCGCGGCCGACGGGGGCGCCAACGCCTCGCATCGAATCTGGGTCATCGAGAACGCGAGCCACGACCCGCTGTCCGGCGAGTGGCAGATGAAAGGAAAGGCGGCCGACGCCAGCGACCGCTGGGCCATCGATGCCACCGTATTCGAAGAGGGCTCGCGGCTGTACATGGTGTGGTCGGGCTGGGATGCCGGCGCCAACGTGGCGCAGAACCTCTACATCGCGGAGCTCTCGAACCCGTGGACCGTCAAGAGCGAGCGGGTCAAAATCTCGTCACCCGAGTTTCCATGGGAGAAAGTCGGCGACCTGACGGCGCGCCGCGATCCGGAGGAGAACCCCGGCGCAAACCTGCTGGACCCGCCTCATGTCGACGTGAACGAAGGCCCCGAGATCCTGCGCCACGGTCAGAGCATCTTCATCGTGTATTCGGCCGCGGGATGTTGGACCGATTCTTACGCCATGGGCATCCTGACCGCGCAGGCCGGCTCCGACCTGCTGAATCCGGCCTCGTGGAAAAAGAGCCCCGTGCCGGTTTTCTGGCAATCTCCGAAGGCCGGTGCCTACGGGCCGGGACACGGCAGCTTTTTCCGCTCGCCCGACGGCGCCGAGGATTGGATGGTGTACCACGCAAATCCCGGACCCGGCCAGGGATGCGGCGGGCAGCGCTCGCCGCGGGCGCAACGCTTCGTGTGGAAGGCCGACGGGACACCGGACTTCGAGCGGCCCATCGCGATCGGCGCGGCGATCACGGCGCCTTCGGGCGAGCCGAAGCGCCAATAGAGACCCGCCGCTCAACACTCAGTGTGCATCTTGCTCAACCCCTTGACGTTCTAGCATAATCATGATAATGTCCATAGACATAGTAGGGTATATGAAAAACAACACGAAGCGATATCCGAGCTGCCCGCCGGTCTTTCCGCGCCGTGGTTGTTGTTGTCGCTGCCGATAGCACTCCGGATTTCTCCAGACTGCAAGCAATCGAGACTTTGGGAGAGGTTATGTCAGCGACAGCTATACCTTCTTTTCGAAAGAGCCAGGAATCCTGGGACGCGTCCATTCTTCCCGGGGAAGCCAACCCGATCGCACCGCTCCTCGATCTGGCAATTCTCCAAACCAACGTGCAAGGCGCGTATGTGTATCGCTACACCGGCATCAGCGCCGAAGCTACCGTCGCGGCTTTCGCCGGTCCGGAGCCTGAGAACCCCGGCCGCAGCCTTCCGCGCGACCTGATGTCGTTGCACTGGAATCGCAGAACCCCGGTCGTCCTGCGATCGCAGGCGGCATCGGACTGGCGATTCAGCCGCTTCCCGGAGCTTCGCGCCGGGTGGTTCGACGGCCTGGTATCCGTGCCCCTGCTCGAAAACAGCGAGGGCGTCGGCTTGGCCAATTTCTGCCTGAAAGGCGGCGCTCCGCTGAGTGCCGGCGCCGTTACTTTCCTCATCAACCTGAGCCTTCCCCTTGGCACGTTGTTGGCCGCGTCCGCGCTGCGCGGCCAACTGCGGAGAGCCCAGCAGCACCTCGCGGACCGCAAGGTCGTCGAACGCGCCAAGGGCCTGCTCCAGGCCCGCTTCGGGTGGACCGAAGAGGAGACTTACATCCGCTTGCGCCGCCTCAGCCGGCGCAGCCGGACGCCTTTGCGCGAGATCGCCGGTCTGATCGTCGAGTCCGGGCCGGAGCCCCTGTGGGAGGCGCTCAATCGATGACCGGGTCTCTCCTTCCCACGCGCAAGGATTTTCTGGCGGTACTGGCCGGCGGCGCGCTCCTGCCCCTGGCCGGCTCCGCCGAAGGCGGAAATCGAAAGCTTCTCATCGTTGCCGCGCACCCGGATGACGAATACGCCTTCGCGGGCGCGACCTACCGACTGGTTCGGGAGGTCGGCTGGACCGCGGACCAGGTGATCGTCACCAATGGCGAGTCCGGCTACCGCTACGCTACCCTCGCGGAAGCGTTTTACGGGGTGCCGCTCGCACCGGGCGCCGAAGGCCGCGCGAACCTGGCGGAGATCCGCAAGAAAGAGGCGGTCAACGCGGGCAGGATCCTCGGCATCCGGCGCCACTACTTTCTGGACCAGAGGGATCTCGGCTTCAATACCGACGCCAGCACGGCCGGCGCCGGCAATTGGGACCGCGAGTACGTCCGACGCTTTCTTGCCGAGCTGCTGACGCGCGAACGGTACGATGCGGTATTTACCCTTTTGCCGACGCGGGAAACCCACGGCCATCATCGGGCCGCCACGGAGATCGCGCTGGAGGCCGTTTCTCAGCTCTCCGGCGACCGTCCCCTGATTTTCGGCGCCGACCCGCGAAGCCAGGACCATCCGGCCCGCGAGTTTGCCGGCCTGCCCGAGGAGCCGCTCACCCGCACGCTGGGGCCTGCGCCGGCTCTCGTGTTCGATCGCGACGCGTCCTTTGGATACCACGACTCGCTGAATTACCAGATCGTGGCCAACTGGCTCATCGCCGAGCACAAATCGCAGGGCCTTTTCCAGCGCGATTCCGGGCGCCATCGCTACGAGGAGTTTTGGCTCTTCGCCGTCAGCGGAGACGAAGCCGCGCGCCGCAGCTCCGGCCTGCAGACGTGGTTCGCGTCTTCCACCACTCAAACCCTGGCACAGAAAGGAGTCAGGAAATGATCCGCAACATGACGCCCGTTTCCGCGGCCCTGTGGATAGGCGTCGCGCTCGCCTCGCCACCCCCTGCTGTCCATGGCGATTCCGTCGCGGGCCGCTGGGAGGCCACGGTCACCGTTCGCGGCATCGCTATCCCGTTCCGTCTCGATCTCGCGGGCGAAGGGAAAGACTTCACGGCATCGCTGTTCAATGGCGACGTTCCCGTGACGCCCTCCAGGGCCGGGTTTCAGAATGGTACGCTGACGCTGGCGTTCGATCAGTTGCCGATGACCATCACGGCTCAGCTCGAGGGCGGCCAACTCAACGGCCGCATCCAGGGCCGGTCACTGGACCGCGACGGTTCGCCGTTTCACGCCAAACGCTATCAACCCGCGCCCCCAGCGCCGGACACCGCGCCGTCCATCGCGGGAGTTTGGGAGATCCCGCATGAAACCGTGAAGGGCGAGAAGGCATGGCGGCTGATCGTGCGGCAATCCGGCGCCGAGGTCGCGGCAGCGATTCTTCGCGTCGACGGCGACACCGGCTCGCTCACGGGACGCTGGCAGGACGGCAAATTCGTGCTCAGCCACTTCGATGGCACCCGGCCCGCACTGATGGAGATCGAGCCCGGCAAGGACGGATCGCTGGCCATCGAACTCAAGACCGGCCGCGAAGGCAAGCTCACCGCGTACCGCGCGGAAGAGGCGCGCGCCAAAGGCGTACCCGAGCCTGAAGACTTCGCCGGCCACACCACCATCAAGGATCCCTCGCAGCCCTTCCAGTTCCGTTTGCCGGATCTCGACGGGAAAATCCGGTCGAACGAGGACGCGGAATTCAAGGGCAAGGTTGTGCTGGTCAACATCACGGGCACCTGGTGTCCGAACTGCCACGACGAGGCGCCGTACCTGGAGGAGCTCTACCGCAAATATCACGCCCTGGGACTCGAAATCGTCGCGCTGGATTTCGAAGAGGCCGAGCAGCAGCCGCATTTCACCCGCGCCCGGGCCTTCGTGAAGAAATACGGCATCGAGTACCCGTACCTGGTCGCCGGCGCACC
Organism: Verrucomicrobiia bacterium; assembly: GCA_035578025.1. Taxonomy (GTDB): domain Bacteria; phylum Acidobacteriota; class Terriglobia; order Bryobacterales; family Bryobacteraceae; genus Solibacter. Next base: position 13,260 of record DATJYJ010000480.1, read on the forward strand.
GGGCGAGCTGCAGGACAAGGTGACGCAGTTCGTGAACCTCAATACCTGGCCGGCGACCATTTTCATCGGCCGCGATGGCCTGGTGAAGGGCATTCATGCCGGTTTCGCAGGCCCGGCCAGCGGCGATTTCTACCGCCAGCTCGATCGCGAGTACACGTCGACCATCGAGAGCCTTCTGGCGCAGCAATCGCAGTGAGCCCGCCGGCGCGGACCGGACTTTGGCGCGGAGGCAAAAGACGAACGGTCTGCGCGGCTCGTCCTAGCCGCGCATGCCCCGGCGCGGAACCATCGGCTCCGTCGGCGGCGGCGCGATGGCTGGCGCCGGCTCGGGCGGCTTCTTCGGCTTGCGGTCCAACTGCACCGAAATGAAATCTTCGCGCGCCTTGTTGTATTTCGGCGTGCCCGGCTTGCCCTCGATCCTGGCGAACTCCTCCGGCGGGATCTCCTGCACCAGCGGCAGGTACTTCTGGAAATGATTGCGCAGCCGCTCCTGCACCGGCTTCTGCGCGGAATGGTACAGCAGGAACAACACCTCGTCGGGGGCCGCATGGTTGACCATGTGGTAGACCTGCGACGCCTTGCGGATCCGCGGCGATTTCAGGGCGGTCTCCAGCTTTTTGCTGCGAGCCTCCAGTTTCTGCCAGCTATCCACGTCTGCCCTGGCGAGCTCGCAGGTCTTGACCAGCGCCTGCTTCTCCTTCAGGGCGAGCTTCTCGGTGAGCGCGAACAGGAATGTCCCCTGGCGCGCGGCGCGCCACCGCGTATCGTCCGGCGTCATGTGGCAAACCTTTTCGAACTTCTGCAGGCCCGGCAGATTCAACTTTCCCGACGCGAGCGCCGGCGAAAACAACGGCAGCAGCCCCGCCTCCTCCAGGCCTTTCAGAATCTCCGCCGGCACGTCTTCAGATGCGATCCGCTTCAGCTCGGCGCCCAGCGCCTTCCCGCCGATGCGTTTCTCCACCTCCGCCTCGCGCGCGTTCGCCACCTGCATCTGCGTGCGCTCTTCCACAGTGAATGCCAGCCGCGCTTTGAACCGCACCAGGCGCAGGAGCCGGGAAGGATCGTCGTAGAACCCGTAGGTGGTGACCGCGCGCAGTTCCTTGCGCTCGATATCCGCCAGGCCGTTCATCGGGTCCAGCAGGAGGCCGCGGGAGGCGCGATTCAGCGACAGGGCGATGGCATTGCAGGTGAAGTCCCGCCCCCGGAGATCTTCCTGAATGGTCGCCGCCGAGACCTGGGGCTTGGCGCCTGTGCGCGCGTACCTTTCCTGGCGCGACATGGCGATCTGCGCCGTCACGCCGTTCGCGAAGGTCAGCTCAGCGGCCTTGCGGTCTTCGTCCGTCGAGAGGATCTTCGCTCCGTGCTTTTCGGCCAGCGTCCTGGCCACCTTCAGCGCATTGCCTTCCACCGAAAAATCCAGGTCGCGAATGCGGAAGCCGGCCAGCATGTCGCGCATGGCGCCTCCCGTGAGGAAGAGGTTGACGCCGACGGCTCCGGCGGCCGCTTGCACGTCTCCCACCACCTGATTCTGATCGGGGCTCAGGTGGCTTTCCAGCATGTATATGTAGTCGCTCATCGCGTCGCGCTTTCCAACCTGCCAAAATGTTCCGGACGGCGCCCCGCGGGGCCTCAGTCACGCCCGGGGATGGTGTTTCTGAACGGTGTCCCGAAGCCTCGAACGCAGCACGTGGGTGTAGATCTGCGTGGTCGAGATGTCGGCGTGCCCCAGCATGGCCTGCACACTGCGCAGATCCGCGCCGCCCTCCAGCAAATGGGTGGCGAAGCTGTGCCGGAGCACGTGGGGCGTCAACCCGTGGAAGATGCCCGCCTTCCTGCCGTGTCCGGCCAGGAGTTTCCAAAAGGCCTGGCGGGTCAGGCAGCCGCCACGCGCGGTTACGAACAGGTAGCGGCTGGCGCGGCCCTTCAGCAGCGCCGGACGACCCGCCTCCAGATAGCTACGGACCGCCGCCAGCGCGGCTTTTCCCACCGGGACCAGCCGCTGTTTGTTGCCCTTGCCGGTGGTCCGGAGAACGCCCAGCTCGAGATTCAAGTCCCCAAGTCCGACCCGGCACAGCTCGCTGACCCGCAGGCCCGAAGCATAGAGTAGCTCCATCATGGCCCGGTCCCGGGCTCCCGTGGGAGTAGCCGCATCCGCCGCCTGGATGATTTTCTCGATCTCCTGCAGATTCAGGAATTTGGGTATATTCTGCCACTGCCGGGGGGAGCGCAGGTGCTCGGTCGGGTCGCTGGCGATCCGCCCCTCGCGCAGCAGGAAGCCGTAGAAGTTTCGCAGGGTAGTCAGGTGCCGCCCGATGGAGCGCGAGCCGAGGCCCGACTGGTATAAATGGTCCAGATAATGACGAATCTCCTCAGTTCCGGGCAGGGCCGCCGATTCACCCATAAACCTTGTGAATCGAGCAAGATCGCTGGAATACGCGGAGAGCGAATTGGGCGACAGGCCCTTCTCGACCCGGCAGAAGTTGAGGAAGACACCGGTCTGGCTGCGCAGGTCCACCACCGGCTGGATGAGCGCTCCGGACATCGTGCCAATGATACAATAAGCCGCGAAATGTTTGAAACATAGTTGTCTCATTTGAGGGAAAGTGGCCGCTTCCACCATCAAGAAAGTGCTCGTCCGCCGCTACGACCGCGAAACTCTGGCCGGGCACGTGAACCCGGCCGTCTTCCTCCAGCCTGAAGGGCTGGAGCTCGTCACCGCTCAGGGAAATACCTTAATCGTACCCTTTCCCGATGTCAAGAGCGTTGCCTTCGTCCGCGAGTTCGAAAGCGCCGCTCCCGAGCGCCAGGTTTTCCAGACCCGCCCGAAGATGCCCGGGCTATGGGTCAGCCTTACCTTCCGCGACGGCGACCGTATCGAGGGCATCATCCCCAACAACCTCCTGCTTCTGGACCCGGCCGGCATCACGGTCACCCCGCCCGACCCATTCGGCAACCAGCAGCGCATTTTCGTGCCGCGCAGCTCGCTCACCGCGGTGGAGGTGCTTGGTGTGGTAGGCAGCCCGCTCAAGAAACGAAAAGTCAAGCCTACCCCCAAAGAGCAGATCGGGCTGTTTGAAGAGTAGCGCGCCCTCCGTTATACTCTAATTTCATACTGCATAGTCTCTGTTTGGAGGTTTTATGAAGTACCGCAACTTTGTTGTTGCCGCCGCCGGGGCGTTCCTCCTGGCGCTCAGCGCACACGCCCAGATTACGGCTATCGAAGGCGACGTCAAAGGTCCGGACGGCAACCCCGCCGTGAAGGCCACCGTCAAAATCACTCGCACCGATATTAAGGGCAATTACCATTGCGACACGAACAAGAAGGGTCACTACTTCTATAACGGCCTGCCCCTGGGCACCTACGACATTTCGGTCGAGATCGACGGCAAGCCGATGGACCAGGTCAAGGGGGTACGCACCCGTCTCGGCGATCCCACCCCGATCAATTTCGACCTGCAGAAGATCGCTCAGGCTAATTCCGCACGCCAGGCCGCGATCGCTTCCGGCAACACGCAGGCTCTGACCAAGGAGCAGGAGCGGGGTATGAGCGCGGACCAGAAGGCGCAGTACGAAAAAGCCCTGAAAGATCGCGAAGCGGCGATGAAGAAGAACAAGGAGTTGAACGACGCCTTCAACGCGGGCCTCACTGCGATGCAGGCCAAAGACTATGACGCCGCGGTGACCAGCCTGACCAAGGCCAGCGAGCTCGATCCCAAACAGGTCGCCGTCTGGGCTCAGCTCGCCGACGCTTACGTCGGCCAGGCCTCCAAGAAGACCGGTGCCGATGCCGACGCCAGTATGGCCAAGGGGCTGGAGGCCTATCAGAAGGCCATCGAACTCAACCCCACGGACGGCGCCACGCACAACAACTACGCGCTCGCCCTGGCCAAGGCCAAGAAGTTCGACGACATGCAGAAGGAGCTGCAAAAGGCAGCCGAGCTCGATCCCGCCAAGGCCGGCCAGTATTATTACAACCTTGGCGCGATCCTGACCAACTCCGGCCAATCGGAAGCTGCCATCCAGGCCTTCCAGAAGGCGATCCAGGCCGATCCGAACCATGCGGAATCGTACTACCAGCTCGGAGTTTCGCTCACCTCCAAAATGACCATGAACGGCGATAAGCCGGTGCCCGCTCCCGGCACGGTCGAGGCACTGCAGAAGTACCTGCAGCTCGCTCCCAACGGCCCCAATGCGCAGGCTGCCAAGGATCTGCTGAGTACGTTCTCCGCTTCGATCGACACCAGCTACAAGAACCCCAACGCTCCCGCCACGAAGAAAAAGAAGTAACCTGGGTCTAGGAGCGGCGGCCGGTGTGCCGCCGCTCCGGTCCCTCGATGCTCCGCTACCTCATCGTCGAAATCCTTCTTCCTCTCCTCGTTTTTCTTTTCATCCGATCGATCCTCCGCAGTCTGTTCGGGTCCGGCAAACAGGTCTCGCGCCGCGAGCCGGCGCCGCCCCGTGAGCCGCCTGTGATGGCCGGCGGCGAACTGAAGAAGGATCCGGTTTGCGGCACCTACATCTCGACCTCTCTGGCTCTCACCCGCACCATCAAGGGCGAGTCCGTCTACTTCTGCTCCAAGGAATGCCGCGACAAGTTCGTGGCCTGATCAGTTTCCCATCCGCCACGGCGAGAACTGGGGCCAGCTTTCGAGTGTCTGCCGCACCCATCCCGCCGGCTTGTCCGCGTGGCAGCCGGCGCACGGATTCGGGACCTTGAGCATCTCTGTCTCCGCGGGCGTGATGAAGCGGAAGGTGTGGCTCCGGACGTTCACGTCCGCGATGGTCTGCTCGATCCTGGGCATGTGGCACGCCACACACTCGTTGCCTGGCGACCCGGCCTTGTGATGGGTGTGCTCTTCGATGGTGTTTGAGTGCGGCCCGTTGGGCGATCGCGGCCCGTGGCAATCGAGGCACAGGACGTTTGCCGGCTTCAAAAGGTCGGCGTCGTTGGCGGTCCCGTGCACGTCGTGGCAACTGAAGCACGTGACTCCGTGGGTGTACATCACACTGGTCACGAAGTCGTTGCCCTGCATGCGATTCTTGTGCGCGGTGCCGTCGGCGTAATGAGTGAAGGTCTGCTCGCCGAGTTTGTGCTCTTCCAGCCGCCAGTAGTTCTTCAGGTCCAATCCCACGTGGAACCCCACCGGCCAGTCGTAATATTTCCCTTCGATCGGATTTTGCAGGGTCCGTCCCTGGGTGTGGCACTGGATGCACACGTCGCTTGCCCGGATGGGATCCAGCCGCGCAGGGTTGACCATGTTGACGCGGGAGGGCCGGCTGGCATGCTCCGCGCCCGGGCCGTGGCACTTCTCGCAGCCTACGTTCCACTCGGTGACGGCCTTGGTCCGGATGTCGTAGTTTACCGAGTGGCAGCCGTCGCAGAGCGGGCCGGTCGGCCGCTGCGAGTTTTCCGGCGGATAGAAGGCCGTCCACCAATCGGTCCCTCTGGCCACGTTGTAGGCCCGCCAGACCTGGTGGGTCACGTCCCACTGCGCGCCCAGCGGGAAGTAGTCGTCGCCGACCTTCTGGAAATATCGCTGCTTCCACTTGCTGCCGTAGACGAACGCGATGTCTTCCTTTTTGAACGTGACCAAGGGGTTTGCCTTGGTCAGGTCGGGAAGAATCGCCTCGGGATGCACGCGCGGATCGGTGACCACGTTGGCCATCCGGGTCTTGCTCCAGCGCGCATAGATCGCCGCGTGGCACTTCTGGCAGGCAGTGGAGCCGGCGTAGCTCTGACCGTGAAGCGCAACCGGCAAGTACGCCAGGGCTGTAAGCCGTGTCACACAGCGCATTGCTTCATCATAGACGCTCTGCACAATTCGACAAGCCGCCCGGCCTGCCGGCTGCGCCGGGAATGGGATCTTTCGGAGAGCGCCAACAACCGGCGGCTGGAGGTGCAGACGCGGTTTACGTTTTGGGTGGCGACGGGGCAGGTCGGGACCTGCCCCACGGTTGCTACAATACGTTTCTCCGAATGGAGTCACTCAAACAGCTCATCCGCAGCGTGCCCGACTTTCCGAAGCCCGGCATCCTGTTCTACGATATCACCACGCTCCTCAAGGACCCCGCGGGCCTGCGCGGCGTCATCGACGGCCTCAAGAACCGTTATCAGAACGCCGAGGTGGATCTCGTCCTCGGCGTCGAGGCGCGCGGTTTCATCTTCGCTCCCGCCCTGGCTTACGCGCTCGGCGCGGGCTTCATTCCCGTGCGCAAGCCGAAGAAGCTCCCCGCCGAAGTCCTGCGCGTTTCCTACGATCTCGAATACGGCACCGACTCCCTGGAGATGCACAAGGACGCCATTCTGGCCGGCCAGAAGGTGCTGATCGTCGACGACCTGCTGGCCACCGGAGGGACTGCCGCCGCGGTGGCGCGCATGGTCCGCGAGGCCGGCGGGATCGTCGCCGGCATCGGCTTCGTGGTCGAACTCACGTTTCTCAACGGCCGCAAGAAGCTCGATGGCAGCGACGTATTCTCGCTGATCCAGTACGACAAATGACCCGGGTGCGCGCGCTCGCGAAGGTCAATCTGGACCTGCGCGTCCTGGGCCAGCGCCCGGACGGGTTCCACGAGCTGCGCACCATCTTCCAGACCATCTCGCTGGCGGACACGATCGACATCGATTTCTCCCGCGCGCGCCGCACCGAGATCACCCTCGACGACGCCCTGCACATCGCAGACAATCTCGTGGTCCGCGCTGCCCGTCTTGCAATGGACGCGATGCGCATCAGCGGCCGCGTCCACATGCGGCTGACCAAGCGCATCCCCATGGGCGCGGGACTCGGCGGCGGATCGAGCGACGCGGCGGCGGTGCTGCTGGCGCTTCCTGTCCTCGCCGGGCGGCCGCTGCCCCTGGCGAAGCTGACCGATCTCGCCGGGGAGCTCGGCAGCGACGTACCGTTTTTCCTCCTCGGGGGGACTGCTGCCGGCATCGGCCGCGGCACCGAGCTGTTTCCGCTCGCCGACGCACCCGCGCTGCACGGTGTGGTTGTGGCCGGCGGCATCCACGTCAACACGGCCCAGGCCTATCGCGACCTCAGCCCGCGTTTGACAACCGAATTACAACGAAATAAAATAGTCGGTTTCCAGGCGCTTACATGGGACGCGAGTAGTGTCGCCAGCGCCCGGAACGATTTTGAAGAGGTGGTTTTCGAGCAGCACCCGAGGCTGGCCGCACTGAAAAGGAAGCTGGTGCGGGCGGGGGCCGCTACCGCTCTGATGAGCGGCAGCGGCAGTGCGATTTACGGGTTGTGGCGCGAGCGAAGCAGAGTTTCACGCATACTCGCGTCGTTAAAAGAGGAGCAGGCGTTTCGGATTTCGTTGGTCAGCCGCGCGCGCTACCGGGCCATGTGGTGGCGGGCACTGGCCAGCCACAGCAAACCAGGTCTATGGCCGCCACGAAGCCGGTATTAGCAATGACACACGACCGACTCAAAGTGTTCGCAGGGAACGCCAACCCCGCCCTTGCCACACAGATCTGCTGCGAACTCGGAATCGAGCAGAGCTCCGCCACCGTGAAGCCGTTCTCGGATGGCGAAATCCGCCTCCAGTTGAATGAAAACGTGCGCGGCGTGGATGTCTTCGTGATTCAGCCGACCTGCCAGCCGGTGGACCGCAACATCATGGAGCTGCTGCTCATGCTCGACGCCCTCAAGCGCAGCTCTGCGCAGCGCATCACGGCGGTGTTACCCTATTATGGGTACGCCAGGCAGGACCGCAAGGACAAACCCCGGGTTCCGATTTCCGCCAGGCTGGTAGCGACGTTGCTGGAGACCGCCGGGGCGAGCCGGGTTCTGACGCTGGATCTGCATGCCGCCCAGATTCAGGGCTTCTTCGATATCCCGGTGGACCATCTGTTCGCCATGCCGGTGATGATCGATTATTTCAAGCCGCAGGACATTCCGGATCTCACGGTCGTTTCTCCGGATGCGGGTGGTGTGGAGCGCGCCCGGGCGTTCGCCAAGCGGCTGAATTCGCCCCTGGCCATCATCGATAAGCGGCGGGAGGAAGCCAACGTCGCCGAGGTGATGAACGTAGTCGGTGAAGTGGATGGAAGGAACTGTATCCTGGTCGACGATCTGATCGACACGGCGGGGACGCTCGTCAAGGGCGCAGAGGCATTGATAGAAAAAGGCGCGGCCAGCGTTTCGGCCTGTGCCACGCACGCGGTGCTTTCGGGCGCCGCGGTGGAACGAATCGAGAATTCCGAGTTGAAGGAAGTGGTTTTTACCAATTCGATTCCTCTTTCCGAAGAGGCATTGAATTCGACCAAGATCAAGTCCCTCTCGATCGCCAAGCTGATGGCCGATGCCATCCGGTCGATTCACGAGGAGACTTCGGTGAGTACGTTGTTTGTGTAGGAGCTTTCAGCTATCAGCTTTCAGCTATCAGCTAAGACCGGAGTAGCTGAAGGCTGAAGGCTGGTGGCTGATAGCCGGGATTTCCAGGCTCTCCGAACCCACGTAGGCCTGCAAGGGTCGAATCGGACTTCGAAGCCTGATAAGGAGTAGGAAGTTGAGAAAAGACATTACCGTTACCGCCGAGGTGCGTGCCTCGCGCGGGAAGAATGAAGCGCGCCGTACACGGAGCGCCGGAAATATTCCGGCGGTGGTCTACGGGGCATACAAAGACGCCATCAGCATTTCCGTCAATCCTAGAGAGATCAATAAGATCATCCGGTCGTCCACGGGATTGAATACCATTTTCAATCTCACCATCGCCGGCGGGGAAACCAGCCCGGTCATGGTGGTGGATCAGCAGGTGGATCCTCTCAAGGGCACGCTGCTCCACGCGGACCTCAAGCGGATCGATCTTACGAAGCGCATCAAGGTCACCGTTCCGGTTCATACGACCGGTGAAGCCGCGGGCGTCAAGGTGCAGGGAGGATTGCTGGAAGTGGTCACCCGCGCCATCGAGATCGAGTGCCTGCCGGACGAGATTCCGGAAGATTTCAAGGTCAGCGTCTCGGATCTGATGATCGGCCAGAGCAAGCGCGCCAGCGATGTCGGACTGGCCGGCTCCATGAAGCTGGTCAGCCCGCCCGATTCGGTGATCGCCCACGTGGTCGCCCTGCGCGCCGAGGAGACGCCCGCTCCGGCCGCGGGCGCAGAGGGAGCAGCACCGGTTGCCGGCGCGCCTGCCGCCGCCGAGCCGGAAGTCATCAAGAAGGGCAAGAAGGAAGAAGAAGCCCCGGCCGAGGAAAAGGGCAAAAAGAAGTAATTGGCCATGTTCCTGGTCGCCGGCCTGGGGAACCCGGGCGAGGAGTACGCGCTCTCGCCGCACAATCTGGGCTTCCTCACCGTGGACCGGCTGGCCGAGCGGTACGGCATCCGCGTCACCCGCAGGGATTCCAAGGCGCTCGTCGGTGTGGGCGAAATCGATGGGCAGGCGGTGATGCTGGCCAAACCGCAAACGTATATGAACCTCAGCGGCACTTCGCTCGCGCCGCTGATCGAGAAGCATGGAATCGAGCTGGCGAAGCTCATCGTGGTTTACGATGAGCTCGACCTGCCCTGGATGGCCGTGAAAATCAAACCGAAGGGCTCGGCAGCCGGGCACAACGGAATGAAGTCGGTGATCCAGAGCCTGAAGACCAGCGAGATTGTGCGCATGCGGTTAGGGATTCATCCGGGCCACACGCTGGCGAGTGGCGCGGATTTTGTGCTGGCGCCGGTCAAGCGCTCGCAGAGAAAGGAATTGGAGGAGCTGGTCGACTACGCAGCCGACGCGGTTCGCTCCATAATTGCCGAAGGCGTCGAAAAGGCCATGACGAAATTCAATCGTCGCGCCCAAGGCTTAAACAACGAGGAAGCATGAATCGGATTTACGAAGAGCTGTTCATAGTAAAGCCGGATGCGCCCGAAGAAGAGGTGGATCAGTTCGTCGAGCAGTTGCAGACGCAATTGAAGGCCTCGGGCGCGACGGTGGACAAATTGGAAAAGTGGGGCAAACGCAAGCTCGCCTACCGCATCGACAAGTACCGCGAAGGCACCTACGTGCTCCTGCAGATCACCGCGGCTCCGGAAGTGGTGAAGGAACTGGAGCGCCGTTTGCGCGTCGCCGACCTGGTGCTCAAGTTCATCACCGTGCGCATCGATGAGACGCTGAAGCGCCTCGAAAAGCGCAAGAAGGATCGCGACAAGCGCGCCGCCCGCCGCGCCGAGCGCGCTCCGGTCGTAGCGCCGGCCCAGCCGTCGCTGGCGCACCAGTTGAGCGAAACACCCGGCATGCCCGGCATGCCGAAGGAGGGATAAGCCATGGCGGAAACCAAAGGTGGAAGACCGGTCAGCGCCTCGCAGCGCCCCACGGGCGGCGATAAGGCGGTCGCGACCCAGAAGAAGCAATATTTCCGGCGCAAGAAAGTCTGCAGGTTCTGCGTCGAGAAGATCGACGACATCAACTATAAAGACGTCAAAACGCTGCACGCTTTCGTGGCCGAGCGGGGCAAGATCGTTCCGCGCCGCATCTCCGGCGTGTGCGCGCCGCACCAGCGGCGCCTGACGGACGCGATCAAGAAGGCGCGCAACATCGCGCTGCTTCCGTTCGCGGCGTCCTACTAGGTGGGGAGGAAATCACGATGGAAGTCATTCTCAGAGAAGACATCGAAAAGCTCGGTACCCGCGGCCAGGTAGTCAAGGTAGCGCCCGGATACGCGCGCAATTTCCTGTTGCCCAAACGCCTCGCCGTGGCCGCTACCGAGTCGAACAAGAAAATCGTCGAGCAGGAGCGGCAGGCCCACTTGCGCAAAGAGGCCAAGCTGAAGTCGGAAGCCGAGGATTTGTCCAAGCTCATGCTCGGCGTCGCCATCACCATCAAGCAGAAGGCCGGTGAAGCCGACCAGTTGTTCGGCTCCGTCACCGCCAAGGACATCGCCGATGCCCTCGCCGCCAAGAACTACGAGATCGACCGGCGCAAGATTCAACTCGCCGAGCCGATCAAGCAGTTGGGCGAGTACACCGTGCCGATCCGCCTCCACAAGGACGTCACCGTCGACATCAGCGTCCTGGTCGCCAAGGAAGAATAAGAGGTTGGTTGTGAACCACCGCGTGGCCGCCGCCGCAGTATTGTTGGCGGCGGCCGCCGCCGGCTGCAGCCGTCCCGCCGCCGAGAAAAAATCCGCTCCGGCCAATACGCCGGCCCCCATTCCGCACTCGCGCGAAGCGGACGACGTCGGGCGCTTCCTCGCGGGACTCCCTGGAACTCCCGGAAGTCCGTTCGCAGAACTGGAAGATACGGCTGTCTGGAGACAGCACCGCAAGGTGCTCGATGACGCCTGGAAGCGGGCCGATGAGGACCTCCTCCAGGGCCTGGCCGATTTCCAGCGTGCAGTACTGAACCATCCGCGCATCGACCGCGCTCCGGTCTTTTATCCCTTTTCCGGCCCCGACACCATCACTCCGCTGGAGTGCTTTCCCCGCAGTTCCACCTACGTACTGGTAGCACTCGAGCCCTCAGGCACGCTGCCCACCGTGAAGCAGATCGAGAAGAAGAAGCTACCGGTCTGGCTCGGGGCCATGCGCAAGACCATGGCCTCCATCCTGGGCCGCAGCTTCTTCGTCACCCGCGAAATGGACCGCGAGTTTCGGGGCCAGGTCACCGACGGCCTGCTGGTCCCCATGCTCCAGCTTCTGGTGCGCACGCATCACACCATCCTCGGCTACCGTTACATTCGCCTGGATGAATCGGGCCGCATGGTGGAGCGCCCCGCGAATTTCCACCTGCCCGGGCCGATCGGCAACAAAGGCTTCGAGCTCGAATTCCGCTCGGATGCGGACCAATCCGTCCACCGCCTGACCTACCTGTCCGTGAACCTCTCCGACAAGCGCCTGCGCGACGACAGCGCCTTCGTGACCTGGGCATCCACCTTGAAAGGCTCCACCACGCTGCTCAAGGCGACCTCTTACATGACCCACAAGCCCGAGTTCTCCACCATACGCGATCTCGCGGTGAAGCTGAGCGGCGCGGTCCTCCAGGACGATTCCGGCATCCCCTATCGCTACTTCGACCCGCATGTCTGGAAGGTGCAACTCTTCGGCGAGTACCAGCGCCCTTACGGCAGTTTCAAGTGGATGGAACAGAAAGACCTGCGCGCAGCCTATCAAGGCCCAGGCGTGAAGCCGTTGCCCATGCGGATCGGCTACGGCTTCCGCAAGGTGGCCAGCAACCTCCTGCTCGCCGAGCGACTGTAACGCGGGCCTCCCGGCCCGCACGCGCCAGAGGCGCGCTTCTTAGTGCGTGATCGGGATCACCACGCCGCTCTGGCTCGCGGTCCCGTTCACCTTGATGGCCAGCGGATACTCCCCGTCGGCCAGCCCGCTGGGCACCTGAATGTTCACCTGGAATTCCCCCACAGCCACCAGCGCGGTCCCCAACACCGGCGCGTTCGCCGTGCCGATGGTCGCCGTCACCGTGCCGCTGAATGCAATCGGGCTCGTGATGATGTTCCCGGCCGGCGACACACCCAACCCCGTTGCGTAAAGCTGGATGATGTCGCCGGCCTTGGCCTTGGCCGCGGCGCTGTACAGTGCGGGATCTCCTACAATCGTGTACGTCCCGTTAAACAGCGCCGACGGGTAGGTCCGTCCTCCGAGCAAATACGTGAACAGTCCGGGCGCCGAGGCTACCGCGCTCGCGCTCCCCGGGCTGCCGGCTACGCCATTGTGGGTCACCACCACGCTGACGGTGCCGTTGATATTGGCCGGGGCCTGCACATTGATCTGCCCCGGACTGATGTAATACACGGGCGCATCCAGGCCGTTGATTTTGACCGACACGCCGCTCAGGTTCGTCGGCAGCACATTGCCGTTGGTAAAATCGGAGTCGCCCCAGGTGCGGCTGACGTCCGACAGGTTCGCGCCCTGAATCGTCACCCACGATCCCGCCACGATTCCCGGCTGGAAGGTCGCGCCGTTCACCACCGCCGAAATGCTGGGCCCGGTCACCGCGCTCGCGGGCGGCTCGCGATACATGTCGATGCCGTCCGCGTCCCACCACAGGAAGTAGAGCCGGTCATTGCCGCCGAACACGACCGCCATCGCACCTGGATAGACCGAGTAATTCCCGGTGGCTTGCACATTGTTGGCCACGTCGCACGTCTTCCACGTGACGAAGTCGTTGGTGCGCGAAAATTTCGGGAATCCGCAGTCGCCGCCGTTGAACCCGCCGTTCGATCCGATTGCCGCCGCCCCGTGTCCCTGGCTGTCCACCGCGAGATCGAAGGGATAGTCGCTGCTGCGGTCGCCGTCCATGGGCAGCGTCACCGGCGCCGACCAGGTATTGCCTCCATCATCAGACTTGGCGCTGCGATCGTTCAAGTCGTTATCCACGGAATCCAGGCGCACGAGATAGGCCAGCAGGCGCGGGTTCAAGCCGGCGAACACCAGCTTCACCGCGATTTGATCGCTCTGCTGGTTCTGGCTGTCCATCACCTTGACCGGAGCCGCGCTGCCCGCGGGCCGCCAGAATTGCAGGATCCGGTTGTAGCTCTTGGTCAGATCGTCGGCGAACCACGCGACAGCGGGATTGCCGTTGCTGTCCAGAGCGAGAGAGATGGTGACATCACCGCTCGCAGCCGCTACCCCGGACACCTTCGGCTCGGATTTGGTCTGCCAGGTGGAAGGGTCCGCGCTGAGCTTGCCCGTGACGTACTTCAGCCCGGAGCCGTCCACCACGTACACCATATAAATGTTGCCTCCGCTGAAGGCCATCGAGGGCGAGCTGAATCCGCCCGCGCTGCTGGTGAATGTCGTCTTCCTGGTCCAGGCGGTGCCGCCGTCCGTGGAGAGGTAGAGCGCGATCGACGCGGCTTGGTTCACCTCGGTTGCGATGCCGAAGGTATTGGTGCTGGCATCGTAGGCCAGCGACAGCACCTGGTGAAACGAAGTTCCCGTGTCGCCGAGCCCCGTAGCCGCGTGCACGATGTCGTTCCACTTGTAGAGCGCGCGGTTCCACGACTGGAACTCGATCCGCGTATCGGAAGGATCGCTATCGAGATTCGGGTCATAGAAGATGAAAGCGAACGCCGGATCGCCGTTGCCGTCCAGTGTGACCGCGAGGTTGTATCCGTAGTTGCCGGATGCCGGTCCTCCGGGAGGCCCCGGCGCCGGTGCGGCGGTTGTGAACCCGGCAGGCGGCGGTCCCACGGTCACCAGTCCCGATGGCGACGAAGCCCCCGAGTTCAAATTTGCCACCACCTGGTACTGGTACGTTGTGTAGGGATCGATGCTGGTGTCGGAATAGCTGGCAGTCGTGACGGAGCTGGCGAGGTTCGAGAACGATCCGCCCAAAATCCGGCGCTGCACCGTGTAACTTGCCGCGGCGCCGGCCCATGCAAGGTCCACACGCTTGCTGGTGGCGGTTTTCACCGCCAGCCCTGTGGGCGCTTGCGCCGCAAGCGGTAGTACCTGAATTCCCATAACCAAAGCAAACACAAATCCCGTCAAACCCAGCGGAGACAGCCTCATGCATTACTACGCAGGAAATCGAATCGCGCCGGCTCACACGAACGTTCTAAAATAGAAGTGATTTGACCAACGGATCGCTGGCGCCTCAGAATCTCACTCAGCTATTTCTCAGATGGCGGAACGGGGATAAACGGGCACTGGATGAAATGACGCCGATGGTCTACGAAGAGCTGCGCCGCCTGGCGCGGCGCTTTCTCGCCGCGGAGCGGCCGGACCACACCCTCCAGCCCACCGCCCTGGTGCATGAAGCCTATCTGCGCCTGATCGATCAGCACGCCGTCGACTGGCGCAATCGCGCCCACTTCCTCGCCATGGCTGCCACCATGATGCGGCGCATCCTTATCAACCACGCCCAGGCTCACAAGGCGGCCAAGCGCGAGGGCAGCGTGCAGATGGTGGCGCTGGACGAAGCCTTCGGTGTGCGCCTGGATCCGCGCCTCGATATCCTCCACCTGAATACTACGCTCGAACGCCTCACCAGCTTAGACCAGCAGCAGGGGCGCGTGGTCGAGCTGCGTTACTTCGGCGGGCTCTCCGTGGAAGAAACCGCCGAGGTCCTGGGGATCTCACCGGCCACCGTGAAACGCGAATGGAGTACGGCGCGTCTCTGGCTCATGCACCAGATGGAGGGCGACGCGCTGCAATGACCGCCGCGCGATGGAGCGAGGTGAAGGAGATTCTGGCAGCGCTCCTGGAGGCCCCCGAGGACGAGCGGCCCGCGCTCCTTGAAAAACTCTGCGGCGGCGACATCGGCATGCGTGCCACGGTGGAATCGCTGCTCGCCGTGGAAACCCGCGCCGGCGAAATTCTGAACACGCAGCAATCGCCCGGCGCTACGCTGCGCGCTCCCGATGCCCTGCCCTCGCAGATTGGACCTTACTCGGTTCTGCGCGAGCTGGGACGCGGCGGAATGGGTGTGGTCTATCTGGCCGAACGCGCCGACGGCGAGTTCCGCAAGCAGGCCGCGATCAAGCTCATCACCAGCGGCCTGCGCGATCCCGATCTGGAACGGCGCTTCCGCCGCGAGCGGCAGATCCTCGCCACTCTCGAACATCCCGGCATCGCGCGCCTGCTGGACGGCGGCACCACCGCCGAAGGCCAGCCCTACTTCGTGATGGAGTACGTGGAGGGCGTCCCGCTGCCCGCGTGGTGCGGAGAGCACAACGCCGGCATTGAAGAGCGGCTGCGCCTGTTTCTGGGTGTGTGCGACGCGGTGGAGTACGCCCACCAGCGGCTGATCGTGCACCGCGATCTCAAGCCGGGCAACATCCTGGTGGCGGCGGACGGAACTCCCAAGCTGCTTGATTTCGGACTGGCGCGGGCCATCGATTCTTCCGCGGGCGAAGATCTCACGCTCACCGGCGCCGCCCTCATGACGCCGGCTTACGCCAGTCCCGAACAGGTCCGCGGCGAGCCCTATGCCGCCTCCAGCGACGTCTATTCGCTCGGCGTGATTCTCTACGAGTTGCTGGCCGGACGCCGGCCCTACGACGTCAAATCGAGCTCGGTGCTGGAAATTGCACAGGCAATCTGCGAGCGCGAGCCCTTGCCGCTCTCCGGCCATCCGCGCCTTCGCGGCGATCTCGAGAACATCGTCGCGAAAGCCCTGGCCAAAGACCCGAACCAGCGCTATCCCAGCGTGGCCGGGTTTGCCGAGGACATCCGGCGCCACCTCGACGGCCGTCCCGTGCGGGCCCGCGCCGCCACCGCCCGCTATCGCTTCGGCAAGTGGCTGCGCCGCCATCGCATCACGGCGCCTGCGGCTGCGGTAGCGGTGCTGCTCATCATCGGGTTCGCGGCCGCAGCCTGGTGGCAGGCGCGCAGCGCCGAACGCCGCTTCCAGCAGGTGCGCAGCCTCGCCGGCTCGGTCATGTTCGAGCTGCACGACGCCATCAGCACGCTCCCCGGTTCCACCGCGGCGCGCGAGCTGCTGGTCAAGCGCGCCATGGAATACCTGGAGAGCCTCGCGCGTGAAGCCGGAAGCCGCCCCGACCTCCAGCGCGACGCCGCGCTGGGCTATGCGCGCGTCGCAGAAGTTCAGGGCTACCTCGGCGAATCCAGCCTGGGCAAGGTGCCGCAGGCCACCGCCAACTTCGAAAGAGCCGAAGCCATTCTGGCCCGGTTGACCGCGAGCTCGCCCCGGGACGCGGGCCTGCGCCGCGACTATATCCGTGTCGCCAACATGCTGGCGCACTCCTATTCCGCCGGCGGCCAGTTCCAGAAAGTGCTGGCGGTGGCGCAGAAGACGATCGCTTTCTCCGAGGCTGGATATCGCTCCGATCCCGCCGAACCAAGAAATCTCCAGGCGCTGATCGCATCGCTCACCGTGGTCGCCGATCTGCACACCGACCAGCAGCAATACGCTGAGGCCATCCCGATTCGCGAGCGCATCCGGCAGTTGTCTCAGAGCCTGCTCGAACTCCAGCCGGGCAACCTGGAAGCCTTGCGCACCATGGCCCTCGCGCGGAAAAAACTTGGGGCCCTGTACGGCGTGACCAAACGCTACCAGGAAGCCAAGGCCGAATACCAGCAGGCCGCCGCTCTCGATGAGCAGCGTCTGGCGTGCAAACCCAACGACGCTCGCGCCAAGCTCGATCTGTCGTACGATTACAGCGACCTCGCCTGGGTAGCCAACCGGCTGGGCAATCCCTCCGACGCCCTGGCCGCCTACCGCCGCGTACTCGCGCTGCGCACCGAGGTGGCGCAGGCCGACCCCAACGATCAGCGCGCCGCCGACTCGCTGGCCTCCGCCGTGATGAGAATCGGAGTCACGCTCTTCGACATGGGCGATCTTGCCGGATCGGAGGCCGAGTTGCGCCGCGCCATCGCCATGTACCAGAAGCTGGCCGCGCGCGAGGGCGCGGGATGGCAGGTATCCCGTTCCCTGGCCACCGCGCACGACGATCTGGCCGTGGCCCTCGAGGCCCAATGCGTGAAGCGGCACGCCGGCGCCGCCTGCCTGGCGCGCGCGGCATCCGAGTTCGCCGCCGAGCGGGCCGTACTCGAAGACCTGAAGCAGAAAGGGCATCTGCCACAGGCCGACGAGAAGCAGATCGCCGCGGTCCGCGATCACGAGGCCAGGCTCAGGGGGAGTGGCGGGTACTGAGGACAGGACTGGGCGGACGACGGGAGTCGCTTTTCCACCCCACGCTGTCAGACGGCGTGCGCCTCCACGCGCGGCGCCTTCTCCACGGGCTTCACCGGGGCCACTTTCGGCTCCGGCCGCACAATGTCGATACTGCCCTTGAAATAGGCCCCGTCGTCGATGCTGATGCCGGCGCCTTTGATGTCGCCGATCAAGCTTCCCTGATCGCGGATGGCGATTTTCTCGGTCACCTCGACGTTGCCTCGGACGCTACCGAAGATGGCTGCCTGGCGCGCCTTGATGTTTCCGCGCACCTTCCCGTTCGGTCCCACGGTCAGCAGGCTCTGGGATTCCAGCGTTCCCTCGACGTCGCCATCCACGAGCAGTTCCTCGCGAGCGTGAATCTCGCCTTTGATGGACATTGAAGGGCCAATTACCGCCGACTGCCTGGGACCGCTCACTGTGACCGGCGATGCTTCGGGAGCGGGCGGAGCGATCGGTATGGGAGCAGGCATCCGGACCGGTTCGACGGGCTGGCCAGAGGCGGTGGGTTCATCGTTTCGTTTATTCCACACTTCGGTTCCTTCCTTTTTTGCGGTGAGTGCTCTGGTGAGACAGCCGTAGCATCTGGAGGGCCAGTTGCTCTATCTCTTGCGATCACGATTTCATGGCCCGTGTACGCGTAAGTTTTACGTGGATTTTTTTCGCATGATGCCTGACCAGGACAGAAATCATTTGCGGGAGCACTGGGAAGGTGCATCCCTTGCCGGAAATTACACGCTGGAGGCATGGCTGGCCGGCGATGAGAACGCGGCGTTTTTTCAAACCTCGCTGTCCCCCGAGCGCCGTGCCGTTGTGAAGCTGGTTCCGCAGACGGCCGGTGATGGCGCGGTGCTGCTGGATCTCTGGTATCGAACCCGCCAGCTTCGCCACCCGAATTTGATCGAACTGCTGGATTTCGGACGGGCGGAGCACGGCGGCGAAACGGTGTTCTACGCCGTCTTCGAGTCTCCCGACGAAACGCTGGCCTCGGCGCTCGAGCGATCGCCTCTCGACTCACGGGAATCGAGAGAAGTCCTCGATGCAGCAATCGATGCCCTGCGATACCTCCATGCTCAGGGGCTGGTGCTGGGCGCGCTCGACGCCGAGTATATTGTGGCCGTCGGCGACCGAATCAAGCTCTCGACCGACGCCGTGCATGAGGCCGAAACCTCCTCCTCCTACCGCGAAGATGTGCGCCTGCTCGGCGAGCTGTGGCAGCAAGCGCTGATGGCAGCTTCGCCGAGGAGCGAGGAGATTGCGGCTCACGCAGCGGACCCAAACCCGCAGACACGCTGGACGCTGGCAGAGATCCATGCAGCCCTAGACCCAACGGTTCAAGCCGTACCTGTACCGGAACCGGCGCAGCCAATTGTCGAATCTCCACCATCGATGCCGCAGGAGGTGGTCCGCGACAATGCGGCCTCTCTCCCGCCGCCTCATCGCCACATTCCGGAAGCGGTGCCGGTATTCCGCTTTCCGAGGTGGATCCTCGGGGGTGCCGCCGGATTCCTACTACTGATCTTCGTGCTGAATTGGCCGCGCCGCACGGAGGTTGCCACAGAGCGGCGAGTTCTTCCTGCCCCGCCAGCCGCCGCAGCTTCCCCGGCTGCTCCCCTGCCGAAGGCTCCGGTTGCTACGCAGCCTAAGCCCTCCCCGCTGGGGAGCAAGGAGGTTTGGCGCGTGATCGCCTTCACGTTCCTTACGCGGGACGCTGCGGCAAAGAAGGTAGAACAGCTCAATCGGCTGCATCCCGGGCTGAATGCGAGCGTGTTCTCACCGAGAAGCCAGAGAGGCTACTATCTGGTCTCTCTGGGCGGCCGAATGAGCCATGAAGACGCGGTACGCTTGCAGCACAGCGCGAGAGGTAAGGGCCTGCCGCGGGATCTCTACGTGCAGAATTATTCGGAATAGAGGCAAGCCGGTGCCGCATCGTGCGGCATCAGGCTTTGTCCGGCGGCCGGAGCAGGTGCTTCTGCACTTTCCCCAGAGCGTTGCGCGGAAGGCTCTCGACCGCGTGGAACGCCCGCGGGAGTTTGAAGGAGGCCAGGTTGGCACGGCAGCGGGCTTCGAGCTCGGCGGGCTCGACGGCGCTCCTGAGGACCAGGAAAGCAACCGGCACTTCGCCGCGCACCTCGTCGGGAACTCCGCAGACCGCGGCCTCGGCGACTTCGGGCTGCTCCTGGAGGAACTCCTCGATCTCGCGCGGGTAGATGTTGAAGCCGCCGGAGATGATCAGGTCGCTTTTGCGGCCGCGCAGGGTGTAGTAGCCGTCGGGCGAGACGTCGGCGAGATCGCCGGTCTTGAACCAGGCTCCGTCGAAAGCGGCGCGAGTCGCATCCTCGCGGCGCCAGTACCCGCCGAACACGTTGGGGCCTTTGAGCAGGAGCTCGCCCTCGACGACGCGGACGCTGACACCCGGCAGCGGCAGTCCGATGCTGCCGGGACGCCGTTCGCCGACGTAGGGGTTGCTTACGTTCATGAGCGTCTCGCTCATGCCGTAGCGCTCCAGGATGGTGTGGCCGAAGCGCGCGCGGAACTGTTCGAGCACGTGGGCGGGCAGCGCCGCGGAGCCCGAGACGAACAGCCGAGCCGAGGAGCCGATCTCGCGGGCAGTGTCCACGGGCCAATCCAACATGCGGACGTAGATGGTGGGAACGCCGAAGAAGAGGGTCGGGTGGAAATCGAGGAATTCGGCGGCAGCGGCCGCGTGTTCGAAGCGTTCCAAGAGGCGCATGCGGCAGCCGCTGGCCAGCCAGCAGTGGAGGCCGTTGCCGAGGGCGTGGACATGGAAGAGCGGAAGCGCCAGCAGGAAGCGGTCGGCGGCAGCGATCTGCCAGCAGGTGATCAGCGTGACGGCGTTGGCGGCGAAGTTGTTGTGGGTGAGAACGGCGCCCTTGGATGCGCCGGTGGTGCCCGATGTATAGATGATGCCGGCGGGCGCGTCGCCGTCGAGTTGCACATCGGGCCGGACAGGGTCGAGGCCTTCGAGCGAGGGCAGGTCCGCGGGGGTGATTACCAGGGCGGGCTCGGCGTCGCGCAGGATGTGGGCGACCTCGCGATCGCGGTAGAGCACGTTGATGGGCACGAAGATCACGCCGAGCCGCGTGCAGGCGAGGTAGAGGTCGACGATCTCCAGGCAGTTGGGGAGCTGGACGCAGAGGCGGTCGCC
>DATJYJ010000481.1:0-7272 GCA_035578025.1 Verrucomicrobiia bacterium
CTGAAAGTGACGGGCTCGGGGCTGCGCTCCAAAATGGTGGACGCCGCCAGTCCGATTGCTTATGGCTACAACGACAACCTGGCGATCTTCGCATCCAACCCACCGATTTTCGGCTTGACCAATGTCGTGGGCGGGGGAGGCGGCCGGCGCGGCGCCACCGATGAGCGCGAGCGGCCCACGGGACGCGGCACGGCGGACGACCCCGATCTTCCGCAAGGCCGCACACCGGTCGAGGCGCCGGAAGAACCGCACGCCGAGGTCTGGGAGGCGACGCCGCTGACCAGCGAGCAGATGCGCAATCCGGTCGGCGTGATTCCGCCCGCCATGCGTCCGCGAGTCGTGCTGCGCTACGCCAACAACAATGAGCTGCTGGTTACCGGACTTTTGGATCAAGGGGCGGAGCTGGCCCAGCATGCCGCGGTGATCGACTCGCCCTTCGGCGACGGCCACGTGGTGCTGTTCAGCAATAATCCGTTCTGGCGCGCGGAAACCAAGGGCAGCTACTTCCTGGTGTTCAACGCGATCCTCAACTTCGATAACTTGAACGCGGGTAGAAAGCTCGCGGATCGATAAAGGTGATTCACAGTACCTTGCGCCGGGCTTAATTCACCCATAATATTGTTTCACCGAGAAAGTCCACGAAGACGTTGGCAAACCTGGAGGTGATTTGTGCGGAGAAGAGTCGTGGTCTGCCCGATTATGAGCGCCATATTCATCCACTTGCTATGCGCGCAGGTCGATGTTCTGACCCAGCATGGCAACAATGCCCGAACCGGCGCGAACCTCAACGAGAAACAACTCACCGTCGCCCATGTGAATAACAACGAATTCGGGAAACTCGCGTATCGCATTGTAGATGGCAATATCTACGCACAGCCGCTGATTGTCACGAACGCGAAAGACCCGAGTGGGGCCGCGAAGACGATGGCCGTCGTGGCGACGGAAAACAACAGCGTGTATTCGTTCAACGCGGAGGATACGAATCAGGCATCCACGACCGCGCAGATCTGGCAGAGGAATCTCGGCCCGTCGATCGATTACCAGACGATGTATAGCGACATCGGCAAACCGGATTGTACGGATATCACGCTTCAGATCGGCATCACGGGAACACCAGCGATTGCGCTCACCGGAGGCTCACCCCGGACGGGCGTGGTTTGGGTTACCGCGAAGACGAAGCCGGGGAGCCAGTATGCGTATACGCTTCATGCGCTCGATCTCGCGACGGGCAACCTCGTGAGCAGTACGCCCATCCAGGGACAGGTGAATGGGCAAGGCCTGGGATCGACCGGTACAGGCGCGTCGGCTACGATCGCATTCAATCCGAAGTACCAGTTGAACCGGCCCGGCCTTCTGTTGTCGGGGAATCTCCTTTACATCGCCTTCGGCGGACACTGCGATGCCGGTCCTTATCACGGATGGGTGTTCGCCTATGATGTTTCGAATCCGAAAGCGCCGAAAAATGTCGGCGTGTTCTGCACGACTTTGAACGGTAAGGGACCGCTCGATCCTCAACGGCACGTTTACATCGAAGGGATGGGAGGAATCTGGATGTCCGGCCAGGGGCCTGCGACCGACGACAACGGGAACGTGTTTCTCACCACCGGCAACGGCACCTACAACGGCACCACCGACTATGGCGACAGCGTTGTGAAACTGAAGGTGGGTGGAGGCGGGTTGCGAATCCTGGACTGGTTCACGCCGGCAAACCAGGATCTGCTCAAGGACAAGGATTACGATCTGGGGTCCGGCGGGATCGCCCTGGTTCCAAACTCGCACCTGGCGGTCACCGGCGGGAAAGAGGGGCGCATGTACCTGCTCGACCAGGCCAACCTGGGCAAGGGAACGAAGCCCTCGTTGCATTCCTTTCAGGTGACACCGGATCCGGTGCCGGCAAATTTTGTCGGGTACAACATTCACGGGGCGCCCGTGATCTGGCCGCGAAACGGCGAGATGTTCGTGTATGTCATGGGGGAAGAGGATCGACTGAAGCAATACCGGCTGATCCCGGATACCGCACCCGGAGGAGCCGGATGGAAATTCGAGTCGGATGCGCCTTTCAAAATGAGCCAGGAGGTAGCGCCGTACCCGGGATATCCGAACCCTCCGGTGTATTCGCCGACGAGGGCCGATTCCACCTGGATGCCGGGAGGCTTTCTGACATTGTCCGCGAATGGTGCCACGGATGGCACCGGCATCGTTTGGGTGAACATGCCGTTTGAGGCAAACGCGAATCCTCGAGTCGTGCGCGGCGTGCTGCGCGCGTTTGATGCGAACGATGTGTCGAAGGGAGAGATCTGGGACAGCCAGGGCACGGGCCGAAACAACGACAGCCTCGGGCAATTTGCGAAATTTTGTCCGCCCACGGTTGCCAACGGGAAAGTCTATGTAGCGACCTTCCAGCAGGAGACGGTGCTGCCGACCGGCACGCACATCAAGGCGAACATTGGGGATCAGCCCGCGCTGGTCATTTACGGCCTTCTCGGGGCGGGCCACTGATGACGCCCAAGCTATTGTTGCAGGCGTTTTACAAGCGGGGGAAGTATGTCGCCTTGCCTTCGCCCGCGGATCCCAACGATGGACC
Organism: Verrucomicrobiia bacterium; assembly: GCA_035578025.1. Lineage (GTDB taxonomy): Bacteria > Acidobacteriota > Terriglobia > Bryobacterales > Bryobacteraceae > Solibacter. The sequence continues at coordinate 2,585 of DATJYJ010000481.1, forward strand.
CGGCGTCGACTGGTGGTGGGATCATCTCGCGAAGCAGGCGGATGTTTTGGCGAAGCACGGATTCACCGGCGTGTGGCTGCCTCCCGTCACCAAGGCCCAGCAGGGTCACAGCGAGGCTGCGCTGGGGTACAGCGTCTACGACGATTACGATCTGGGTTGGAAAAACCAGAAAGGAACCGTCCACACCAGGTACGGCGATCGGGAGCAACTCACGCGCTGCGCGGCGATCCTCCGGGCCAACGGGTTGGACATCTATTTGGATCTCCAGTTGAATCATCGGAAGGGCGGCTCAGGCGACGACGAGATGACGTTCGAGTATCTGGACGCATCCGGAAACAAGGGCGGCGGGCGCTTTCCGAAGAACGCACAGTCCTTTCATTCGCGTTACCCGGCCGGCGCGGTCCCTGCCGGGTTTCATCCGGACATTCCGCAGGATCCGCATGTGCCTGACGGCATCGGCGAACTACAGATGGGCTCGAAAGTCTATTTCGGGCCCGATCTGGCGCACATTAACGCGAAGCCGCCGGGGTACGTTCTGCGGAATCTGAATGCAGCGGTACAGTGGCAGAGCAGGGCAATCAACGCGCAGGGCTACCGGCTGGATCACGTCCAGGGAATCTCGACCGACTATCTGAAGCAGTTGCTCGAAATCGACCCACTGCACGGCAAGTTCGCCGTGGGCGAGTACTGGGATGGCTCCGTTGCGCACGTTCAGGACTGGATTCAGATTCCGGTGTGGATGAATGGCCGCACGAGCGCTTTCGACTTCCCGTTGTACTTTACCCTCCTGGCCATGTCCAACGATGCGGCGTTCAACATGGCGAATCTGGATCATGCGGGGCTCGCCGGCGTCAATCCGATGCACGCGGTGACGTTCGTGGAGAACCACGATACCGAGTCGCGGCGGGACCTGGTTCCGAAGAATATTCAGCCCGAAGACAAGCCGCTGGCTTATGCCTATATCCTGACGTCGGAAGGGCTGCCATGTGTCTTCTACAAGGACTACAGCACAGACCCGGGATGTCTGGGCAGTCGGCTGCAAGGCGTGATCGTTAACCTGATGTGGATTCACCAGAACATTGCGCAGGGACCGACGCTGCAACGCTGGAAGGATGGGGGTGTTTTCGCTTTCGAGCGCCTGGCTGGGGCGCATCTCCTGGTTGGCCTGAACAAGGACAAGCAGAGTGGCCGGTCGATTCACGTGGCTACTGGTTTTCCGCCCGAAAGTTTGCTGCACGACTATACCGGACACGCTCCGGACGTCCGCACAGGCGGCGACGGATCGGTGACGCTGAACCTGCCGCGAAATGCGGATGGGCTGGGATACGTCTGCTACTCGGTTGCGGGAATCTCCGGCGGATTTACGACGACGCCTTCGCCCACCATCCAAGTGTTTGAAGGTGCGCAAGACCTCGACCTGCGCCCGGCAGAAAGCGGCGGCACCGTCAAAATTTTTCGGGTTTGGGTCGAGGCGGGGACGCAGGTTTCCGCCGGCTTGACCTTCGATACGACGGGGTGGAGCGGGGCGGCAGCTTTGATCCTGAGCGCCGTGGGACCTGAAGGAGCGATTGCCGCGTCGAAGACGTTCTCGAATGCGGGATCGGGCGAGACTCTGACTTTCTTTTCGGGGACACAGGGTTGGTATCAATTCAAGGTGCTGCTGCAAGGAGCTGCGGCAGGAGTTAAGACGCCGTACAGCTTGTCGCTGAGTTATCAGGCGCCGCCGAAGCTGACGGACTAACGCGCGGCGTAGTCCTTGTACAATTCGGCGACCTTGCCGGTTTCGGCATCCCAGGGATGCACCACCACGCGCCAACGGAAGGTAAGCTTGTCGCCCTTCGCAACCTGCCATTTGCTTTCTTCCTGCTTGTCGTCGAACGCGGCTCGGCCGAAGGGATTCAGAGCGAACAGGCCGTAGTCGCGGGCGTGCCAGTAGGTGGGGTGGCGCGGATTGCTCGGGTGATCGAACATGGCCACGCCGAGGCGCTCGCCGTCGAGTTCCGCGGTGTAGTCGACCCAGTTGGAACGTTTGCCCCAGACGTTCTTCATGGTGGTGCGCCCGTCGGCGCCCACCATGCGGCCGCCCTTTCGCTCGGTGAAGGGCTCGGCCAGGCGGATGGCGAAGGCGCCTTCCTTGGTGTCGCCGAAGGTCACGTCCTGCGCGGGGGTCAGCGTGATCCGGAAATCGATGGTGCGGAGCCTGGAATCGCCAGCGAAGGTCATCTCGCGGGTTTCCACCAGCAGCACTTTGCCGTCGGGATCGCGCCACTCGATGGTGGCCGTGAGCACACCGTTCTTCCAACCCTGATTGGTCACCACCTCCCGCCCCATGTGCGGCTTGGTGTAGGACGGATGATTCTCCCAGAGCTTGGTGCCATTCACGTCATCGTAAGAAAACCAGAGGCCGGTGTGATGCAGGTGATCGCGGCTCTCACCGGGAATTTCCTGCATGGGAAATCCGCGGGTCACGATCTTGCCCGAGGCCGAACGCACGGGCGCCAGATACGGCTTGCCGACTTCCGCGCCTTTGTGGAACGTGGTGAACGGCTTGCCATCGATGGTGATGCTGCCGTCGTCCGTATACCGGACTTGCGCCGTCAGGCAGGACGCCGCGGCCAGGCAAAGCACGGGTGCGAATCGCATGATAATAGCACTATATGCCATTGCTTAAGTTCGCGGCCGCGGCGCTGGCGGTGGGGGTGTTTGTGGGACCGGCTTCAGCCGGTCCGGGACAGGCTGAAGCCTGTCCCACACTGCGCATCGAACCGGCCGCGGGTGGCTCCATCTTCTATATCAAGAACACGTCGGCGCAGACGCTGACCGCGTACCTCATCGAGCTGGTCGACTATCCCGGCAGCTCGTTCTCCTACTGGCAGGACGTTCCCGACGCGGAGCCGGTCGCGCCCGGCGCCGAGGTCCGCAAGAACATCTCCAACATGACGGTGGGCGCCGTGCCCGATTACGTAAAGATGCAAGCTGCGATCTACGCCGACGGCAGCACGGCCTGCATTCCCGAGAAGGTCACGCAACTGATGGAGCGCCGCCGCGCCACCCTTGCGGCGGTACGGGAGCTGATCGGACGGTTCGAGAAGGCCCAATCGAAAGATGCCGTGGCCGCCGATCTGAAGCAATGGTCCGACTCATTGCCGCAGCTCAGCAAAGTGGCCGCGCGGTCGCAGGCCGGCATCAATCAGGACGCGACCAGGCTGATGATTCGGAAGACTGCCTCGCGCCTGGAGAGCGAACCGGCAGACAAGGTGCTCGTCGAGTTGCGCGCGCTCGAACGCGCCATGGCCGCGAGCAAACCGGCGCTCTAGCCGTGGCGATCATGGTACGGCCCATGACCCGTGAAGACATTCCGGGCGGGCTCCGGCTGTCGCGTGCAGCCGGCTGGAACCAACTCGAAGAGGACTGGCGCCTGGCGATCGACGCTCCGAGCGAGAGCTGGGTAGCGGAGCGGGACGGCGTGATCATCGGTACCTCGGCCCTGGTGCGCTACGGATCGCTGGCGTGGGTAGCGATGATGCTGGTCGATCCCGCCGAGCGCCGGACCGGGCTGGGCACGCGGCTGCTCGCCGAAGCGCTGGCCGCGAGCGGCGGGGATGCCTGCGTCGGGCTGGATGCGACGCCTGCGGGGGAGCCCCTCTACCGGCGGGCGGGGTTCTTGGATGGCCATACGCTGGTGCGAGCAAAGATCACCGTGGATGCCACCCGGTTCGAAGGGACCGGGCAGGCACGGCCGATGCAGACGGCGGATCTCGAAGCCGCGTGCCGCATGGACTGCGAATCGATTGGCGCGGACCGCCGGCGATTGCTGGAATCGCTGCTCGAGCGCGCGCCGGAGTGCGCCTGGATCGTGCCCGGCCGCGGGTTTTGCCTGGGCCGTCCGGGATTCCGGTATCACCAGCTTGGCCCGGTGGTGGCCGAGGACCGGGACACCGCGCGCGAACTGGTGGCTTCGTGTCTGGCACGGCTCGGCGGGCGCACCTTCGCGATCGACGTGCCGCAGGCGGACGACGCATGGCTTGCCTGGCTGCGCGACGTCGGGTTTATCGAAGAACGGCCGTTCCTGCGTATGTTTCTGCGGGGCGGCTTACCCGCGAGGCACTTGTACGCCATCTGCGGCCCGGAGTTCGCATGATCCAAAACCTGACCGATCTGGAAGCAGCGCTGTCAAAGCCGAGCGAGGCCGATATCGAAGCGATGCGGCGCATCGAGGGCGACATCCTCATTCTCGGCGCCGGCGGCAAGATGGGCCCGTCGCTCGCGCGCCTCTGCCAACGCGCGGCGGGAGACTCGCGGCGCGTGATTGCCGTGTCACGGCGCGCCATCGACGTGCCCGGCGTCGAGCCGATCGCCTGCGACCTGCTGGACCGCGACGCGGTCTTGCGGCTGCCGCGCTGTCCCAACGTGCTCTACCTCGCCGGTCGGAAGTTCGGGTCGACGGGCGCTCCCGAATTGACGTGGGCCATGAATACCGTGGTGCCCGCGAATGTGTGCGAGCACTTCCGGGACAGCCGCTTTGTGGTGTTTTCGACCGGCAACCTCTACGCGCTGCGCGATCCCGCGGCCGGCGGCTCGCGCGAGACGGATGCGCCCGCGCCGGTCGGCGAGTACGCGCAAACCTGTCTGGGCCGCGAGCGCGTGTTCGAGTACTTCGGGCGCCCTTGCGTCTTCTTCCGCCTCAA
>DATJYJ010000482.1:0-47866 GCA_035578025.1 Verrucomicrobiia bacterium
CCGGCCCGTCAACAACTGGAATCCCTGGATCAATTCCAACGTGCTGACCTGCGCCCTGCTCCTGGACAAGGACTTCGCGCGCCGCGCCGGTACGGTCTTCAAAATCCTTACCAGCCTCGACCGTTTCCTCGATTCCTACCATGAGGACGGCGGCTGCGATGAAGGACCGGGATACTGGAGCCGCGCGGGCGCATCGCTGTTCGAATGCCTGGAGCTCGTGCGGTCGGCCACGGCCGGCGCCGTCAATTACTTCGACCTGCCGCTGGTGCGCCAGATCGGCGCATACATCTATCGCGTCCATATCGCCGGGGACTGGTTCGTCAACTTCGCCGACGCGCCGGCCAAGGTTCGGCCCGACGGCAGCCTGATGTACCGCTTCGGCAAGGCAACCGGCGACGGGGATCTAAAGGCGTTCGGAGCGTACCAGGTGCAGCATGGCGGACCCTCGCTGGAAAACCTGGGCCGCGCCCTTCCCGCGCTGTTCGGCCTGGCAGAGACGCGTACGGCGGAAGCCCGCCAGCCGCTGCTGCGCGAAGCATGGCTGCCCGGTATCCAGGTGGCCGCGGCGCGATTGCGCCTGGGCGCGGTCAACGGCTTCTACTTCGCGGCGCTCGGCGGGCACAATGCGGAAAGCCACAATCACAACGATGTGGGCAACTTCGTGGTGTTCCTGGACGGGAACCCGGTGCTGATCGATGTCGGTGTGGAGACGTATACCGCCAAGACGTTCAGCGCGCAGCGGTACGAGATCTGGACGATGCAATCGGCTTTTCACAACCTGCCGGCCATCAACGGCGTGATGCAGGCCGCGGGCCGGCAGTATGCCGCGCGAGATGTCTCGTTTCGCTCCGATGATGCGGGCGCGGAGTTCGCGGCGGATATCGCGGCGGCATATCCGAAGGTGGCCGGGGTCGAGAGGTGGGTGCGGACGATCCGGCTCGACCGCGGAGCAGACCGCATGGTGGTGACGGACCGCTACACGCTTCGCGGCGGTCCAGGCAAAGTGGAGATGAGCCTGATGACACCTAAAGCGGCTCGGCCGGATGGGCCGCGGGGGCTCGGGCTCGAGGCCGGCGCGCGTATCTTTATCGACGCTCCCGGCGACCCGCGGCTGCGCGTGGAAGAAATCCCAACGCCCGATCCGCGCTTGCACGGCGTCTGGGGCGACCGGATTTATCGGGCCCTCGCAGAGTGGTCGTCGCTACCTGCCAGCGGAGAGCTGAAGTTTACGATCACCCGGGCGTGATCACGCGTGCAGGAATTCCGTCCGCCCCGCCACCAGCAGGAGCAGGTTGCCGTCCGCGCTGTGGATCTCGGGGTGGTCGGTGTGTTTTTCCATCACGACGAAATCGCCTTCTTCGTACACCAGGTCGCCGAAGCGGACATCGCCCTTTACCACCAGGCATTGCTCCACGTCGTGATGGTGATGCGCCGGGAGCCGCGCACCTGGCGCCATGCGCAGCAGAACCGTGCTCCGGCCGGTCTGCGCGTCGATAAACAAGGGCTTGACTTCGACGCCCTGGGCGCCGTAGGGCATCCACCTCGGCTCGTTGTGCCGGACGTCGGCGATGGGCTTGACCTGCTGGTAGGCGGCGACGCGCGACATCAGACGGCTCTTCACCGACGGCGCGGGCGCAGCGGGCGCGGCACTCTCGGCGAGCAGAGCGGCGGCTTCAGCGGTGTCGAGACCCGCCAAGTCTGCCAGCGCCATGATTTCCAACTGCTGCGGTGTCGGCTGCCTGCTCATACCGCGGTCTCCTCCAGCAGGCCGCGCAGACGGATGAGACCCATGCGGATCCGGCTCTTGATGGTTCCCAATGGTTCGCCGAGCCGCTCGGCCAGCTCAGCATGAGTCAGTCCGGCGAAGAACGAAAGCATTACGGCTTCCCTTTGTTCGGCCGGCAATTCCATGAGCACACGCTGCACGCGCCGGCGCCGTTCCGCGATCGCGCTTTCCTCCTCCGGAGTGGCGCCGGGGTCGGCCGGTTCCCCAAAGACGTCCGGCTCGAAGGCTGCCGCCGCAGGCTGCGCGCGCCGCTGGCGGATGCGGTCGATCGCCGCGTTACGCGCCATGATCAAAAGCCAGGATTGCACGCTGCCGCGCAGTTCCGAATATCCAGGCGCGTATTTCCAGGCTTTCATGTAGACGTCCAGCAGCACCTCTTCGGTGTCCTGCGGGCGTTCCAGAATGCGCAGCAGAAGGCCGTTGACCATGGACGAAGTCTGATCGTAGAGCTGAGCCAGGGCGTCCTGATGGCCCTGCGCCATTCGACGGACCAACTCCGCGAGACCCGTCAGGCCCGGCATGGCGGCCTGCCTCGAAGGCGCCTGGCGTGCCGCGCCACCCGTATGGAAATCGTCGGCCATCTTCACCGCAGCGGACAGGATAGCATAGGGACCGAAGACACGACTGAGGCGGCGGGAGCGTGCAATCCGGAAAATTCCCGGGAATTGTGAACTGATTCCAGCGAGCGGTGTAGCGTCTGTAAAACTGTTGTGAAAAGCTGGCGCGGCACACGAATTCCGCGCCGTTGCCTGTTATCTTTTCTGCAATGCGCTAAGGGGTCCATGACAGTCGGTCAGCGGGGAGCCGGATCTGTCGGCGCATCATTTCTCTTCGCGAGGTCTGAGCCATGAAAATGACGATCGGGATATCTATGTTCGCTTCGACTGCCGTGCTTGGCGCTGTGACCGCGTGGGCTTATCCTTTCGGACCACCGAACGGATACACATCGGCGCCGGGCGATAAGCCCGGAATCGCATGCACGCAGTGCCACGTGGGCACTCCGCTGAACGGCGGTGGTGGCAGCGTTCGCGTCTCATTTGCCAACGGCCTGATTTACACGCCCGGCCAGGCGCAGACTCTGACGGTGACGACCTGGGACAACCTGATCGTCGGCAACGTGTTCCCCACCACGGTGGGAGGCGTGACGGTGGCGATCGACGGCCGGCCCGCGCCCATCAGCTTCGTCAATCAGACGCAGATCAACGCGCTGGTGCCTGCCACCGGCACTCTGGGCAACGTGAGCGTGGTGGTGTCGAACGCGACGGGCTCGAGTGCACCCGCGACGCTCTCCCTTTCGGCGGCTGCACCGGGGCTCTTCACCTTCTCCCAGGATCAGGGCCGTGATCCCGCGGCCGTCATTCTGGATGGCGCGAACAGCTTCGAGTACCTGGCTCCCGCGGGAATGCTGGGCAGCGGAACGCAATCCCGCCCGGCGAAGGCCGGGGATTCCATCATTCTCTACGGCACGGCGTTCGGCCCGACCACGACGCCGCTGAGCCCGGCCATGGCGGCGAGTGTGGCTTATCCGTTAGCGCACTCCGGTCCGGATATCACACAGCCGCTGGCGCAGGTCACCATCGGCGGCCAGGCGGCACAACTCCAGTTCTGCGGCATCGTGAGCCCCGGGGTTTACCAGGTCAACGCGGTAGTGCCATCGGGCTTGAGCAGCGGCGATCAGCCGCTGAAGTTCACGCTTCTGAGCGGTCCGTCATCGCCGCAGACACTCTTCATTCCGATTCAGTAGCGTCCGCGATCCAGCCGGGGCGCGAATCCCGAGATACTCCTCGATGATTCCCGCCAGGTCCGTGGTGGCGATCGGCTGCGCCGTGCGGCCGGGGGCCACGCCACCGAGCGCCAACACGATAGGCACGGCGAGATCATTTTCGAAGACACTACCGTGCTGCGCTCCGGCAGGTGAATTCTCGCCCGCATAGCGGCCGGGGCTGAGGAGGACTATCAGATCTCCGCTGCGTGGGCTGTCGACTGCGTTCAGCAACTGTTCTGTGCTTTCCGAGAGACTCTTGTTGCCGAAGGCCATATACCCGGAGCCCGGCCCGCCGCTTCGCGCCGCGATGGCATAGGTGACGGACCCGAGGGCCTGGTCCTGCGACAATGCGTCGGCGGCCGCGCGCACATCTTCGGGGCGGGGGGGATCGATCCAACGCGAGCCTGCTGCCCGGGAACGCAGGTACACGTACAGCGAGCCACCGTTTTCGGTGACCTGGCAGTGATCTCCGTCGAAGCCCGCCTGCCTGAGCAGTTCGCTCACCTGCGATTCCCTGTGCCGGTCGCCAGGGGCTGCCGCGGCGTCGGTCCGGCCGTGATCGGACGTGATCACGAACAGCGTGTTCGCGCGCCAGCCGGCGTCCAGGCTCTCGATGGCATCCAGCAGGCGGCCCAGTTGAGGATCCACCGACGTTTCGAGGCAAATCCGTTCAGCGGCGATTCCCAGGAGATGGCCCACTTCGTCCGTCGACGAGAAATACACGGTCAGAATGTCAGGCAGGCCGTCGTGGCGCAGGGTTGCGATCGCGGTATCCACCATGGATACGTCGAACTTCTGGTAGTTGTCCACCACGCCTTTCCGCCGGTTCATCATGCTGCCCAGCGATGGCAGCACCAGGCGTGTCGCGCCCCGGAAGAACTGGCTGTACACGACGGTGGAAGTCTTGCCCGCTGCCGTCGCGGCTTCGTACAACGTCGGCGTACGCAGATGGCGGTTTCCGAGACCACCCTCGCACCCTCCCCGGCCGAAGAGGTCCAGCGCATAGACGCAGGGCACCGTTCCCGAATCCAGGTAGCCGACCACCTGCTCCGTTTCGCGGTCAAACCACTTGTTGCCGGGAATGCCGTGCCGCCCAGGAGGGACACCCGTGAAGATCGAGGCCTGGCTCGCCATGGTCACGGTGGGGAACACGGTAGTGGTCCGCTCATACCAGCGCGCGGTCGCGAACTCGCGCCCGTTCCCCACTTCTCCCAAAAGGCGCGCGACATTCGGGAGGCGGCCTCCGATGTATTCCGCCTCCAGAGTGTCGCGCCGGACGCCGTCCAGATCCACGATCACCACGCGTGGAGCGCCTCCGCCCGATAGAACGGCGCCCAAGGCCAGGATGACGATGCGCGGTGTCATCGGTCCTTTACTTCACCTGTACCGTCTTGACGCTGATCGAGCCTGCGATTCCATAACCCGAAGTCAGGCCGGAAGCTCCGAACCGGGGCAGGTTCGTCAGCGGCAGCACGCCGAGGGCGATCGCGCCTAGCGTATCGTCGGTTCCGGTGAGCGGACGGGTCGGCGGCAGGTCGGCCAGGATCGACGCCGGCACCGTGAACTGCCCGGCCGATGCCGCTACCAGGCACGCAAATCCGCCGGACTTTTTGGACTTGGAATCGGAGACGACACCGGCAATCACCACCGTTTCCGCCGGGTCGCCGCCAGTCCACGTGAGATTCAGCGGGACGGTCCGGTCGACGGTGCCGATCGCGGATTTGTTGGTCCACGTGACGGAGGCTGGCATGGTCAGGCTGGCCGTGAACGCGCCCACATCTTTGCCGCCCGTGCCCGTGACGGTCAGCGCACCGGCTTCCAGGAACGGCGGCATCGAGGGCGCGCCTGACATCGGCACCGTGCCTCCCAGCACGGCCAGGTACGGCCCGGTATTCGAGGTGGTGTTCATGTGATGCAGGGTCGAACTGCCATTGGGGCCGGCGATCTTGAGATCCGTGCCCGCGTCCAACTCGCGTTTCACGCTGGCGTCGGTGCTGTATACGCTGCCGCCGAACAGCGAGGTGAAGTCCAACGTCTTGGTGTTCGAGGTGCACGCGCCCAGCGGCGGCAGATTCAGGGCGGCGCTGAAGCCCAAGGCGCCGCCGGCGCTGGTTTCCGTGAACATGGCTAGTCCGAGATCGAAGGTGGTATCCACCGCGGGCTGGCCGAACTGAAGCTGTCCCGCGAGTGCCGCCCGCACCAGCACGATGGAACCGCTGGTGGCCCCCGTGGTGGTCATCCCGGAGAACGGATTGGCCGTGTCCTGGCAGGCGTCGCCGGCCGCGCTGATCGCCATGCGCACGGTATTGCCGTAGTTGTCGCCGGCCTTCACGCGCACCGGGACCGAGCAGCCCAGCGGCGCGTCCGCGGGGACCTCGAAGTAGACGTTGTCCACCGCGGCGAAGCTCGGTGCGCGTCCGCTGTAGAGGATCTTGGCGCTCTTGCCGCCCACCTCGACGCTCACAGGCACGCTCATGCTACCGCCGGCTGGCGGCTGGTTGTCCGCCTGGGAGATGGGACCGAGTCCCGTGCCCCAGAGGATCGCGATCTGGCCCGGTTTGGCCGGCATCGATGGCATGTTGAGCGGCTGCACGGATGCCGAGACGTAATTCTGGATGATGCCGGGGCCGATGCCGCCGGCCGCGCTGAAGGCCCCGAAGTTCGAGTCGACGACTGTTGCGGTGGCGGAGGCACTGGTGGCGCCGTTGTAGGTCACCGCGATCTGCACGTCTCCAAGAGGCGCATCCGAGGGAACGATAGCATTCACCTGAGTGGCGGAGACGAAGTGCAGGTAGGCGCGCTTCGTGGCCGATCCCTGGCTGATGTTGACCACGATGCCGCCCATGGTGTCCGGGATCGGATAGCTGGTGGCCTGGGAGGGCTGTGCGGGCCCGAGATTGGCGCCGTAGATGGTGAAGAACGAGCCGCGTGCCAGGGTTCCCGCGCGGTTGCTCGCGGCGTTGACGAGTCCGCCGTCGGAGATGGCTGGCGCACCCGCGGGCGTGGGTGGCGGCGCGGCTGCCTGCACCAACGTGACGGCCTGGCCGGCCACCGCGAGGATGCCGGTGCGCGGCGACGGCGTGGTGTTCGCCTGCGCCGAGAACGAGATGGTCGCGGTGCCGGTGCCCGAAGACGGCGAGGCAATGGCGATCCAGGGAACCGTGGAACTCGCGCTCCATGAGCAGTTGGCACCCGTGGAAAGCACGACCGCGCCGCTCGTGGCGGCCGCGGCGAGGTTCCAGGTAGTGGGACCGGCGGTGTACCCGCACGGCGCGCCGCCGGCAGCCTGGTTCACCGTTACCGTTTGTCCCGCGACCGTGAGTGTGGCCGAACGTGCCGCGGAAGAGCTGTTGGCCTGCGCCGTAAAATAGGCGCGCGTGGTCCCGGTGCCGTTCTGGGAGCTGGTGGCAATCCAACCGGCTCCGCTCGCAGCCGTCCAGGAGCAGGAAGCGTCGGTGGTCACCAGGATCGCGAACTCGCCGCCCGCCGCGGTCAGATCCCAACTGCCGGGCGTCACGGTATAGTTGCAGGTCACAGCCGAACCGAGTTGCGTCACCGTGTGCGTTTGTCCGGCGATGGTCACCGTGCCCACGCGGCTCGATGTGCCGGGATTCACGGGAATCGTGTAGCTCACGGCTCCGTTTCCGCTCCCGCTGGCGCCCGCGATGATGGTAATCCACGGTGCGTTGCTGACCGCCGTCCAGGCGCAGCCCTGACTGGTGAAGACCTGGACGATGATACCGGTGCCGCCGGCCGCCGGAATGGTTTGTGTCAGCGGTTGCACGAAGTAGTTGCAGTTACTGCCCGAGCCCGCCGCCTGGTTCACGGTGAACGCCTGGCCGCCAATGGTGACGGTGCCGGTACGCGCGGCTCCGGTGTTGGCCGCTACCGAGTAGCCGACCGTGCCGTTTCCGGTCCCGCTGGCGCCCGCGGTGATCGTGATCCAGGCGGCGTTGCTCACGGCGGTCCACGCGCAGCCTGCTCCGGCGGTCACGTTCACTGTTCCCGTGCCCCCCGAAGCGCCGGGCGAAGCCGACGTAGAACTCAAAGAATACGAGCACGAGGCCGTGCTCTGCCAAGTCCCGTAGATGTAGACAAATCCCTGGTTCGACGAGCCCGAGTTCATGCACATGTGGGCCGGGCTGATGGCCACCGTGTACGCCCCAGCCGGCCACGCGGCATTGATCGGGGCCTCGGCGTTGCACCAGGATGTCTGGTACGGATCGCAGGAGGAGCGCAAGAGGCTCCCGGAGAAGACCGTATTCGTCCCTTGCTTCACGGTGGCGCTCACGCCGGTTTCACCGGCGGCCCAGTTGTACCAGACGCCGAAGCGCGTTACGTTTGCGGCGTTCGCGAGCGTGAACTGCGAGCTCCCGGTGAGGCTGCAGGCACTGCTGTTGTAGTTCGTATAGAGCTGGGTGTCGCTCGATCCGCCCGATGCGCCGGCCTGCGTCAAGGTAAACGTTTGCCCGCCGGCGGAGATGGTCCCGGTTCGCGAGCTGGCGGCGGTGTTCGCGGCCGCGGTGTAGCTCACCGTTCCGTTTCCGCTGCCGGAACTGGAAGTGGTCAGCCACGCGGCGCTACTGGTTGCGGTCCACGAGCATCCGGTACCCGCGCTGACCGTGAACGACCCGTTCCCGCCGGCAGCAATAGCCGAAGCCGACGCCGGATTCAGAGTGTAGGTACAGCTCGCGGCAGCCGTGATGGTAAACGTCACCGTTCCGAGCTGTACCCCGTTGTAGTAGATGTACACCTTCCACTGGCCCGGGAGCTTGGCAGGCGCCGCGCCCGCGATTTGGAAAGCGTTATCCGCAAAGCAGTATGTGCCAGAGCTGGGCACTGGGACGAAGTCGCCGCTGGTATCCGCATAGTATTGGCCGGCCGGCGTGTAATAGGCCGTCCCCACGGTGTCTCCGGCGTTCATGCCGGACACCATGAACCAGAGGTAGGCGGCGGAGTCCGTGGCCGTGAAGGAAGTAGCGGACGGGGGCACGCTGCAATCCGAGGCCGGGACGGTCTTGGTCATGAAAGCCTGCACGAGTTGGGCCGAGGCTGGAAGACTGCGCGGAAGCAGAAACAGCAAAGACAGGAGTAGTGCGCTTGAACGGAACATGGATTTGCCTCTTGGGGTCCGGTGCGGAGGGCTTCGCGAGACCCGTCTATCGGACTCCCACGTCCGATATCGCACCAAATATAAATTGTGTCGAGCGCAAACAGGAAGACGACAAAGACGACATTTCCGTTTTTTCGTGCTTGCTGCCGGGACTTCCACGCAAACGGTTAACCGAAGCAAACAAATGAAGTTAGTATTTCCAAAACCGCTTCAGGAGGGCACTGTTGCCATCCGGCGCCGCATCGAACGGCACGGCCTTACCGAGGGATGCCGTTTCGGCCGGGCTGAGCGGATGGTCGAGCAGGTGCTGCCGGTAGAGCCGTTCGTGCAAGGGAGCGAAATTGTCGGAGAAGCGATACTCAACGGTGTTGAGTCGGAAATCGAGATAATAGATGATAGCGCCGTTTTCGGGCAGGGGTATCTTGACGAAGATGCGGTCGGGGTCGACGCGAAGCCCGACCACGGTAGGGAGAACGGACAGCACCTGGCTCACGTCCGCCGCGGGAAGCAGGGCATAGGCCGCCTCCCCGCCGCCGGTCAGTGGCGGAAACGCGGTGTCGGGCGCCGCCGGCTTGGCGGCGCGCGAGAACGGGAGCTTCAGGACTCCCACGGCGGGATGGCCGGGGCCTTCCCCCGGATTATTGATCGCGCCAAAGACGAATTCGGCTTCGCCGTCATGGTCCAGGTCGGCGAGGGCGCACTCGTAGATTGCGCCGGGATGCCAGTATTGCTCGACCAGCCTCCCGGTCGTCGCGGACAGCAGGGACACCTGGGTGGGATACCAGACGTAGTGATTGGACACGGCGAGCAGATGGAGCTTGCCGCCGATCCGGACCGGCCGCAGGAACACGCCCCGGTAAGTCGGCTCGAAATACCGGTTGCCGAACGTCTTCGGCATGCCGTAGCGATACTCCCAACGAAGCCGGCCATCGGCCCCGAAGCACATCAGGGAGCTTGCCGAGTGGCTCATGTCGTCCGGGAAGAAATTGAAGAGCACCTCCGGGCGGCCGTCGCCATCGATGTCCTCGATGAGGACCTTGTCCCGAACCTCACCTTCATAATTCCTATTTAAGTGAGGAAACTGTTTCTGCCAGCAGAGCCGGCCCTGTGAGTCGCGGATCACCAGCCGGGAGCTTTCTACCGACCAGATGGCGGGCACGCGGGAGCCGGGGATCCAACCGCCCACCCACGCAAGAATCCCGGCGGCAGCGGCGAGCAACGCCGCGGCACCCACGACGAGATAGAGAGAACGGCGGGCCGGAGCGGGGGACGGCGCGGATTCTTCGGGCTCGCATCTCGCGGGTCCGCCCTCGGCGAGCCAGCGGTCGATCTCGTCGGCGTGGGCATAGATCCGGCCGATTCTCCCGGCCCCCTGCCGGTGGACCGGCAAGCCCGCGATCTGCTCCCACCTCTGCGCGGTACGCACCGTAACGCCGAGGCGGGCGGCGATCTCCTTCCACGAACTGAGGGTCTTGCCCTTCGAGATATCGCCCGATGTCGCCATGACCGGCTCTCACCCCGGCAAAAGCTGCCGCCTGAACACACACTTAACACGATCGCCGGATCAGGGCATGCCACTCGATGGAATCCCGCCCCAGCTCAGTTGCTCACTCCGTAGACCACCTCGAACGAAACGTTGTCGATCCACACTCGCCCGTGGCCAATCGACGAAAACCCGAATCGCAAAAACTGCGCATCCGGGTGGATCCTGCCCACCAGCTCGCAGCTTGTCCAATCCGCCGATCGCACCGCGCGCTCGTCCAGGTCCGCCGAGAAGCCCTGCTTGCCGTTGGGACGGTCCTCCTGGAGCCACATGTTCGCCCGGTCGCCCGGAGCTACCGCCTCGACCTTGAGCCAGGCGCGCAGCCGCACGGTTTTGCCCCGATACGCCTCGGCCGAGAAGCTCTGCATCAGGTTGCCCACCTGCCCCGGCGCGGTTGCCGGCGCGATCAGGACGGCGCATCCGATGCCGCTCCGGCAGCCCTTGCGGCGCAGCTCCGCCAGATTCCCCGTCACCTTCTCCAGGGTGAGGACGGTCCACCCGGGCGGAGCCTTACCCGCCTCGCCCTCCTCGAAATTCAGGTTGCGCGGTCCCGGCAGGACCTCCGTCCAGTTCTCGGTTCGCGCGCGCGCCGCGGCGGCGATGCTGGTCTCGCTTTCGAATTCGCGTGCCACCCGCTGATACGCGTCGTGTGCCTGGCGCTGCTGGCCCAGCTTCTCGTAGCACTCGCCAATGTGGAACAGCGCGCGCGCCGCGATCGCCTTCGAAACGCCGGGCTGCGTCAGGATCGCGCGGTAGTTTTCGATGGCGCCTTTCAAATCGCCCGCGACCACTTCCCTGTGGATCGCCGCTTCGAGCTGGCGCTCGCTGTCCCCCTGGCCGGCCAGCATCGCCGCCGCGAGAAGCGCGGCCAGTATGTTACGCGTCCGCCGCATCCTGTCCCTCGAACCGGTATCCCAGGCCGCGCACGTTGACCAGGTATCGCGGCTCGGCCGGGTCGTCCTCGATCTTGCGGCGCAGGTTCGCGATGTGGTTATCGACGATGCGCGCGCTGGTGAACGCGTTCTTGCCCCAGACTCCGTCGATGAGCTGGTCGCGGCTCAGCACGCGCCCGTGCGCGTTGATGAACAGCCCCAGCAGCTTGAACTCGATGGGGGTGAGATCCACGGCGTGCCCGTCGCGCCGCACCTCGCCGCGCGCGAAATCGACCTCCACCAGTCCGAAGCGGCATGTCTCGGAACCGCCCTGTCCCGTGGCCCGCCGCAGCAGCGCCTTGATGCGCGCCCGCAGCTCCCGCGTGCCGAACGGTTTGGTCACGTAATCGTCGGCGCCCAATTCCAGGCCCATCACTTTTTCGGCCTCGCGCGCCTTCGCGGTGAGCATCAGAATCGGAATCTTGACGCCGGCGCGCCGCACCTCCCGGCACACTTCGAAACCATCCTTCTTAGGCAGCATCACGTCCAGAATGATGAGATCGAACGTACCCTCGCGGCCGCGCACCGAGCCCGCTTCTCCGTCGCGCGCCAACTCGACTTCGTAGCCTTCCATCCGCAGATCGTCCTCCAGGCCGAGGGCGATTGCCGGTTCGTCTTCCACTACGAGGATGCGGGACATGCTTTCTCCATCGCCGGCAGCAGGATCGTGAACGTGCTCCCGCTCCCTGGTTCGCTGTTCACGTGAATCTCTCCATGGTGCGCGTCCACAATATGCAGCACCATCGCCAGGCCGACGCCGGACCCACGGACGTTCCCCGCCGCGGCCGCGCTGCCGCGCACGAATTTGCGGAAGATGGCCCTGCGCTCATCCGCCGTGATGCCGGCGCCCTGATCGCGTACGCGAATCGCCACCTGCCCGTTCTCCATCTTCCACTCTACCCAGATCGCCGGCTCATGAGGCGAGTACTTGAGCGCGTTGTCGATCAGGTTGCGTAGCGCCACCGCCAGGGCTTCGGAATCCGCTTCCACGGGGCACGGATATCCGGGCGGCGTGAGCTCGATGCGCCGTCCCGATTCCGCCGCTTGGTGCTCGAATTCGGCGGCTACGCGCTCCACCAATGCGCCCGCGTCGGTTTCTTCGAAGTGGTAGGGCCGCACGCCAGCCTCCATGCGCCCGAAATTGAGCAGCGCCTCCACCAGGCGTTGCAGCCGCGCGGTTTCGCGAACCAGCGTGTCGTAGTAGAGCTGGCGGCGCTCCTCGCCGGGTGCGCGTCCGAGAGCCAGAATCTCGGAGAGCTGGCGGATGGATGTCAGTGGCGAGCGAAACTCGTGGGAGACCGCCGAGACAAAGTCCGACTGCATGCGCGAAACTTCGATTTCACGCCGGATCGCGCGCGCCGTGAAATAGGTTCCCGCCACCAGAAACAGCGCCATCACTCCCATGCCGAACAGCAGGTAACGCTGGTTCGGCGGCATGGCACTGAGCGGCGGCGGCTCCGTGGCCGTGACGTAGAGCGTCCACGGCAGCTTGGTCTCGGCCGCGGTGCGGATGGCCGCACGGCCGGAGCGGTCGCGCCGCCCTGCTACCACGCGTCCTTCGCTGTCCACGGCCGCGCAGAATACACGCTCAGCCGCAGGCAATTGCGGCGGCTGGATGAGCACCGCGCGCGTGGATCCCAGCGCGCGCCACATCGCCAGAAAGGGGGTTTGGCCGATCCAGACCGTGGTCTGTCCGGGACCGTTTGGCGGGTTCCACACAACCGCGGCTGCTTCCGCCAGCAGCCGCCGGTCTTCCGCCACGGGCCCGCCGAAGTAGAACTCGAATTGGCCGCGCGTGAGGTGCCAGCGCCCGCCAAGCAGGTCTGCGCCCAGCCCCGGATCGTCCAACTCGTGCCGTGCCACCAGATCGGCCGGCACCCCGGCGACGCGCGCTCCGCCAACCCCGGCCAGTCGCGTATAGGCGGCGCGCGCTTCCGCCTCGCGGCCGGCCTTGCGCAGTGCCCGCGCCTCTCGCACAAGGGCACCCGCCCGGACAGAAGCCTCCCTGGATTCGGTCAGGGTGCGATACCAAGCCGCGGCCTTGAGCAGTTGGCCCTCCTGGAATTCCAGGGTCTCGCCCTGCGCGAAAGTCTCCTGGGGCGCCTCGGGATCCGGCGACGGGTTCGGATAATAGAGCAGCCGCCCCTCCGGATAGGCGTTCAGCGCGTTGTCGCGCGCGATGAGCAGGACGCCATCCCTGGGTATCCCGGCCTGCGAAGGCGAAGCCAGCCACGCACTCAGGCGGTCCCCGGTCTCCGCCAGTGTGCCGCGCAGCGTGACCACCATCCGGTCCGCCTCGGCGTCCAGCATTTCCAGCCGCTGCTGCGCCTGTCCCGCGCGGTCCTGTTGCAGGAGTTTCCATCCGGACCATGCCAGGGCCGTTACGGAAACCAGCGTCAGCAGAAACAAGATCAGGAGCAGGTTTTTCGGCGGCTTGAGCCACTCGCGTAGTGGCGCCATCAACCACATTATCGCCCGCCAATGTCCTGTTTGTGTCACGACTGAGCCCCGTCAATCGGCTTCGGCGCGGCCGCGAGACAGCCTTCCGGTTGAAAACGGGCCGACACGGGTCCACACTAGTATCGGAGGACGCGGATGGCCGGCGTTCACTCCCATCGATCACCCTGGGCGGGCACCTGGTATCCCGACGACGCCGCCGAGCTCAAAGACCTGATTTCCGAGGCCTGCCGTGCCTCCGTCAAACGCAACGGACCGTTTGTACGGCCGGGCGCCGTGGCGTTCCTGGTTCCCCACGCCGCGCCCGCCTATTCCGGCGTGGTGGCCGCATCTGCGTACCGCCACGCGCAGGCTACGAACGCGACCCGCGCGATCATCCTCGGGTTTTCACACCGGCGCCTGGTTCACGGAATCGCCGTGTCTGATGCGTCATCGATCGCAACGCCGCTGGGCGGCGCCCGTGTGGACCGTGACTTCGCCGATGCGCTCGCGGCCTCACCTCCGTTCCATTCCGCGCCAGCCGAGGTGGTCTGCGATCACTCCGCTGAGATCCAGATTCCGTTCCTCCAGACTTTTCTTCCGGAAGCCGCAATCGTGCCCGTCTATGTGGGCCACCTCTCGGACCAGCAGCGGCGCGATGCGGCCCGCGCCCTGCGCAGCGCGATGGATTCGCGCACGGTGCTGATCGCCAGCTCCGACCTCACCCACTACGGCCGCGACTTCGGATATCAACCTTTCGATACCGACAGCGAAACTCCGGCGCGGCTGCGGGAGCTCGATATGGGCGCCCTGACCGCCGCGGGCAGCCTCGATCCCGCGCTGTTTCAGAGCCAGATCAGCCGCACCGGCGCAACGGTCTGCGGCACCGAGCCAATCAAGCTCTTGCTCGAAACGCTCAACGGTGTTGAGCCCGAGATCTTTCAGGAGACACTGGACTATCAGACCTCCGGCGACATTGTTTGCGACTACCGCCACTCCGTCAGCTACGGCGTCGCGGCCTACTTCCCGGCTTCCGCCTGGCATCTGGACCTTCCGCGGCAGACCGAACTTCTGGCGGCTGCACGCTTTGCGCTCGACCACTTCCGTCGCACCCGTGGACGGTGCTTCCGCTCCGCCTGCGGCCTGTCGCTCCAACAGCGCGGCAGAGCCTTTGTCACTTTACTCGAGCGGGACGCCGTCCGGGGGTGTGTAGGCTGCTTTCATATTCCTCAGCCGCTGGTCCAGAGCGTCCAGCAGCTCGCTGTTGATGCTGCCGGCGACACCCGCTTCGGCCGCATCGACGATTGGGACTGCCTCGAGATCGAGGTCCACGTGCTGACGCCGCCGAAACGGATCGCCCGGCCGGACCAGTTTCAGGCGGGACTGCATGGCGCCCTGCTCAAGGCGGGTGCGTGTCAGGGCCTGCTGCTGCCGGTGGTTGCCGAGCGCCATGGCCTGGACCGCGACGAGTTTCTGCGCGTTCTGGCGCGAAAGGCGGGGTTGCGCGACAGCGTCTATTCGGGCAGTGATTGGGAACTCTCGATCTTTCGCGACCAGGTCTTTAGAGAGAACAACGAAATGCTCGCATGACGCCGCTCACCACCATCTCAGACAGCCTCTCGAGCGCAGTCCGCGAAGGCGAGCTGTGGGAGCCGATCGACGACCGCCGCATCCGCTGCTTCGCCTGCGGCCACTGCTGCCCGATTTTCGACGGGCAGCCCGGGGTCTGCAAGGTCCGCTTCAATCGCGGAGGCAAGCTGTGGGTTCCCTGGGGATACGTACAGGGCGTGCAGTGCGATCCCATTGAGAAAAAGCCGTTCTTTCACGTGGCGCCAGGCTCGGCCGCGCTGAGCTTCGGCATGCTCGGCTGCGATCTCCACTGTGGATACTGCCAGAATTGGGTCACCTCGCAGGCATTGCGCGATCCAGATGCGATGGCGTCTTCCCGGGCGGCTACTCCCGGGCAGATCGTGGAACTGGCCCGGCGCTCCAGCGCCCGCGTGATCGTCAGTACGTACAACGAGCCGCTGATCACGGCCGAGTGGGCCGTGGCCATCTTCCGCCGCGCCAAGGCCGCAGGGCTGCTCACCGGGTTCGTGTCGAACGGAAACGCTACGCCGCAGGTGCTCGAATACCTGCGCCCGTGGGTGGATCTGTATAAGGTCGATCTCAAGAGCTTCGACGACCGCCACTACCGCGAGCTCGGCGGACGGCTTCAGCCCATCCTCGACAGCCTGCGCCGCATTTACGAGATGGGCTTCTGGCTGGAGGTGGTGACGCTGGTCGTACCCGGCTTCAACGATTCCGACGAGGAGCTGCGAAGCATCGCCGGCTTCCTCACGGATATTTCACCCGACATTCCGTGGCACGTCACGGCGTTCCATCCCGATTACCGGATGACGGACCCGCCGGCAACCCCGGCTGCCACGCTGCTGCGCGCGGCGAGCATCGGCCGAGCGGCCGGATTGCGTTATGTCTATGCCGGTAATTTGCCCGGAAGGGTCGGCGAATTCGAAAACACCTGCTGTCCGGGATGCGGGCTGACGCTGGTGGAACGCCGAGGGTACCGGATCCTGCAAAACCGGCTGGATGCAGGGGCAGTCTGTCCCGATTGCGGCACGCAGATTCCGGGCAGGTTTTACTGATTCGTATTACACTCGTGAAATTGGTGTTGGTGGGGTAGGCCTCCTGGCCTGCCCCACTGAAACACCAGGGAGGTATTGGTCTCTTGTCCGCATCCGTTTGTCGTCTCGCTTTGCTGACTGCCGTGCTGCCGGAGCTCGCGCACGCGCAATCTCTCGATCCCAGGCTCTACTCCGAAATGCACTGGCGCTCGATCGGTCCTACCCGTGCCGGTCGCGCGCGCGCTGTCGCCGGCGTTGCCGGGCAGCCCAACGTCGCTTACATCGGCTTCGATAATGGCGGCGTCTGGCGCTCCACGGATTACGGCGCTACCTGGGTGCCGCTCTTCGACCACGAGTCCACGGGCTCCATTGGCGCCATCGCGGCAGCGCCCTCCGACCCCAGCATCATCTATGTCGGCAGCGGCGCAGGCATCATCCGTCCGGACCTCGCCACGGGCGACGGCATGTACCGCTCCACCGACGGCGGCAAAACCTGGAACCACCTCGGCCTGCGCGATTCGCAGATGATCGCCAATATTGAAGTCGATCCGCGCAATCCCGACCGCCTGTTCGTCGCCGTCCTCGGCCACCCTTACGGCCCGAACGCCGAGCGCGGCGTCTTCCGCTCCACAGACGGCGGAATCACCTTCCAGAAGGTGCTTTTCAAGGACGAATACACCAGCGCCAACGACGTGCGCATCGATCCCTCCGATCCCGACACCATCTACGCCGCGCTCTGGCAACAGCAGCAGGGGTTCTATGAAAACGGCTCGTTCAGCGGCACCGATGGCGGCATCTTCAAGTCCACCGACGGCGGTACAACCTGGAAACCACTAACTGCCGGCTTGCCCCAGGTCATTCAAGCTAATCTCGCTCTCGCGCTTTCCAACCCAAGAGTCGTCTATGCCATGGTCGGCTCCCCCGCGGCCACGGGGGGCGGACGCGGAGGACGGGGCGGCGGCGGTGGAGGCCGTGGAGGCGCGGGCGGTTCTGTCGCCCTCTACAAGTCCAGCGACGGCGGCGAGCATTGGGCCCTCGCGGCGAGCACCGCCGATCCGCGCCCGCTGGCACGCATCGGCGGCGGCGACCTGCCTACCATCACCGTCGACCCCAAGAATGAAAAGGTCGTCTACAGTTGCTCCACGGTCTTCTGGCGCACCGAAGACGGCGGCGCGACTTGGTCTGCCGTGCGGGGCGCGCCCGGCGGCGACGATTACCAGAAGGCGTGGATCAATCCCGACAACCCCAACATCCTCCTGGTAGTCAGCGACCAGGGTGGGGTCATCTCCGCCAATCGAGGGGTTTCCTGGAGCAACTGGTACAACCAGCCCACTGCCGCCATGTACCACGTCACGGCGGATAACGCATTCCCCTACCGTCTCTGCGGCGGCCAGCAGGATTCGGGCTCGGCCTGCGTCGATAGCCGAAGCATGGATGGCGAAATCACCTTCCACGACTGGCACCCGGTCGGCATCGAAGAGTACGGCATGGCCGCGCCGGATCCCAAGAACCCGGACCTCGTCTTCGGCGGCAAAGTCACGGTCTACAACCGCGTCACCGCGCAGAAGGCCAACATCACTCCCGGCGGCGGGCGCGGCGGAGTAGGACGCGGCGCGGCTCCGTCCGCCGAACCGCCGGCACGCACCGTCCGCACCCAGCCTATCATCTGGTCGCCCAAGGATCCCAATATTCTTTTCTTCGCCACCGCCGGCGTCTGGAAGACCACCAACGGCGGCCATAGCTGGACCCCCATCAGCGGCGATCTCACCCGGCAGACCTGGGACATCCCCGCCAACGCCGGCAAGTACGCCTCCGGCGTCACGCCATCGGCGCTGGGCACGGTCACCGCGCTCGCGCCCTCGCCGCTCGATGTCAACGTACTCTGGGCCGGCACGGGCGATGGCCTGATCCAACTCACCCTCGACGGCGGCGCCAAGTGGACCGACGTCACCCCGCCGGCCATCAAGCCCTGGACCCGCATCTTCAATATGGACGCCGGCCACTTCGACACCAAGACCGCTTATGCGGCCGCCAACACGCTCCGCCTCGATGACATGAATCCGCACTTCTGGCGCACACACGACGGCGGCAAGACCTGGACCGAGATCGACAACGGTATCGCGGGCGGCGCTGTCGCCAATTCCATCCGCGAAGATCCGCGCAAGAAAGGCCTGCTCTACGCCGCCACCGACACCCAGGTCTGGGTCTCTTTCGACGACGGCGACCACTGGAGCGACCTCCGCCTCGACATGCCCGCCATCTCCGTGCGCGATATCGAGGTCAAGGACGACGCGTCCTGTATGTGCTCCGACCTGGTCGCCGGCACGCACGGCCGCGGCTTCTGGATTCTGGATAACCTGACGCCCCTGCGCCAGGCCGCCGATGCTGCCGCGGCGAGCAACGCCTACCTGTTCAAGCCTGCCACCGCCATCCGCATCCGTTTCGGCACCAACGATCCCACTCCGTGGCCGCCCGAAGTAGCCGCCGGCGAAAATCCGCCCGCCGGAGCGGTGATCGATTACTACCTGCCTTCCGCGGCCACCGGCGAAGTGAGGCTCGAGATCCTGAACCAGCAGGGCAAGGTGATCCGCACCTACTCCAGCAACGATCCCGTGCGCAACCCCCACCCCGCCACCGATCCGGTGGCCTACGATCGTCTCTGCCGCCAGAACCCCGCCGCACCCGACTGCGGCCTTCCCCTGTATTGGCCCGCGCCGCCGGATGAGCTCAAGACCGCGGCCGGCATGCACCGCTTCACCTGGGACATGCACTACGATCCAATCCCCGGCACGGCCGGCGGAGGGCGCGGAGGCGGCGGAGGCACTGCCGCCGTGCCGCACCGGACATACCCTTCGGTCAACGCTCCGTGGGTGGCACCGGGTTCCTACACGGTGCGGCTAACCGCTAACGGCCAGACCCGCACGCAGCCCATCATCGTCAAATTGGATCCGCGTGTGAAGGTCACGCCCGAGGTGCAGCAGATCTTCACCCTCACTACGCAGATGGAGAACCGCGCCATAGCCGCCGCCGCGGCGTACAAGGACGCTCGCGCGCTCGCCGAAAAGATCAAGGCCCGCGCGCAATCCGCCGCGAACGACTTGCTCGTCAAGCAGGTCGAGGACATCGCGCCCGCGCAGGCGCCCGCTGCCGAAGCCGGAGCTGGAGGAGGCCGCGGCGGACGTGGCGGATTCGGCGCACCCGCCGAACCGCTTCCTCCCGCAACGCTCGCCACTATCGGAGGCCGTATGGTCGGCGCCGTCATGCCCATGCAGGCCTCCGAAATGCCGCCCACCGCCGCGCAGCTTCATGCCTGTGCCGAGCAGGAGGCTGCGTATACAGCCCTGATGGCGAAGTGGACGGCGCTGAAATCAAAATAGCGGCAGCGCTCCCGACGCTCATCCGAAGGGTGTAGAATCACCCGATGCGAGCCTTCCTGCGCGCCCTCGGCGCCATCACGTTATGGCAGTTGATCAAAGGCCTGGCCCTCGTGGCCGTCCTTCTGGTGGTGCTTCTGTTCGGCGGGCTGTTTGCCGCCTCGATATGGCCGAACTCGAAAGTGCCCCTGACCGAGCCCGTGCAGGATATCGTTTACCTCGACCAGGGCTGGGGCGCGGGGCGCGACGCGCCGCTCCGCCAGACCTATTACTACACGCCGCAGGGCACGACGATCAAGGGCATGCGCTATAGCTGGTTCGTCAACCTGGAGCGTCCCTGGAGCTCTCAACGTTTCGCGGATCCCGAGCACATGCGGGAGTACGGTTTTCTGGTCGACCTCCAGCCTTCCGCCGCCAACCCGCACCAGTTGCCCGTGGGATTCACGCATCATTTTGGAGCGGACGAGCAGGACGACATGCTCGACGTCACCTGTGCCGCCTGCCACACCGGCCAGTTGAACGCCGTCAAGGATGGCAAGCGGGTCGCCATCCGCATCGATGGCGGCCAGGCGATGCACGCGTTCACCGACATGAAGCCGGGCGACTTTCTTCCCGACCTCATCCTGGCGATGACCGCCACCTACGTGAATCCCTTCAAGTTCAACCGCTTTGCCAGGAATGTCCTGGGTGAGGCCGGCTACGATGCCGGCAAGCCGGCGCTGCGCAGCGAGTTCTACGAAGTGCTGCTGACATTCGCGAAACAGGGATGGAACGATCAGACCAAACACCTGTATCCCGTAGTCGAAGGCTACGGCCGGACCGATGCCATCGGCCGCATCGCCAATACCGTGTTCGGAGATCACATCTCCCCGGCCAACTATCGCAAGGGCGACGCCCCGGTGAGCTATCCGCCGGTTTGGGACATCTGGAAATTCGACTGGGTGCAGTACGGGGCTTCGGTGCGGCACCCGCTGGCGCGCAACGTCGGCGAGGGAATGGGAGTAGGAACCGAGTACCAGTTGGTGGACACCTACGGGCGTCCGATTCCCTCCCCTGAGCGATACCAGGCCAGCACCATGATCGAGAACCTGCACCAGATCGAGAGGACTCTCTGGTGGCTGACTCCGCCCAAGTGGCCCGAAGATCTGCTCGGCAAAATCGACTGCAAGCGCGCAATCTACGGCAAGGCGCTCTTCCGCCAGTACTGCGTCAAGTGCCACGGACCGCGGCTCGGGGATGCGGCGAGCCTGGCCATCGACGCTCCCTGCAAAACGCACGAAACCCACTGGATCGTGTCGGTGCACAAAGCCGCCGAGATCGGAACCGACCCGAAGGCCGCGAATAACTTCGCCAACAACGTGCTCGATCTGACCCCGACCGGGCTCACCGCCGACGATGCGCGGCAACTGGTCAAACCGCTGCTCGAAGAGGATCTCAATCGCCGGCTGGCAGTGCTGAAGCCGGGCTCGGCGGAATGGAGCGCCGCCAAGACGCAGGGCGAGGCCCGGATCGCCCGCCAGTTGCAGGGCATCGACATGCGCGCGGTTCCGATCGGCTTCGGGCTGAACTATTTCGGATTGCTGATTCGCGCGCAGTATCGCAGGGACCCGCGCGTGGCCCGCCCGGCCCCACTTCCGCCGGAGCGCGGCGTGGACGACGGCTACTTCGGCGAGATCGACATGCCCCAGGCCCCGCCCGCGTACAAGGCCCGGCCCCTGGCAGGGATCTGGGCCACGCCGCCGTTTCTGCACAACGGCTCGGTGCCGAATCTCTACCAGCTTCTTTCGCCCGCGGAGAAGCGCGACGCCAAGTTTCTCACCGGCACCAAGGACTTCGATCCGAAGAACGTCGGCTACGTACTGAAGCCGCTCGGCGATCGCGGCTTCGTCTTCGACACCACGGTCCCCGGCAATTCGAACCGCGGTCACGAGTTCCGCGGCACGGAAGGCATCAAAGCACTGCCGCCGACGGGCGCGGCATGTGTCGCCGATCTCGACGCGCAGCCGGCCATCATCGACGCCAAGGAGATGCCGACCGTCAAGGACGGTGTGCTGGGTCCGGAGCTTACCGACGATCAGCGATGGGCCATCATCGAGTACCTGAAGATCCACCGCGACAATCCCGGCTCCGACGAGTTTCCCGACTACTGCCACTGCTCGGGAATCAAGCCGGCAAAAGATCCCGAGGTGAAGATCGCCGAATGCCGGTGAAGGCTACGTTCCCAGGCAGCTTCTGTTGAGCAGCACCCTAGCGGTTCGCGGCGGCGAGGTCCTTTTGCTCTTCGCGCCTGGTGAAACTCGTGGCCGGCCACGAATGCCATGCGACGGCGCTGTGCAGAAGAGCGTCCCGCCGCTCCTGGCCGGTGGTCATCCGCGCGAGTTCCCGATAGCAATCGGAGAGATAGTAGATGATCGTGAGATCGTCGGAATGGCCGGCCCGCAAGGCCTCGCCGTCCCTGATGATCTCCTCCAGAGTCCGCCTGGCCTCCTCCCGCTTGCCCTCCGCCATCAGAAGTCTCGGCAGAAGCGGGCGTACCGTAATCTCGCCGACCCGATCCGCGTACTGACCGCTCTGCGCATCCGTCCTGGCCTGTTGCACTGGCTCCGTCACCGCCTTACGCGCTTCGGCAAGCCGGCCCAGTTGGATCAGAGGGCGGCTGATCGCGATGACATACGATCCCCTCAGGATTTCGAGCTGCTCTTTGGACACCAGCCGGTGCATAGTCGCCAGCGCCTTCTCATACAGATCGAGAGCCCGCCTGGGATCGGTCCTCCAAACCGCGTCGCCGAGCTTGCCGTAGCGCGCGGCGAGATCGAAGCGCGCCTGCCGGTCGTGCTCATCGAGAGCGGCAATGCGCTCCTGGATCCGCACGGCCTGTTCGTAAAATAGCGCCGCCTTGGCCGGCTCGCCGAGGTTGGGCCTATCCACGGCGGCGTACAGGTCCGCTCGCATTGTGTCCCCGGTGCACCAGGATCTGGCTCAGACTGGTTTCGCCGCGCGCCTGCATCATGCGCGTTGCCGGCTGGGGAGCGTTTTCCGCGAGCAGGTCCAGCATGCGGCGGGTATCCCGCTCGGCAGCGCCATCTTCCAGTACATGGACACGCGTCCTTCCGCCCATGCCGTCCGCTACCGCCGCCTCATCGCCGGGCTGATCGACCGCGCGGCCCGCCACGGCGGAACCAGCGTGCTCGCCATCGCCGCCGGCCTCTACGACTATCTCAGCGCCCCCGTCGCCGCCGCCCTGACCCGCCGCATGTTCGACATGACGCGCCCCGGCGGCCTGATGCTCATCCCCAACTTCCTGACTGGTGTCCGCGACACGGGTTACATGGAATCCTTCATGGACTGGCACCTGATCTATCGCGATCACGCCGATATGGAAGCGCTGGCCGCGGCCCTGCCCCACAGCCACGTCGAGAACTACCAGGTCTTCGACGACGATCACGAGGCCATCACCTACCTCCTCGTGTCGAAGAAGTGACACGGCGATGGCTTCAGCCACGGGGGAGATTACGGCGCGAAAAAGTCTACCGGCTCCAACACCGTAATCTTCCAGTTCTTCCCCTGTTTCTCCACCCGGCACTTCACCAGCTGCTGGCGCCCGGGCGTCGCGGTGGCGTCGTTGCCGACCTTGAGGCGCATCTTCCAGTTGGCCTCGACTTCGCGCTTCTGGTCGTCGCCTTCGTTGCGCACCAGGTCCACGTAGCTTTCGATGTCCGCCTGGCGCGTCAGCGCGGTCACGTTCTGGCTCAGCTTCTCGTACCCCGGCATCTTCTTGTCGAACTTCGAAAGGAAGTCCACAGCGTTGCCCGCGGAGAGGGAACCCGCCAGATCCGTGAACAAGTCGAGCACCTCGCCGGCGGGATCGGCAGCCAGGCAGAGGGCCAACGGAATCAGATACAGCACGCGGCGGGTCATATCACGTCCGGTAGCTGGCGTTGATCTGAATGTAGCCCTCGGTGAGGTCGCACGTCCAAAACCGTGCCTTGCCTTTGCCCTTGCCGCGGACCGCAACCACAATCTCGCACTCGGAAGCGTCCAGCTTCTGTTTCAGTTCTTCTTCGGAGAACGGCGCGGCCAGACCCGCGCGGCACACCGGGACACCCTGCAAGGTGATGTCCGTTTTGTTCGGGTCGAATGCCACGCCGGCGTTGCCGGCCGCCGACAGAATTCGCCCCCAGTTCGGGTCCGATCCCGCGATCGCGGTCTTGACCAGCGGCGAATTGGCGATCGCCCGGGCCATGCGCGCGGCCGCGGCGTGGTTGGGCGCGCCGGTCACGTCGATGATGACGAACTTGCGCGCGCCCTCGCCATCGCGCGCGATCTGCTGCGCGAGCGATTCCATCACCTCCGTGATCGCCGCCTCCGTCTTTGCCATCTCCTTCGGATCCGGCCGAACGCCTGAGCCCCCGTTGGCGAGCAGCACCAGGGTATCGTTGGTCGACGTGTCGCCATCCACCGAGATGCGGTTGTAGCTGCGCTCGACCCCGCGATGCAGCATGGCGCGCAGTTGCGGGACGGGAATCTGCGCGTCGGTCATCACGAAGCCCAGCGTGGTAGCCATCAGCGGCTGGATCATGCCGCTGCCCTTGGTCAGGCCCGCCACGCGCACGGTTCCGCGCCGCAGCTTCGTCTCGGCGAAGGCGGTTTTCGGAACCAGGTCCGTGGTCATGATGGCCCGGGCGGCGTCGTGGAAACGCTCGCTCGTGAGCCCGGCGACCAGGCGCGGCAGCGCCTCGATGATCTTGCGCGGATCGAGCTCTACGCCGATCACGCCGGTCGATGCCGGCAGCACCTGCGCCGGCGGCAGGCGCAACGCCTTGGCGGCCGCCTTGGCTGTGGCCAGCGCGACCGCGTCACCGGTGCGGGTGGCGCAATTGGCGTTGCCCGCGTTGACCAGGATCGCGCCCACCAGGCCGCGCGAGACTTTCAGATGGCGGCGGCTCAGGCGCACAGGCGCAGCCTGCACGCGGTTCTGCGTGAAGACGGCCGCGCCGTTGGCGGGCAGGCCCGTGACGATCAGCGCGAGGTCGTCGCGCTCCACGTTGCGGATGCCGGCGTACATGGCCGAGTAGGCGTATCCGAGCGGCAGGTTCAATGCGAGGGTTCTCCTAATCTGTCATTTTCCGTCAGCCGCTGGCCGTTCGCGAAATCTGCTGCGGACATTCGCTTGCGGCCCTCGAGCTGAACTTCGAGCAGTTCCAGCGCCCCCGCGCCGGTGCCGACGATCCAAGGCCGCAGACACGGCTGAGCGTCCGATGGTGCGACCCGGGTTTTCCAGAGGTGCAGCGTTTGGCCGCGGAACGTGGTGTACGCGCCCGGCCAGGGTTGCAGACCGCGCACCTGGTTGTGGATCGCGGCCGCGGGGCGTGACCAGTCGATCACGCCGTCCTCTTTCTTGAGCAGCGGCGCGTAGGTGGCTTGCGACGAATCCTGCTTTTCCGGAACGATCGTCGTCAGCCGGGCCAGGGTCTCCACCAGCAGGTCCGCCCCCATCACCGCCAGGCGTTGCCCCAGCTCGATTGCGTTCTCGTCGGGCGCGATGACCGTTTCCGCCTTGAGCAGCATGTCGCCGGTGTCCAGGCCGGCATCGATGCGCATGGTGGTGACCCCGGTGCGCGTTTCGCCGTTTACGATCGCCCACTGGATCGGCCCGGCGCCCCGGTATTTCGGCAGCAGGGACCCGTGGACGTTGATGATGCCCAGCGGCGCCAGGTCGATCACGTTCTGCGGGATGATCTGGCCGTAGCCCACCACCACCATGGCTTCGGCGCCGATCGCGCGGAGCCGCTCGGTGGCTTCCGGGCGCCTGACACGCTCGGGCTGGTAGACCTCGAGGCCCACCCGGAGCGCCGCTTCCTTCACGGGAGGCGCGGCCGGAGTCTGCCCGCGCCCACGCGGCCGGTCGGGCTGCGTCACGACCAGTGCGACTTCGTGCCCCGCCCGCGCCATGGCCTCCAGCGTCGGGACCGCGAAAGCGGGCGTGCCCAGGAAGACCAGGCGCATAACGTGAGCCTCTACGCCCACTCTCCGGCGCGAACCAGCTTCTTGATCTTGCGCTTCATCAGGTCGCGCTTCAGGGTGCTGATGTGGGTGATGTACAGCCGGCCGTAGAGATGATCCGTCTCGTGCAGCAGGGCGCGGGCGAGCAGGTCCTCGCCCGCGTGTTCGAACTCCTCTCCCTTGATGTTCCGCGCACGCACCGTGACGCGCTTGCCGCGGCGAACCTGCTCGCGGAACCCTGGAATGCTCAGGCAGCCTTCTTCGCCATCCTGCCGGCCTTCGATCTTGACGACCTTCGGATTGATGATGACCAGCTTCGCCGCCGGATCTTCGCCGTTGCTGGTGTCGATCACGGCGATCTTCTTTCCCACGCCGATCTGCGGCGCAGCCAGCCCGACTCCCTTCGCGGCGTACATGGATTCGAACATGTCCTCGATGAACTGGTGCAGTTCCGGAGTGTCGAATTCCGTCACGTCGGCGGCCTCGGTCTCCAGGACCGGGTTGCCGAACTTCACAATCGGATAGACCATATCTCTCAAAAATTCCTGACGTATTCCATGTAGCCTTCGAAATTGTGCTGTGTCTCGCCCAGAGAATCGCCGCCGAACTTCTCCAGGAACGCCTGTGCCAGCACGATCGCTACCATGGCCTCTCCAATCACGCCCGCCGCCGGAACGACGCACACATCGCTGCGCTCGTAGGCGGCCGCGGCCGGCTCGTGGGTCACCAGGTCCACCGATTCCAGCGGCCTGCGCAGCGTAGAGATGGGTTTGAGCATGCCGCGAACCAGGATGTCCTGGCCGTTGGTCATGCCGCCCTCGAGCCCGCCCGCGCGATTGGCGCCGCGCGTGAACCGGTGCGCCTCCTTATCGTAGTGGATCGTGTCCTGCACCTTGCTGCCGAAACTCGCCGCGCCTTCGGCTGCGAATCCCACCTCGACGCCCTTCACCGCCTGCATCGAGACAATGGCTTGAGCCAGGCGGCCGTCGAGCCGGGTATCCCAGGCGACGTGCGAGCCTAGGCCGACCGGCGCGCCGTGAGCGACAACTTCGAAAACCCCGCCCACCGTGTCGCCGGTGCGATAGGCCTGGTCGACGACCTCCTTCATGCGGCCTTCGGTGGGTCCATCGACGCAGCCCAACAGGATTTCGTCGCGCCGGCTCAGTTCGACCAGTTCTTCCCAGTCGGCGGCGCGTTCCAGGCGCACCGGGCCAACCGCGATGACGTGGCTCAGTACCTGGATTCCGAACTCCCCCAGCAGCGCCTTGGCGATCGCTCCCACCGCCACGCGGGCGGTGGTTTCGCGGGCGCTGGCTCTTTCCAGGATGTACCGGGCGTCGTGGAAACCGTACTTGATCACACCAGCCAGGTCGGCATGCCCGGGCCGGGGACGCGTCACCGGCCGGCGCTTGTCCTCGCCTCCGGCGACGTCCTCCACCGGGAGGGCTTCCGTCCAGTTCTGCCAGTCCTTGTTCCGGATGATGATGGCCACGGGCGAGCCGATGGTCCGCGAGTGGCGGACGCCCGCGACGATTTCGGCGCGGTCGGTTTCGATCTTCATCCGCCCGCCGCGGCCGTAGCCCTGCTGTCGGCGCCAAAGGTCCCGGTTGACTGCGTCCAGGGAAATGGGAATTCCGGCCGGAAGTCCGTTGAGCGTTGCCACCAGGCACTCGCCGTGGGACTCCCCCGCCGTCTCGAATCGCAACATTAGATAAGACCTTATCGTAGCAGCCTGTGGGGTGGGGCAGGTCGGAAACCTGCCCCACGGAGCGAACCTTTCAGTCTGGTTGTGCGTATTCTGATGAGGTTATGAAATTTCTGCTTTGGCTGATTCTACTGGTGTTGTGCTGGCCGCTGGCGCTGGCGGCCCTGGTGCTCTACCCGCTGGTCTGGTTGTTCCTGTTGCCCTTCCGCGTCGTAGGGATTGCGGTCGAAGGAGCGCTATCGCTGGTGTGGGCCATTGTCACGCTGCCGGCGCGGCTCCTCAGGGCGCTTTAGAGCCGAAAAAAAAGTGGCCGTGCCACCCGGTCGGAGGAGTTGGGGCACGGCCACACCTTTTGGGCTTGGTCAAGCTCTAGTTGCTGAGACGAACCTCGAATTGGCTCGGGGCCTGCTGCTGCTGGAACGACCGCGAACCCTGAGTGCGAAACTCGTATCGCTCGATGGCGACGGCGGCGCCTTTTTCGTTGCTGCGCACCACGCAGCCGTAAATCATCAATTTCATGGGACAGGAGTCATTGAGCAGCACGGGCCAGTTCATGGACAACTCAACCGGCATGCCGCTGGTCAGCATGCTCTCGGTACTGAACCATACACCGCCGCTGGAGATGTTGATGGTGCGACCTACGCCGGTTTCGGCGATGCGCTGCCCGTACAGCATCTTGTACTTGACCTCCTGATCGATCTGAAAGCGGCGCTTGGTTCTCCGCTCCCGCTCGGTGTTGCCGCTGAACGCTCTATCTTCTTGATTTTCGAACACCAATCAATACCGCCTTCCACCATCAAAATTACAGGTGCGGCGAGCTTGGCTCAAGATGTCTTTAGTTATTTGGGCACCGCTATCACCTCTTTCGCGGCAATTTTCGGCTGTGTCGATAACATTAATTATTTCATTGGATTAGCGCCATCGGAGGAGTTAGCGTTGTCCTCTACTAATCAAGGTTTTACCTGATACGCTATACTGAGTACCTACCGATCGGTGGTGTCACAAAATCGCAGCTTCGATTGCTGGGCGGAGGCTCCCGTGAAGAATTTTTTCAAAAATAACTAGACAACAAGATCCTAAACTGCTACTATCAAATCAACACAGACAGCATCCCTGGCGGTGAGTCCCCTCCCACCGCCACCCTCTGAGTGCAGGCCCCGAGATACCCAGCTCGGGGCCTTTACTTTTTTCCACAGAATGAATTAGCGAATCTTGCCCACCAGAGCCGTAATCTGATCCGGCGAGGCTGCCGATCCAGTTGCCTGGAGTGCTTCCAGCAGGGCCTGTTCCGGTGAGCTGCGCGCCGATTCCTGATCGAGAACGGCCGCCAGGTGCCGCCGGAACCCCTCGTCGGCGGGATCGCGGCCAACCAGGTCGAGCAGCAGGGCACGGGCGGTGTCGAGATCGCCCGTGCGTGTGCAGACCACGGCCAGTGTGTCGGTAAAATCGGCACTATCTGGAGCGATCTGATGAGCTTTGGCCGCCAACGAGCGGGCCTCGTCGAGCCCGCCCCCATGCATCGCCAGCAGGTATGCCAGATTGTTCAGGGTAGTGGGATTCCCAGGATCGAGCTTGAGGGCGGCGCGATAGGCTTCTTCGGCTTCGCTGAATTTGCCGGACAGGTCGAAGACCAGGCCCAGGGTTCCCGGAACCACGGGATTGTCCGGTAGCAACTCGCGCGCTCTCCCGAGAGCAGTCGCCGCATTCTGGAAATCGCCCTTCCGCCGGTAGGTTTCGCCGATGCGCAGCTCGATGCCTCCGGCGGCGGCAGAATCGGGATCGATCGCCGCAAGTACTTCCTGGAAAG
This sequence comes from Verrucomicrobiia bacterium, assembly GCA_035578025.1. Lineage (GTDB taxonomy): Bacteria > Acidobacteriota > Terriglobia > Bryobacterales > Bryobacteraceae > Solibacter. The sequence continues at coordinate 29,089 of DATJYJ010000482.1, forward strand.
CCTGGAGGGCGATGTCGTAGTCTTGCGCCTGCACTGCCGCGTTCCCCAAGGCAAGGCGCAGATCGAGGCGGCCGGGATGCTCGGCCGCCTGGTCGCGGAGTTCACGGAGCTTCTGGTCGAGCCCGTCCTGCATGCCAGCGAAGGACGGTGCCAGCAGAGTCAGCATCAGCATCCCGTGGCGCAACAACGTGGTCACTTTCCCCTCCCGAAAAAAGTCCAAAAAATACTGGACAACGAGATCCGAAATTGCTACTATCAAATCAACACAGACAGCATCCCTGGCGGTGAGTCCCCTCCCACCGCCACCCTCTGAGTGCAGGCCCCGAGATACCCAGCTCGGGGCCTTTACTTTTTTCCACGAAAACCATTCCCAACACCGTTGAACCCCTGAACTCTATCACAATCCCGCCGCTACGGCTTTGCCGGCGGGCGGCGGGCTATAGTATAGTCCTGAAAGCCTGGAGGACGGACATGCCGGATTTCGGACCGAGCGTAGGAATTCAGTTCGTGGAGGCCGCATCTGGCCATGTGGCCGGCGGGATCTCGGATGCAGCGGTTGCCCAAGATGCCGGCGAGGCGTTTCAGCTCAATCTGCAGATCGTTCTCCCAAAGCTCCAAGACTTCCTGGATTCTCGCGTGCACGTCGCCCAGCTCGGCGGCAGCACGATTTCCTGGAAGCCTGATTTGCAGGCCGCTCCCGTGCTGGCGGGCGGGACCGCGACGTACTTCCGCGATGTGGACGGTACGGGCAAGCATAAGTCGATCGAGTTTGCTTTTTCGTTCCACGATGCGCAGGGCCGAATTGTCGACTTCAAAGGCGTCAAAGATCTGCACGACGACAACGGGCTTGATACCGTCACCGACCTTTCGACGATAACGGTGTCACTTCAGGCGAATGGGCAGAGCGCCGGCGCGGGGGTTCTGCGGTCGAACGTCGCCGATTTCTTCCGGCAGGTCCAATCCTGCAAGGTGACCGGCGCCCAATCGGATGGAGAGGAGGACACTGCGCGCAAGGCATTCCTCGGGTTTTTCAACGGCCAGTTGCGCGAAGTCTATCCGACACTGCCGCTGATCTTTCCGGACCCGACCCGGCTCAGCCCGGAGCAGCGAAGGACCCTCGAACTCTGCGCGCGCCTTCTTCTGCCCCAGAACCTGCCCCCGCAAGGCCCGCAGTTGGACGACCTCATGGCTTCGCTGGATCGTTTTCTGGCGAACGCTTCGTCCACGCAGCTTACGACCATCACGGGGTGGCTTCAGGCCATCGGCATCTTTCTCCCGCCGGGGATCACCGACGTGACGCTGCTGCGCAAGCTGGTCACCGCGCAGTTAAACAACACCGACCGCTCGCCGATTCGCGATGTCCTGCAGCTCATTCACCTGCTGGTGGTCTTTCCGTATTACGCCGACCCCAAAGCGGACGCGCTGGTCAACTATACGCGGCCGGTACACCAGCCTCGCAACACACCGGACCTGCCGGTGGTGTCCGAGCCCCCGCAGCGGGTTTTCGATTTTGTCATTGCGGGCAGCGGGCCGGCGGGCACACTGCTGGCACAGCGGCTGGCGGCGAAGGGCAAATCGGTGCTGGTGCTCGAGTCGGGACCTTACGTCCCGGAACGGACCATCGATTCCGACGAAGTTCGCGCGACGGCGCGGCTTTACAAGTCGTCGGGCTTGCAACAGGCAAATTCAGGGTCTCTGTTCGCGGGATTGCAGGGGCCCACCTTCACGGTTCTGCAAGGCGCGTGCATCGGCGGCGGAGGGATCGTCAACAACGCAGTCTGCTTCCGTCTGCCTCCGGGGCGATTGAGCTACTGGCAGAGTCTCGGGTTTCCGGTGTCGGCGGACGACCTGTCGGCCGCGTATACGCAGGTGGCGCAGGACCTAGGCATCAAGGCGGTGTCGGATGCGGCTGTCACCGCGCCGCGCCTGAACCCGGCGTGGACGTTCCTCACCAACAAACTCGGGCCGCCGAAGAAGCCGACGGTTTCAGACCCGACCGAGCCGGGCCTTTATGAGTGTCTCGTCAACATGGACGACTGCCTCAGCACCGGGCTCTGCAACGTGGGTTGCGGCTCCGAGCGGAAACGAAACGGCACGCAGGTCTATCTGCGGCAGGCCGCCGCAGCAGGATGCGTGATCGTGGCCAATGCGGAGGTCCAGGCGGTCAACCTGGATGCGGGCTCGCCCGCGGGTGCCCGCCGCGTGGCGAGCCTGCAAGTCCGGCTCCCGGGTGGCAAGCAGGTAACGGTGCGCGGCGCGGACTTCATTCTTTCCTGCGGCGCAATCGGCAGTTCGGCGGTCCTGCTCAACTCCGGCGATCTCGACGAACATATCCAGGTGAACCGACTCCCGGTCGGCCAGCGATTTTCGGCGAACCTGGGCTCGCCGATATTTGCATTCTGCCCCAACACGGTGAATCAGCGCCCGGGAGTGCAAATCGCACACTACTACTTCGCGCCGCCGGATGACGGCTTTGTGATCGAGACCTGGTTCAATCCGCCCGGCGCCAATGCGATCGCCATGCCGGGTTTTCAGCAGGCGCACTTCGACCGCATGATGGCGTACTCGAAAACGGTGGCCGCGTCGCCGCTGGTGGGATCGGATGCGGTGGGGCAGATCACTCTGGATGCCCAAGGCAATCCGGCGATCGATTTTCCGATCACGGCCAACGACGTCGCGCGGCTCAGGCGCGGCCTGGTTCTGCTGGCCGGAGCGTTTCTCGCCGGGAACGTCGATTCCGCGCTGGTCGCGCTCGGGAACGGACGCAAAATCCAGACCGCCGCGGACTTGGCCCAGTTGGACAAGGACCTCGCGGACATTCAGAACGATCCCACGAAGGCCTATCTGCTGAGGCTGGGGACCGGGCATCCTCAAGGCGGCAACGCGATGAGCAGCGATCCGAAGATCGGGGTGATCGACGAGCAGTTCCGGCTACGGGGATTCGAGAATCTTCGGATTTGTGACGGCAGCATCTTCCCCGACAGCGCCGGCGTGAACCCGCAGTGGACCATCATGGCCTTGGCGCACGAATGCGCAAGGCTACTGGTCGGCGCCTAATTGGCTTCGGCTCAATCGTTTCGGCGGCAGGGTGGGTATGACTTTGTTTACCAGGTGCAACATTGCCGTTCCGGGGCGTCCGGTGCTAAAAGGGCCTGAGACGGGGCCAACCTCGGGCAGCGATGAAAGATCGCCACATACCTGCGTTGGATGGCGTCCGCGGGATCGCGGTGCTGCTGGTCATTGCGTTTCATTGCCGGTCGATCCTTCCTTCAAGCGGTCCGACGTACCTGCTGCTGCGCTTTCTGGACCTGGGGTGGTCGGGAGTCGATCTTTTCTTTGTGCTGTCCGGGTTCCTGATCACCGGAATTCTGTTGGACACGCGGCACCTGCCCAACTATTTCCGGAATTTTTACGCGCGGCGGATCCTGCGGATCTTTCCGCTGTATTTCTTATATCTGTTCGTCATTCTTGTGGCGGTGCGGCCGGCGGCAACCTGGATTTCGGGAGCCGACTCCTGGTCGAATGTCAGGCCCTGGTGGTATCTGACTTACTTGGCGAACTGGCAGCCAGGGCACGGGGTCGAAGACAAGTACCTGGGGCACCTGTGGAGCTTGGCGATCGAGGAGCAGTTCTACTGTATCTGGCCGGCGGTGATCTGGATCGTGCGCCCGCGCCGGATGGCGTTGTGGTGTGTGCCGCCGATCGTGCTGGCTCCGCTGTTCCGGTGGATGGCTGGAATGCAGGACGAGGCGGCGTACCGGCTGACCTCGTGCCGGATGGACGCGCTGATCCTGGGAGCCTTCGTCGCAGTCGGCGTCCGGGAGTTCCGTGAGACCTGCGACCGGCTGGTTCGTTACGTGTTCGGCGCGGCGTTTCTGGGCTTCCTATGGGTGGTTTCGCAGTTGCGCGCCGCCTTCTGGCATGATCCGAAAATGTCGATATTGGGGGCGTCGCTGATCGCGGTTGAGTACGCCTGCGTGGTGTTCGCCGGGGCGACGTGCAAGGGCGGACCGCTGGGACGGTTGCTTACCTGGCCGTTTTTGAGGACGTGCGGCAAGTACAGCTACGCGATGTACATCGTGCACCTGAGCGTGTTTCAGTCGCTCGAGCCAGTGGTAGCGGGAGCCCTGCGGGAGCGCGTTTCGGCATTCGTCCTGTATGGCGTTTTCTTTTCGGTCGTGGTGGGAATTACGCTGGGCACGGCGTGGATGTCGTGGCGGGTGGTGGAACAGCCGTTCTTGCGGTTGAAGGGGAGGTTTGCCTATTGAGCCCGGCAGGCGGGCGGCACAGAACGACCGTCCGCCGCACGCGTGATGTATGATTGGTCTGTCTGATGTCCTCTCGTCCCGGGCGCCGTGCTTACCTTTTGATTGGGGTGTTTGCATTGGCGCTGGTCCTGCTGCCGTTTCTGTTCTGGTACAGCACGTGGTTCGGGCGCTCGTTGAGCGATTCGGACCTGGATGCGTACTTCGCCGACACAGGGAAGCCGCGGCACGCCCAGCACGCTCTGGTACAGGTGGGCGAGCGGATCTCGCACGGTAAAAACGCGTCGCGTTGGTATCCGCAGGTGGTTGCCCAGGCGGGCAAGCCTGGCGTGGAGATCCGGCAGACGGCCGCCTGGATCATGGGACAGGACCGCAACTATGCGCCGTTTCATGAGGAACTGCTCAAGTTGATTCACGACCCGGAGCCGATGGTGCAGCGCAATGCGGCCCTGTCGCTGGCTGCCTTCGGCGATGGGGCGGCGCGCCCGGAACTGGCGGCCATGCTGCGTCCGTTCACCGTGACGGCTCCGGCCACGGGCGTGGTGCGGTACCGGCTCAAGATCGGCGAGTATGTGAATCCGGGCACGATGGTGGCGCACATCGGAGAGCAGGAGGTGCGGTCGCCGGTGCCCGGAGAGGTGCGGGCCCTGGATTTGACTGACGGCGCGGTTATCCAGGCGGGCGCCGCACTGGTAGAACTGGCGCCGGACCGGAATCACGTTTGGGAGGCACTGCGGGCGCTGGTGCTGGTAGGGCAGAAGGACGATCTGGAAGATGTGCAAAGGTACACACGCCCGCTGCCCGAGATGCCGGAAGTGGTAGTCCGGCAGGCGCAGTTAACCGTGCAGGCGATCGAGGCGCGAGGGCGGTAAGACGTGCGCCTGGTTACTGCACATGTTTACCATGGGAAAGTTGAGAGCCCACGAGCGGTCATGCGATAGTAAAAAGAGCACAAGCTGCAGAGGTCATTTGAAAAAACTAGCTCTCGTCAGCGCCATTCTAATATTGGTTTTTCAGGCACAAACCTCCCAGTTGGCTTTCATCGTTTTGAACACCGGGAATTGGGCTTCAGGACGACTGCCTTCCGACTGGATGATCAAAGTCCATCACGGCAAGCCGATTCTTTCGGTGTGCAGCGACGGTCCGAGCTGTCTTCACCTGAAGAGCGACCGGTCCAGTTTCGGACTGGAGCATGAGGTGGATGTGGATCCCAGCCAACTGCCGTGGCTGTCGTGGCGATGGAAAGTGGTGCAACTGCCCGAGGGCGGTGATTTCCGGCGCGCTTCTAGCGACGACCAGGCTGCCCAAGTACTGGTGGCTTTCGACGACAAGCGGATTCTCACATACATCTGGGACACCACGGCGCCGAAAGGCACGATGCAAAGCGCCAGCAACATACCGCTGGTGCGGATCTTCGCGGTAGTCTGCCAATCGGGCGCGGGCGATGTCAACAGGTGGGTCGCGGAGAACCGGAACCTGGCGGCGGACTACCAGCACGCGTACGGCAAGCCTGCTCCGCGCGTCAAGGGTGTGCGCCTGCAGATCAACTCACAGCACACCGGCACGATGGCGGAGAGCTACTTCGGCGAAGTGGCCTTCCGCAGCTCGCCGCTCTGATGACGGTAGTCACGGGCGGCACCGGGTTTATCGGTGCCCACCTGCTCGAGCGACTGGCGGCAGCGGGTGAAACGGTGCGCGCTCTGGTTCGCCGGAAAACCACGCTCCCCGCGGGTGTGGAGCCTTTCTACTGCGACCTGATCAAGGACACACAGATCGCGGAGGCGGTGCGCGGCGCGGATATCGTGATCCACCTGGCGGGCACCACCAAGGCACTGCGAATCGACGACTATTACTCGGGCAACGTACACGCGACGGAGAACCTGGCGCGCGTGCTGGCGGGGAAGCCAGTCCGGTTCGTTCACGTGAGCTCGCTCGCAGCGGTAGGACCGAACCCCGGGGATGAGCCGCTGGGTGAGGACGTGGAGCCGCAGCCGATCACGCACTACGGCAGCTCGAAGCTGGAAGCAGAGCGGCTGGTGCGCCGGTTGGCGCCACAAGCTGTAATTGTGCGGCCGCCGGTGGTGTACGGTCCCCGGGACACCGACGTGTTTCCATTGCTGAAATCGATTGCGAAGGGGCTGGTGGTGGAGATCGCCGGAGGCGAGCGGTGGTTCAGCGCGATTTACGTGAAGGACCTTTGTGAGGGGCTGGTGGCGGCGGCGCAGAGCCCTCAAGCCGGCGGGCGGACGTATTTTCTGGCACACGCGAAGGCGCTTTCGTGGAGCGAGTTCGGCGCGGCGGCCGCGAAGGTGCTCGGGCGGACGCCGCGCGTGCTACGGGTGCCCGGGCCGGCGGCATACGCGGTGGGAGCATGCGCAGAAGTGTGGGCCCGGTTTGCCGGCAAGCCGGGAATCGTATCGCGGGAAAAGATTCGCGAGGCGCGATGCCGGGCCTGGACCTGCGATACACGGCGCGCGGCAGACGAACTGGGATTCACCGCGCAAACGGGGGTCGAGGAGGGGCTTGCGGAGACGATCGCGTGGTATCGGGAGGCTGGATGGCTATGAACCGGGCCGACACCCGCTTCTGGCCGGTCGACAAGGTGATCCTGGCGTATTTCGTTTTCGCCGTGATCATCATTGTGGGGTGGTGGGGCAAACTGGCCGATGCACCGGCGCTGCTGGCGGCGCACGTGATCGGCGCCGCGGTGATTGTCTTCGAGGTGAAGAGGCCTAATCCGACGAGCTGGGTCTTCCGGAACTGGTATCCGCTGCCATACGTAGCCTCTTGTTACAAAGAGATGGCGCTATTCGTACCGGCAGTGCGAAGTTCGGACGCCGACCGGTGGCTGGCCAACCTGGACTACCGGATCTGGGGGGCCAATCCCACGGTCTGGATGGAACGTTTGTACCATCCAGTTCTGACGGAATTTCTTCAAATCGTCTATACGCTTTTTGTTCCGGTAGTGCTCTGGGTGGCATGGATGCTCTGGCGGAAGGGGAAGGCAGCGGAATTCCAGTATTATGCATTCCTGATTGCGCTGGGTTTTCTGGCTTCGTATATCGGCTATTTGATCGTGCCGGCGCGCGGACCCCGCTTTCTTTTGAAGGACTTGCAGCACGTGCCGTTACAGGGGCTGTGGCTGTTCCGGGACATGCAGTCGGCGCTGGACCGGCTGGAATCCGCCCATTACGACTGTTTCCCGAGCGGGCACACGGAACTCACCATTCTGGCCTGGTGGGGGTCGCGAATGGTTTCAAAGAGGTGGTTCCGGCTCTATTTCGCCTACACTCCGTTCATCATTTTTGCTACAGTTTATCTTCGATACCACTATACGGTCGACTTGCTGGCCGGCGCCGGGACAGCCGCGTGTGTGATTCTGACGGCGCCCATGCTGTACCGAAAACTGTCTAAAGGGGCTTGACGATTGGGAGGCATCGATGTTGGCGCGGTCAACGGTAAGAAGGCGCTGAATGAGTTCGTGGAACTGCCATTCGCGCTGTACCGCGGCACGCCCAACTGGGTGGCTCCGCTGCGGATCGCGGTCAAAGAACTGCTCGATCGGGAGAAGCATCCGTTTTACGCCAACGCGCAGGCGGAGTTTTTCCTGGCACGGAAGGCAGGTCAGGTGGTCGGCCGCGTCGCCGCCATCATCGATCGGAACCACAACCGTTTTCATGGAGAAGAAGCCGGCTTTTTCGGGTTCTTCGAGTGCGTGGACGACGTAGAAGTGGCGCGCGCGCTTCTGGAGAAGGCGCGTGCCTGGGTATTCGAACGAGGTGCCAAGTTTCTGCGCGGCCCGGTGAACCCTTCGACGAACTACGAATGCGGCATGTTGACCGAGGGCTTTGATTCGACCCCCATGGTGATGATGACTTACAACCACCCGTACTATCCGGCCTTGATGGACCGGATTGGGCTGGTGAAGGCCAAAGACCTGTACGGGTATCTGAGCAACGCCAACACCATTACCACGGAGAAGATCAATCGGGTTGGCGACCGGGCGCTGGCGACCAGCCGCGTCACGGTTCGTCCTATCAACATGAAAGAGTTCGACGCGGAGGTGGCCCGCGTATGGGAAGTTTATGGCGCGGCGTGGGCTAGAAACTGGGGTTTCATCCCCATGACGCGCGAAGAGTTTTTTCAAATGGGCAAAGAGATGAAGATGATTCTCAAGCCCGATCTCGTACTCATCGGAGAGGCGGGGGGCCGGGTGGTGGGCTTCGCCCTCGCTCTGCCCGACGTCAACCAGGCAATAAAAAAGGCGAATGGGAGCCTATTCCCCACAGGCCTCTTAAAAATCCTGTATTATCAACGTTTGATCAAAAGTGTGCGGGTCCTCGCACTCGGGGTAGTGGAAGAGTATCGAACCTCGGGTCTGGCGGCCGGATTTTATGCCATGCTGGTGCGCAATGCGCGCAAGCTGGGGTACGGTGACTGCGAGATGTCGTGGATACTTGAAGACAACGTGCTCATGAATCGCTCGCTAGAGGCGATGGGAGCCAAGCGGTACAAAACATATCGAATCTATGATTGGAACTGAGGATCATGCGCGCATCCACTAGCGACTTCGCCGGTAAAAAGAAGGCCAGCGGCTCGAACGACATCTTCGAGAAGTGCCGGAATTTCACTCGTCCGAGTGACTTGCAGAGCGCGGGACTCTACATGTACTTCGAGGTTTTCGGGGAGCGCGAAGGATGCGGCGCCGGCGAAGTGCGCATGGGGCGCCGCAAGGTCCTGATGTTCGGTTCCAACGATTACCTGGACCTGATTACCCATCCGAAGGTGAAAGAAGCCGCGATGAACGCGGTCAAGAAATACGGATCCGGGTGTTCCGGCTCGCGCCTGCTGAACGGCACGCTGGATATCCACGTGAAGCTGGAAGCAGAGCTGGCCGAGTTCGTGCGCAAGGAAGCAGCGCTGATCTTCGGTACGGGATTCCAGGCGAACTACGCGACCCTTTCGGCGCTCACCGAGAAGGGTGACGTGATGATCTGCGACCACAACCTGCACGCCTCGCTGGTGGAAGGCGCGCTGCGGTCGCCGGCGCGCACGGTGCGGTTCCGCCACAACGACATGGACCACTTCGAGCGCTGTCTGGAAAACTGCCCGCCCGAAGAAAAGATCTTCATTGTGAGCGAAGGCGTGTTCTCGATGGAAGGCGACGTAGCCGACCTGCCGGGGATTCTCAAGTTGGCCAAGCCGTATGGCGCCCGAACCTACGTGGATGAGGCGCACGGAATCGGCGTGCTGGGGCAGACGGGCGCGGGAGCGGCGGAGCACCTGGGCGTGCTGGACGATGTCGATATCGTCATGGGGACGTTCTCCAAGTCTCTGGCCAGCGTGGGCGGGTTTATCGCGGGCGAGAGGGCGGTAATCGACTATCTGAAACACACCGCCCGGCCGTTCGTGTTTTCGGCCAGCCTGCCGCCGGCGAGCGTGGGAGCAGTGGCACAGGCGCTGCAGATTCTGCGCAAGGAGCCCGAGCGGCGGCTGCACTTGCTGAAGATTGCGTCCACGCTGCGCTTGGAGCTGGCCGCGCGCGGATTCAATGTGCTGCCCGGAGAGACCGCGATTGTGCCGGTGGTGATTCAGCACGAGGTCGACCTCTGCCGGTTGTGCAAAGCGCTGCTGGAGGAAGGCATCTACATCAACCCGGTGCTCCGGCCGGCAGCGGCACAGAACCTGTTGCGCATCTCGTGCACCGCGGCCCACACCGAGAAGCACGTGGAACGGCTGGTGAACACTCTGGTCCGGGTGGCGCGCGACCTGGGCATCGAGTGATCGCGATCGCGGAAGCGTGAAACGCAGCCAACAGTCGGCAAGGTCCGTTCCCCCGGCTCCCCCCGCCCAGGGTTCCTCTGCCCGCGTCCCGGTGTGGGAGGGGAAGGTGCGCCCGTTGCTGGAGCGGCGGGCGCCGTTGTTCGCCTGCTGCCTGGTGTCGATCGCGGTCCTTCGGATCGGCGCGACGTGGCCGGTTTTCGGGGCGGTAGGCGACGAGCCGGCGCATCTCGCCGCCGGCATGGAATACCTCTCCAGGCACGTCTACAACTACGACCGGCAGCATGCGCCGCTGGCCTGCGTCATGGCCGCGCTGGGACCGTACCTGACGGGCGCGCGCTCGCAGGGGTATCCGGGGTTCATGCAGGAGGGGCTGGCGATTGTCAATTCGCAGGGACATCCGGAGCGGACGCTCGTGCTGGCGAGGCTGGGAGTGCTGCCGTTCTTTCTGCTGGGCTGCTTCGTGGTCTACCGGTGGGCGGCGCGCGATTTCGGCAGGGCGGTGGCGGTGATTGCCACGGGGCTGTTTACGCTGGTGCCGCCGGTGCTGGCGCACGCGGGCCTTGGCTGCACGGACATGGCGCTGGCGGCGTGCCTGGGCGCGGCGTTTCTGGCGCTGGTCGAGTGGGCTGAGAGCCCTTCGTGGGGGCGGACGGTGCTGCTGGGCGCGGCGGTGGCGGCGGCGGTCCTTTCGCGCTTTACAGCGATCGGTTACCTGGGCACTGCGGCGGTGCTGGCGGGCGCCGTGCTTTGGCTGGCGCGGCGTGGAGAGACCGGCGGGCTGGTGTCGCGGGCGCACGTAGTACGGTTTCCGGCAGCGGCGCTGGTGACTGCATTTCTGGTTTGGGCAGGTTACCTGTTCTCGTTCGGAAAGCTGCCGGGCGGAAGCGTGCCGCTGCCGGCGCCCGAGTTTTTCGACGGCCTGGGGATTGCCCTCGAACACGCGCGGCTGGGGCATCCAGCGTACCTGCTGGGACAGTACAGCCTGAAAGGCTGGTGGTATTATTTTCCGGTCGCGCTCACGGTCAAGACCCCCCTGGGCCTGCTGGTGCCGGCGGCGGCGGGATTCTGGCTGTGCGTGAAGAGGGGGCGCGAGCCGCGGTACTGGCTGCCGGTGGCGTTTGCCGCCGGCATCCTGGCCCCGGCCATATTCAGCCACGTAAATATCGGACTGCGGCTGATTCTTCCGGTCTACATCGCGCTGTCGATCGCGGCGGCGCTGGCGGTGGATAGCTGGGCGGCGAGCAAGTGGGGCAGCGTCGCGGCCGGCCTGCTGGTGGCGTGGATGGCGATCTCGGGCATTGCGGCCCATCCCGACTATATCCCGTACTTCAACGAGTTGGCGGGCAGCGAGCCGGACCGGATCCTGGTCGATTCGGACTACGACTGGGGGCAGGATACCAAGCGGCTGGCGAGCCGGCTGCATGAGCTCGGAGCAACTTCGGTTTCGTTTTTCGGGGTGGGCGCATCGGACAAGGATTACGAGTTTCTGCGGGTCTCTCCCGGGCTGCCGGCGCTGAGTCCGATCCATCCGCTGAATCCGAGCGAGGGCTACACGGCAGTGAGCCCGACGTTCTGGCGCTCCACGCAGTACGGGCTCTATTACAAGTATCCGAACATCAAGCCGTGGTTCGAGCGGCTCCAGCCACAGGAGAAGGTGGGGACTCTGCTGCTGTACTATGTCCCGCCGGGCTCGTTGAGGCGCGCGCAGTAAGTTCCGGCAAAAGTTACGTGCGTCCCTGGTTGTTAGTACAAGTTTCATATCCCCTGCCAATCTTGTACCGATATCGGGATCTCCCGATACTAGCTGGCACGATATGACGGCGCCGTCGCTGCTTAGCCTGTTCTCCGCCGATCTCGCGATTGACCTCGGAACTGCCAACACGCTGGTGTTCGAGCGGAACAAGGGCATCGTGGTCAACGAGCCATCCATCGTCGCGATGCGCAGGAAAACCGGCGATGTCGAGGCTGTGGGGTCGGAGGCCAGGGAGATGCTCGGCCGCACTCCCGATCAGATCACCGCGATCAAGCCCATGAGGAACGGGGTGATTGCGGATTTCGAGGCGACTTCGCACATGCTGGGCCATTTCATACACAAGGCACGGCGGTACAAGCGGCTCGTTCATCCGCGCATCGTGATCGGCGTTCCCAGCGAGATTACGCCCGTGGAACGCCGCGCCGTGAAAGAGGCGTGCGCCAAGGCCAGCGAAGTCCACATGGTGCAGCAGCCTGTCATGGCGGCGGTCGGCGCCGGGCTGCCGATTGCCGAACCGGTGGGCAGCCTGATTGTCGACATTGGAGGCGGGACCACCGACGTCGCGGTGATCTCGCTCGCGGGTGTGGTCTACGCACATTCGGTCCGTGTGGCGGGCAACGCCATGGATGAGATGATCATCGATCACGTGAAGCGGCGGCACAATCTGCTGATCGGCGAGCAGAGCGCGGAAGCGGTCAAGATCCAGATCGGCTCGGCTCTTCCGCTGGCGAACGAAATGCGAATGGAGGTGCGGGGCAGGGACCTGGTCCGCGGGATTCCGGGCGCGGCGACGGTCACCGATTCGGAGATTCGCGACGCGCTATCGGGTTGCGTGGGAAGCATCGTGAACGCCATTAGACAGGCACTGGAGCAGACGCCGCCCGAGCTGAGCGGCGATATCTTCGATCACGGGGTGGTGCTGACTGGCGGAGGCGCGCTGCTGAAAAATCTCGACGCGCGCATCAGCCGGGAGACCGGGCTGCCGGTGCTGATTGCGGACGATCCCCTGCTGTCGGTCGTGCTGGGGGCGGGCAGGATGCTGGACGACTTCCGACTGCTGCGCCGGGTCTCAATGAACTGAGCCCAACCTTTCCCCAGGTGGTACTTCGCCTCTGAAAGCCCTGAGTACTATCTCCAGTACCCACCGGACTGTTCTCCAAACGAAACTGAGCGGATACTCGCATCAATGTCGGCTTAATGCTGGAGCCAAATGCCGTGACTGTATCCGAAACTTCTTTGCCCCAAGTTCCCGGAATTGTGCGGACACCGATATACCAGCGCCTGTTCGTCAGCGCCGGTAATCTGTACTGCCGCTTGTTCCATAAGTCAATATCCCGTCCAGTCGGAGGGAAGTACCGCTGTTGGAAATGCCTGAGGGAATTCGAGCTGGAATGGTAGCGTCCCTTGCGACAACGCCTGCGATGGCTCATCATTACGGCATGTCGCAAGTCACGAGGCTGGGGAAGCACAAAATAGTCGGATTCGTGAACATCGTGGATGTTGCCCGGGCGAAGGCGTTTTATCGGGACACGCTCGGGCTTCGTCTGGTCTCCGAAGAACCTCCGTTTGCGCTGGTTTTCGATGCCAACGGGATCATGCTACGGCTCGGAATGGCCAAGGAACTCCCGCCGGCGCGTGGTACGGTCCTCGGCTGGCAGGTGCCGGATATCCGAGCAGCGGTACTAGAGTTGGCGCAAGCGGGAGTGCGATTCGAGCGCTACGAAAAGATGAAGCAGGACGAACTGGGCATCTGGACTGCGCCGACGGGCGCCAAGGTGGCCTGGTTCAAGGATCCCGACGGAAACATTCTCAGCGTCGCGGAACATCCCGAATTGAATGGCTAAGAGCCCCGCTATCGGGCGGGCGGCGGCGTGGGTGCGGTTGTTAAACTGAGCTAGTGCTTCTCCTCCAATTGGCGTTCACGTGGATCATTCTGTCCGTGTGCGCCTTCGCTCCGGGCTTTTGCGTAGTGCGCCGGCTCCGCCGGAATCCAATGGAGAAGCTGTGCGGGGCGGTGGGGCTCTCGCTGATCCTGGTGTGGCTGGCGGGGTGGACGATTTATTTGGCTGCGCCCGGCGGGTGGACCCTCGGCGCAGCCGGGATCTCCGTGATCTGCGCCGTGCTGGGCGTCCTGGGATGGCGGGACGCGCGCGCTCTGGCGGCATCGAACAGGGTGCGGCGGTCGCTCACGGGCTTCGCATTTCTGGTGGTGTGGACGCTCGTGATTCTGGCGACCATTCGCCACTACTCGGGTGCGGGTTGGACCGGCGACTGGCTGGAGCATTTCCAACGAACGCTTGTCTATCTGCATCATTTGCCGGCAGGCACGGAGATCTTCGGCGGATACCGCGTTCCGTCGCGGCCGCCGCTGGCTCATATCGTTGCAGCGCTGGTAATGGCCCAGACGCAGGACCGCTTCGAGATTTTCCAAGCGGTATCTGCGTTCTTGAACCTGCTTCTGTTTCTGCCCTGTTGCCTGATTCTGCCACTTCTGGCGCGGCCCTGGAAATCCGGGGTGCTGCCGCTTACTTGTATCTTCGCTCTAAGTCCACTGTTGATGGTCAACGCCACTTACACGGGGGTCAAGACCGTCGCAGCGTTCTTCGTGGTGCTGGCGGTGGCTTTTTACCTTCGCGGCTGCAGGAAGAATGATCCGGCGCGGATCTGCATGGCCTTCCTTTCGTTGGCAGGCGCCTCCCTGGCGCACTACTCCGGCCTGCCTTATGCTGTTTTTCTTTCCGTCCACTACCTGGCCACGCGGTTCCGCCGTACCTGGCGCTGGAGGGAACTGGTTGCGGCCGCCGGATGCGCCGCCGTGCCGCTGCTGGCCTGGTTCGGCTGGTGTGTCTCCAATTTCGGTATCGGGGGTACGTTTTCATCGGTGGTACACGCCTCCGTCGGGTATGGGCAGGAGACTTACCAAGGCAGCTACCTGATCAAGTGCGTGGCCAATCTGGCCGACGCGATTGTTCCTCACTTCCTGCGCGATTGGAGCCTGGTGCGCGCCTGGGGACAGCCGAATACCCTAGGCTATCTGCGCGACAACGCGTTCCTGGTCTACCAGACGAGCCTGGTCTTCACCATGGGCGCCGTGGGGGGGCCGCTAGTGGTATGGCTTTTGTTCCGAGTTCTACGGCGCCGGACAACGGCGGCGAGCTTCTGGCTTGCTTTCGTTCCATCGTTGATCGCCGCTGGATTTCTGGTGGCGGGCGAGCGGGACCGGTTTGGTGTCACCCATCTCACGCTCATTCCGATGATGACGATCGGTATCGCATTTCTCGCCGCGAATTTCTCGTCCCGGCGCTGGCTGTCCCTGGCTGTGGTGACCGGCTGCGCCATCGATTTCAGTCTGGGAGTTCTCCTGCAGGCGAGGGTGGAGCACCTGGAAAACACCGCGAAGCAGACGCCTTTCACCCGCATCCAGGTCGGCACCGTCAGGCTGGATCTCGCTCCTGCCGGGCCGGAGACGTTATCCCGGCCTTCTGGCGGCAACTGGTTCCGCAAACACCAGTACGCTCTCAGCGAGCAGTGGCTGCGTGCGTTGTCAGCAGCGCATCCGGACGGGCGAGGCCTGACGCCGGCACAGGACACGGCTCGCGGTGAATTGACGGCGATTCTCCGCCAGGACGTTTCCATGTTCGGCGGCTGGTACAAACGCAATGGCGGCGAGCTGACGTTTTTCGGCGACCACTTCGGCGACAGCGACTGGACCAGCCTGCTGCTTGCGATCGGCGGAGTGGGATTGCTGTGGAAATTGGCCCGCTATGCACCGCAATCGGCGCCAGCGCGGGCTGTGGTGGAGGCCGCCCGCGCGGCGCCAGCCAAGGCGAAAGGCGCTCGTGCGCGCAAAAGATGATGCTCAACCCATGAAGATTCAGCTTCTCAGGCTGCCGCGCCCGCGCCGGCAAGGATTCCCCGAGGCGTCCGGCGAGCCCCAGCGACAGGCCGGGGCGTTTGCTCATTGGAGGCTCGTCGTTGCATTACTGGCGCTGCTGACTGTAACGCTGGCGTGGTTTCCGACCGCGCGGGTTCCCGCGCAAATGGAATTCAAGCCCAACGAAGGGTTCAGCTCGTACTTCCAGCAGACCGCCGCCATCGGGGGACGGGTTTACGGCAAGCCGCCGCTTTTCTATCGATTCAGAGGCGCTCAAAAGGCCCAACGTTGCTAGCCGACCTTCACGAAGCGGAACATGCGGACAATCGGAAACTTTCCGTCGCTCACCAGGGTGAAACTGCTGCTCCCGGCTGGCACACGGAACGCGCCGAGTTTGCACCAGCGCTCGTTGTTCAAAAATGGCCCGCCCGTCGGCACCCCACAAACTCCCTGCAGCACCTGGACACCGTTCACCAGGAGCCGTAGAGGCCGCGGATCCGGGCTGGCATACAAAAGAGAGATTTCGTACGTCCCGTTATCCGGGAAGTCGAAGGAATAATCCGCGATCCCGGGTGGCTTCCCGTCGTACCAGATCAGCGACACATCGATGCGATCCGTAAATACAGTGTTGCCTGACGTGACATTGCCCTGCTGGAACTCCACCGCGGGAACATACTTCCGCCAATGGGTAAGGTAATCTAGGGCGCCCCCAACGCCGCGGCTGGTAATATTCTGGCTTAAGTCCGCAAACGCGACGCGCTTCGTGTCCGCGTCAGGCTGGAGCGTATCCACCCTCTTATGAAGGGCGGCAAATGCCAGGTTCACCCACACTGCATAGATGGTGCCGATCAGAAGCAGGCCAGTCGCCGCAAACCGGGCCCACTTGCCAGGCGCCAGCGGGATGTGTGCCACCGCGATGGTCGTGCCCAGGGCCAGCCAGGGCAGCGCGTCGTGGAGGAAGCGCTGTGTGATCGTGCCCCATGTGAGAACCAGAAAGGTACCGGCCAGCGTGCCGATCAGCGCCGCGCGGAACACACGCAGCTCCTTCCGTCGAGTCAGGAAGCATAGCCCCATGCCGGCCACCGCGCCCAGGAACAGGACGGGCATGGTCGCCGTCACGCTGGCTACTGGCTCGATCCCGTCAAAGTGGGAATTCGGGAAGCCCGCCGCGAGCCGCGGATCCGCAGGCAGCAGGAACGCCCACGGGAAATAGGGCCGGAACCGGATGTTCGTCGGCTTCAAGTAAATCGAGAGCGTCAGCGGAATGTTGGCGAACGAAAACGGACTCCCTTTAATCCGCCGCAGCCTCTCCGGGTCGGGATGCGGTGTCAGCAACAGGGGCTGCGACGTGAACACCACCCCAAATTTCCAGTAGTTCAATCCGCCCCAGGACGCCACGCTGATCGCCAACGTAGCCGTGATCAGCGAAACCTTGCGCCGTGGCGCGGGCACGTGGAGCGCGCCCCAATATTCGCGAATGCGGCCATACGGAATCAGCAGGGCGGCATCCAGGATCGACAACGCAACCAGCGGGCCGGCCCCGGACGAGATCTTGGCGTTGAACGCCAGGAAAGCGAGAACGCAGCTCAGCACCAGCCACTTTATCTTGGGTTGAATCAGGTAGCTCACCAGGAAGACGGCATGAGCCAGCGTGAGTGCGCTGGCCCACATGATGGATTCCTGGTACACCATGGACTCCGTCGAAAGAAACACGTTGGTGGAACCTAGAAACACCGAGACCAGCAGCATGGCGCGCAGCCCCGCCCACAGCGTGCCCCTTAACTGCAGGTAGTCCTCCAGCCTGCGAAATAGCAGGATCAGCATGGCCATCCCGAACAACGAGCCGAGCAGCATCGAAGCGTGGCTCCAGCGTCCGTACATGCCGGGCATCAGCAGGTTCAGTGGAATTCGCAGCAGCGCCGGAGTCGGGCCGAAGTAACCGTAAAACTTGCCGTTGCGGACGAACCTCTCGGCGAGGATGGACTGCAGCGGCACGTCGATCTTCCCGTGCAGCAGGCTCTGCGCTTGCCCGTCGTAGTACTCCTCGTAACTCTTGGCGTGAGGGAAAAAGTCCCAATCGCCGTCCGTCACCACCGCGGAAAGCACGACGAGCAGCAGGAAGGCCACGATCCAGTCCGGCCGGATAGCGGGCCACCTGCGGCGCGGTCCGGGCACCTCATCCTGTTTTTTGACCGGCACTCTCGATGGTCGGCGCATACCGGGGAGTGGGAGTTGAAATGCAAGTCTAGCATGCGAGGGCTCCATGTTCCCCGGCCCCCGACCTCCGGGGTGCCACGGGTTCGGCGAGGTATTTCCTCCGCTGGGCTATCCTCAGGTTTCGTTCCATCTCATCGGGCTGATCGGGCGCATGGTGGAGATTACAAGCTGGCTGGGCGGTGGATTTCGGTTCTGGCGTGGCTGGCGATCGGGTTCCTCTCCTGGCTGACGGTGGAACGCCTCACCGGCGAGCGGGTGTACGGCGTGTTCGCCGGGTTCTGCTGGTGGATTCAGCTAGCGGCGTTCGGCGCGCTGTCTTTGCCGAACTGAGCGGGACCGTTCATCTCGGCACGAAAACGGCGAAGTTATCGGTGCGCGTCTTGAGCTGATAGGTGGCGAAGAGGGCTCGCATGACAGGACCGGCGAAATGCACTCGCGGGCGGGCGTCCATTGGCTCCGCAGCGTGCCACTCGAGTTCGATCGCCTTGAAGTGCCGGCTTTGAATCAACTGGGCGAGTTGCTCCGGCTGAATCCGGCCAACGCGGATCAACTGGTCCGCGTGGAAGGGGTCGTACTCGCGCGGCTTGCCGGCGGCGGAGCAGAGCGGGGTGTCCTCGCAGAGCACAGGACCAGGCTGTTGCCGCAGGATGTCCGCGACGAAGTTGAATTCGGCCTCCGACCTGGCGCGGCGCTGATAAGCGTGTACATCGGTGTAGATGCGGGCCGGGAGCATGAGGATGGTGGTGAAGAAGAATGGAACTACCAGGAGCACGCCCAGTGCGACACGGGGAAATGGCACGTCTTCCACGAGGCGAATCAGGCCGGGGAGAGCGAGGCCGGCGAGCATTACAGTCGCAACCATCGAGTCGTAGTAGTGATTGATAT
>DATJYJ010000483.1:0-3331 GCA_035578025.1 Verrucomicrobiia bacterium
TTGCGGAGAGCCGAAACTGCAGGACAAACACTTCGATACTCTGCTTAATCCCGCAGTGATTCTGGAAGTGCTTTCGCCATCGACCGAGGCCTACGACAGGGGCCGCAAGTTCGAGCACTACTCCTCGATCGAATCCCTCACCGATTACCTGCTGCTGGCGACCGACCGGATCCATGCCGACTTGTATACTCGCCAGCCTGACGGCTCCTGGCTGCGCAGGTTCGTGAACTCGCCGGAAGGTGCGATTGAACTCGCATCCATCGGCTGCCGGCTGGTCCTGGGCGATCTGTATGAGAGGGTGGATCCGGGCTCGCTGTCGTGAATGCGGGCCGGGAGGCCCGCGTCACAGAGTTTCGGAGAAGATTTGTATTTCTGCGCCGGTGTCGGCATCGTACTGGTAGTAGGTGAGGGCGGCGGACGAGCCGTTCAACTGCACCATGACGTAGCCGTGCTGGAATAGGCCCCCGGTTTTGTCCAGGGCGAGCTTCACATTTGTGATGGGGAAGTCGGGATTGAGCGCGCCCAGCTCGTCGCGGCCGACCGGGAATGCGCCGTGGCCGATGCAGCGGGCGAGCACCTTGAGCTTGGGATCGTTTTCGAAGACTACGAGATTGTGTTCGTGGCCCCAGAGCCAGGCGGCGACTTGCGGGAGTATGTCCGAGGTTGCGTCGAGGAGTTTCTGGTTTAGGAAGCCGCCGCCGATCTTTTCGCTATCGAACGCGGTGAATAGCTGGTGATGCGAGAGCAGGATGGTCTTGCGCCCGCCGGCGGTGGCCATCTTGTGCTTGAGCCACTCGACTTCGGTGGGCTCGAGGAAGGTCACGTTGGTGCTGGCGGCGGTGGGGTCGGCATCGTGCAGGCCGGTGTCGAGCGCGATGAACTGCCAGTCCGAATTGCGCAGGCAGAAGTAGCTGGCGGGCTGGCCGAGCATGTCGATAGCGGTGTAGTAAGGCGCGCCGCCGGCGTACATATCGTGGTTACCGGCAAGGGTGAAGGTGGATGGGCGGGTATCGAGATTGGCGGGCCTGCCGCCCCAGGGCACGTCCGGCAGGCCGAGTTCGTCGCGCCAGATGGGGTAGAAGTAATTCTGGAATTCGTGGTCGGTGCCGGAGTAGTAGACGTCGCCGAGGTGGATCACGACGTCGGGATCTTTGGCGGCGATTTGTTTTAGCACGCCGCGCGCGGCAGCGTCTCCGGTGCCCCAATCGCCGAGGATCGCGACCCGCGCGTTGTCGGGAAAGCGCGGTCCGGAGATGACGTAATCGTCCAATGAGGTGTAATGCCGGTAAGGGATGTGGACCGAAGCGACACGATTCTTGACGTACTCGGTGATGGTCTCGGCCCACATAGGATCGCAGCCGCCGAATTTGGCGCCGATCTCCTCCTGGAGGGCCTTGAGCTCCGTGGTGTCACCGGTGATGATCGACTTGACGCGCGCCTGGGCGATGCGGAACGCGGTTCGAGAGCAGAAGGCCACAGTGTCTCCCAAGCCTGCGGCCTCGCTGGGAGGAGGTGGAATCTCGGGTGTCTGGCCCTGGTCGACCATGGCGGCGATGGTGTCCGCGGCTTGTACGGCCGCGGCTGTCTGTTCGTCCTGCGGGGCGGTTCTGCCGCCGGCGGGCGCGGGCGAATCGTCGAACCCGGCGGCGGGCGACGATCCGGCAGTGTCGGCGGTGGCGCGGTCCACGGCCGACTGCCAGAGTGACGCCTGTTTGCTTCGGAACTGTTTCAGTTTGCGTTGGGGCATGGGGAACTCCTTAAGAGGCGATCCGCAGGGCCATGAGCCATGCGGTTTCGGGGCGCGCCACGTCGCTGTGGCCAGTGATCACGTCATTGCCGTCGAAATTGTAGATCAGCTTCCCCGGGGCCAACTGGTAGGGGGATTGCGCCGCGAGCAAGGTGACGTCCTGGGCCGCGTCGCCCATGTGCTGGGCGCCGTTGCGGCCGATACCGCCGTAGATGTCGCTCGCATCGCCGAACGCGGCCGCGGTGTCGCCGCCGATGCGGGAGGCGAGCGGATACGCGGTGCCCACCGCCTGGTCCTTGTCGCTGTGCGTGACCAGGATGGGACCGGAGACCTTTTTCTGCGCGACCACGTTCATGAAAAATCCGTCGTGCTGGCCGTCGTATTTTTGCGCGAAGCCGTTGTGCGAGAAGGCTGCCTGCAGGAGCAGGAGGGTGCTCACGCGCAGGGGAGCGGGGCCGTCCACGGTGGCGGTCATGAGGCGTCCGCCAAAGCTGTGGCCGGCGAGGTGAAGGCGGATGTCCTTCGATATGCCGTTCTGGATGCGGTTGAGCATGGGGTTGACACCGTTGCGCCCGACGATGCCGGCGCGGTCTTTCATGGTGTAGTAGGTGAACAGGTTCATCAGGCGCGATGCGCCGGCGGTGATGGAACTGAGGAGATTGCCCAAACCCGCCGCGCCGCCGGCATTGTCGTTGAAGCCGGCCGCGCCGCCGCCGCCGGTATCGACGGTTGCGGTCTCGACAGGGGCGCTGAGCTTTTGCAGCAATTCGGCGCCGTCCTGGGTGGCGAACGATGATGCTCCCTCTTCAGGAGAGGATTGTTTGGCGTCCAGATGAGGGGCGATGGCGGCGGCGAGTTTGGCGACGAAGTCGCGCTGCGCCGAGGCGCTGTTCTCCAATTGAGGCAGCAGGCCGGCGGCGTCGTCGAGCAGCTTGTCGGCATCGGCGCTGGCGAGCGTGTTCTTGAGCTGCTCCACCTGTTCGGAGAGGAGGGGCGAGAGGAGCGCGAACGGGTCGAATGCCGCCGAGCCGCTGGGGATCAGGTCTTTTTCCGCGAATTTCTTCGAAGGCCAGAGGACGCCGATGGCGATCACCTTGCCGGCTTTGGCCGCGGGCAGGAGCAAATCGAGGTTGCCGAGAAACTTGCGGTAGAGAGTGCGCGCTTCGTCCATGTCGTTGTTCCAGCCGTGGGAGAGCGCCACTACGTCGGTGGTCTGGTTGCCGGGCGGCGTGGTGAGGAAGCGCAGGATATCGGCCTCCTGCTGGGGCTGGAACACGTTGCCGTCTTTATCGAACTGGACTTCGAAGATGGGGATCGCCATTAGTTAGCCTCACACGGACTGGATTGCGCGCATGAGATCCACGAGGCCGTAGCCTTGAAACGCCCGCTCGCGTTTCAGGTCCGTCGCGCTATTGAGGAACAATTGTTTCACCTCTTCGGGGCGGCCGATGAATTCTCTGCGGATCGACAGGAACGCGGCAATGACTCCGGAAACGTGCGGCGCGGCCATGCTGGTGCCGGTGTCTTCGATATAAGAATTGATGGCGCCGGCGGCGTTCTTCGCACCGCTGGACTGGCAGGAGA
>DATJYJ010000484.1:0-4819 GCA_035578025.1 Verrucomicrobiia bacterium
CGCATAGAAGCACCTTATTGAAAGCCCAGCCTCCAGCCGAGCTTCTGCGCGTCGAACCAGGAGATATCGATGCTGAACCAGCGCGTGCGCGAGACCTGCTTGAAATGCGAAGGATTCGCCGCCTGAAGAATGAACGCGCACGGCCCCTCGCCGAACTGTGCGAGCCGCTGGTTGAGCCAGGAGTCTGCATTCAGGGGCTGCGCCAGGATCACGGGCACGTTGCCAAGCAGCGCCATGTAGGCGCCCCATTCCTTGTCCGCCTGCTTGATGGGAGGCGGTGAGCCATACGCGGCGTGGTAACGCTGGATCGCGTCGTCCAGGCTCTTCACCGCGATCACCACGCGCTCCACGCCGCGGAACTCGCGCGTGACCGGCTTGCCCTTCGGAAACGCTCGCTGATTGCGCGGTGTCAGGTCCTGGATCAGAAATGGAAAGAAGGTGCCGCGCAGGGCTGTGCCCACGTCCGACGTGTCCCATTCGAGTCGCACGCCGTCGGGACGCTGCCGCCCGCTGCGCACGGGCGCGGACACCGGAATGCCGGCCGCCTTGAGCCGCTGGATTTCGGCGGCCAGATCCTGCGAGCGCAGCGCCCAGGCGCAGGGGCCTGCATTTTCCTTGAGGAACTTTGCCCAGACGTGCTCGCTGACGGCCTTGGGATCGGCATTCGGCTGCAGGCCCATCAACTCGAGATACGAGCCGTCAGGGAAGCTTACCAGCGCCATCGCCGTGGCGTGGTTACTGTGGGCTCCGCCATATACGCTGTCGATCCCGACGCTCTTCAGCGCCGCCTGAAGCTTGTCCAGATCGCTGCCGGCTACGGTGACGTGATCGATGCGCGCTTCGGCGGCGAACAGGAAGCCGGCGCACAAAAAAAGAACGCCGCCGGTGACGCGCCCGGCGGCGATGCTCAACGCAATCTTAGGAGATGAACCTGGCAATCCAAAACCAGTGCCAGCCCGCCCCCCGATCCGCAGATGACCGGACGCGCTGGACTGTCGGACTGCTGATGTATCATGCACCAAAATCGGCCTCCTGCAAAGCACTATTGGTTCTAATCTGGGACTTCTTGATCATATCGGTACTTTTTCGGCAAAAGTCCGTTGCGGCTCGCCGTTGCGGCCGATGGCGATCAACGATACGGCCGGCCACGGCAAGAATCTGTCGATGCGCCGGAAAACCGGTACAAGCCAATCGAACAAACGGAGTTGCAGACGTCCGAAAGAGCGGCGGCGCAGTACCTTCCCATTCCACCACCAACCTGGCCGGGTTACTCTGTTGAACTGAAACGTGCGTTCGATTACGAACCCAGCTTCCTCCATGCGCGAGCGAAGCTGTGCGTCAGAATACCTTCGAAAGTGTCCCAATACTTCATCGAGAGTGCCGTAAATGGATTGGCCTTGGGGCACGAGAATGACTGCCCGCCCGCCGGGTGCGAGCGCCTTACGGATATTGCGCAGTGCGGCCAAGTCATCCTCTACGTGCTCGACCACATTCAGGCAGACCACGGTATCGAACGCGCCTGCGAACTCGTCGAAATCTTCCGCCCGGCAAAGATCGCATTTGCGGATTTTGAGATTCGGCCTCCCGCGGAAGCGCACGCGCTGCCGCGCCAGGTGCTCTTGGTCGAGATCGGTGGCCACGTAGTATTTGCGGCCCCCGGCGAGCTGCTGTGTCATGTTGCCGATTCCCGCGCCGAGCTCGAGGACGCGCGAGCCGATCCACGGACGGATCGTGTCAGCCATCCAGCGGTTGAACCGCCGCGTGCCCGCGAGCGAATCCAGAATATGCGCGCCGGGATCGCGGTAGATGTCGCGGCTGAAGTAACAGCGCAGAATCACCCAGAGCGCAGCCACGGCGTCTTTCGCGCCGATCTTCTTACCTTCCTCGTAAGTACGGCCGTGATAGCTGATCGGCACTTCATAGATGGAGACCTGCCGCTTGGCAAATTTGATGGTGATCTCCGGCTCGATGCCGAACCGGTTGCTGCGAATGGGAATGCTGCGCGCAAGCGAGACCCGGAAGGCTTTGTAACAGGTCTCCATGTCGGTGAGATTGAGATCGGCCGCCATGTTACAGGCGGTGGTGAGAATGTGATTGGCCAGCGCGTGCCAGTAGTAAATCACGCGGCGTTCGCCGCTGATCAGAAATCGCGATCCGTAGACCACATCGGCCTTGTTGGCCACCAGAGGCCCGAGGACTTTGGGATATTCGGCCGGATCGTATTCGAGATCGGCATCCTGGATGATGGCAAACTCGCCGGCGGCCTCCCCGATGGCGGTGCGGATGGCGGCGCCCTTGCCGCTGTTCGCCTTGTGATGGAAGACGCGCATGCGCCCGGGGAACTGGTGCGCGAGCTCGTCCAGAATCTCACCCGTGGAATCGGTCGAGCCGTCGTTCACGGCTACCACTTCGCTGGTGAGCCCGTCCGGCAGCGGCGCTTCCAGCGCGCGCCGGATCGAGGCTTCGACAAACTCTTCTTCGTTGTAGACGGGAACCAGGATCGAGAGCAGCCGTGTCTGTGCCAACTACGGATTATCGCGCAATGGTGTGCGCACGGGCACCGCGGCGGGCCGCCGGTTCACCAGCGATGTCACCGCCCGGAAGGCGAGCAAGATCCCCACCAGGAAGCCGTAGAGCAACGGCGCCCGGATATCGCTCTTGACCAGCCAGTAGTAGTGGATCACGCCGGCTACGGCGCTGGCGTAGACGAGGCGATGGAGCCACTGCCACCGCCTGCCACCCATGCGGCGGATCCAGCCGGCGGTCGAGGTCGCGGCCAAGGGAATCATCAGGACAAAGCCGGTGAACCCCACCGTGATGTAGCGCCTCTTGGCGACGTCGGCCAGGATTTCATGGAAATCGAAAAACTTGTCCACGACGAGATAGGTCAAAAAGTGGAGGCTTCCGTAGAAGAAAGCGAAGAGGCCCAGCATGCGGCGGAAGCGGATGAGATCGGGGAGCTTCAGGGTCTTCCGCAGGGGTGTCACAGCGAGCGTGAACACCAGAAACCGGATGGTCCAGTCGCCGGTGAAGTGGGTGATGTACTCGATGGGGTTGGCGGTGAGGTCCTGGTTCCAGGCGCGCCAGCCGAGATAAAGGCAGGGCACCAGGCACAGGAGAAACAGAAGTACTTTGGTCCTTTTCTTGCGCAACACCTGGGAACGCTCCCGTGGGGCGGACGATCGTTTCTTGTCGTCCGCCCGCTTCAGTAATTCTTTTTCAGGTCCATGCCGGCATAGAGGCTGGCGACCTGGTCGCCGTAGCCGTTGAACATCAGGGTGGGACGGCGGCGCAACTCGCCGAGACGGCGCTCCGTCGCCTGGCTCCAGCGCGGATGATCCACCTGCGGATTCACGTTCGAATAGAACCCGTACTCGTGCGCGTTGGCCATGTTCCACGTGGTCGGCGGCATGCTGCCGGTGAGTTTGATCTTGACCAGCGACTTGATGCTCTTGAAACCATACTTCCACGGCACGGTGAGCCGGACGGGCGCGCCGTCCTGCATGGGCAGCGTCTCGCCGTACATGCCCACGGTGAGCATGGTCAGCGGGTGCATGGCTTCATCGAGCCGCAGTCCCTCGACGTACGGGAACGCGATACCCGCCAGTTCCGGCCGCGCCAACGGCTCGCGCCGCTGGTCCCAGTACGATTCGAATGCGACGAACTTCGCCTTCGAAGTCGGCTGAACCTGTTTGAGCAATTCGCTGAGCGAGAAACCGATCCACGGCACCACAATGGACCAGCCTTCCACGCAGCGGTGGCGGTAGATCCGCTCCTCGAGTGGGGCCAGCTTTACGATCTCCTCGATGCTGATCTTGCGCGGCTTGGCGACGTCGCCCTCCACCGAAACCACCCACTCCGCGGGCATCTGGAATTTCCGGACATTGCCCGCCGGGCCTTCCTTGTCGGTGCCGAATTCGTAGTAGTTGTTGTAGTTGGTTACATCTTTGTACGAGTTCGGCCTTTCAGTTGTGCTGAACGGGCTCTTTTGGACATTGGGCAGCGATGTCGCGGCGGCTGTGCGCGGCGCGAGCGCTTCGCGGGCGCCCAGGAAGGCCGCCGGAATCCCGGCCAGAAACTGGCGCCTGTTGAAATAGAGGTCCTTGGGCGTGATTTCGGAATAGCGGATATCCGCCGGCTTTCGGATCAGCATGCTGTCCCCTCTCCTGTATGATTCTATGATGACGCTTTCTTCCCGGCCGCCGCAAATTTACATCTGAGTATACGAAGCGGCGGCAGCCCCGGATTTGGCTGGTTCCCGCCTGGGTTATAGTTGAAAAATGAACCGCCGCATCCTGGTGGTCGCACTGGTGGCGGGCGCCGTGGCTGTGGCGGGGCAGCCGCTCACTCCCGCCGAGCGAAACGCCAACATCGAGTCCTTCGAGCAGGTCTGGAAGACCGTCCGCGACAAGTATTGGGATCCCAAGATCAACGGGCTCGACTGGCAGGCCGTTCATGACGAATTGCGTCCCAGGATCGAGGCCGCCAAGGACATGGACGAGGCGCGCCGGGTGCTGAACGACATGCTCGACCGGCTGAAGCAAACCCATTTCGGCATCTTCCCCGGCGATGTCTATCGCGATCTCGACTCCAGCGATTCCAAGGACGACCAAAAGTCCGACGAGGCGAATCCCGGAATCGAGGTGCGCGTGTTGGATGGGCGGGCCGTGGTCACCAGCGTCGAGCCGGGCTCGCCCGCCGCGGCGCACGACATCAAACCGGGTTGGATCATCACCCACGTCGGAAAGATCGAAGTGGCGCCGGTGATCGCCCGAATCAGCAAGCAGTTCAAGGATTCGACACTGCTCGATCTCCGGCT
>DATJYJ010000485.1:0-36770 GCA_035578025.1 Verrucomicrobiia bacterium
ATTGCCGAGGCGTGCGCGGCGGAACCCGAATGCCGGTGGGATCCTGCCGCGGCGTCCGAGCCGCTTGCGCCCACGCTGGCGCGCCACGCCGATCCCGACGAACACACGGCCCGGTCGCAGGCGGATTTGAAGCTCTGGGCGGACCAGAACCTGCCCGCGCCGGCGAGGCTCGAACTGGATCGAGTCGACCTGGTGCGGCCAAGCCATGTGCCCGCCGATATCGTGGCCACCCTGCTCTATCCGGTGACGGGCCGTCCCTTCCGGGAGTTGTACGAACTGGCGTGCGGGTGGGGTCCTGCCAAGCGCGCGGAGGTGATCGATGCCGCGGGGGGCTCGCGCACGCGGCGGGACGAGATTCTGGCGGGATTCCGCGGCGGCCTGTACGCGTACGACATCGTGATGGACATCGGCGCCTACCGCGATCTGCACCGCCACCGGCGCTGCCAGAAGTTCCGGCAGGCCTACAGTGGGGACCTCGGGTTCGACACGCCGAAGCTGGTCAAGGAGTCCGGCGCCGCGGGAGTGTACGGCCCGGCGATGGAGGCGGCATTCGCGGCCATGCGGCAATTGCCTGCGCCGGGACGCGAGTACCTGTTGCCGTTCGGGGCGCGTTCGCGCTTCCTGTTCAAAATGGATTTTGCCGAGGCGGAGTACATCTCCAAGCTGCGCAGCGGCGTGAAGGGGCATTTCAGCTATCGCGAGATCGCCTGGGAAATGAAATGCAAGATGGATGAGGTGGAGCCGGAGCTGGGTCGCCTGATCGATGCCACTCCGCCATGGGTGGAGGACCCGTTGAAGCGGTGACGGAGAAGAGCACATTACGAGCGGCCATCGTCGGCTGCGGCCTGATTGGCCAGAAGCGCGCGGCCGCGCTTGGCGGGTGCAAGGTGGCCATCTGCTGCGATGTGGACCCCGCGCGCGCGGCCGCGCTGGCGGCGAAGTATCCGGGCGCCGAAGCCACGGCCGATTGGCGCGCCGCGGCGGCCAGCGAAAAGGCGGACCTGGTGTTCGTCGCGACGTCGCACGACATGCTGGCGCAGGTGGCGCAGGCGGCGGCCGCCGCCGGCAAGCACGTGCTGATCGAGAAGCCGGGCGCCCGCCGCGCGGCGGAGCTCGAAGCCGTCGCCCAGGCCGCGGCTATCACCGGCGCCTTGGTGCGGGTAGGCTTTAATCATCGCTATCACCGGGCACTGCGCAAGGCCCGTGAGATTTTCGAGACCGGCGCACTCGGCGAGATGATGTTCGTTCGCGGTCGCTACGGACACGGCGGCCGCGTGGGCTACGACAAGGAATGGCGCGCGGTCCCGGAACGTTCGGGCGGCGGCGAACTGATCGACCAAGGCATGCACCTGATCGACCTCGCCCGCTGGTTCCTGGGAGACTTCGCGCGCGTGCGCGGCGCCGCTCCCACGTACTTTTGGAACATGCCGGTGGAGGATAACGGATTCCTCCTGCTGGAAACGGCCCGGGGCCAGGTGGCCTTTCTGCACGCCAGTTGGACGGAGTGGAAGAATCTCTTCTCGCTGGAAATCTCCGGCCGGGTGGGCAAGCTCGAGATCAACGGATTGGGCGGGAGCTACGGCACGGAGCGGCTGACCTTCTACAAGATGTCGCCCGAGATGGGCCCACCCGAGACCATGGCGTGGGAGTACCCGATGGCGGACGCCTCCTGGGAGCAGGAGAATGCCGCGTTTCTCGAGGACATCCGGCTGGGCCGGCAGCCCGACCCCGGAATCCGCGATGCCCAGGCGGCCTTGAGGGTCATCGAGCGGGTTTACGAGGAGAACCGCAAGTGATTATCACGCGCGCCCCGCTGCGCATCTCGCTGGGAGGCGGTGGAACCGACCTGCCCTCCTACTACCGCGAACACGGCGGATTCGTGCTTTCGGCCGCCATCGACCGCTACGTGTACATCACGCTGCACGAAACCTTCCAGCGCGAGTACCTGATCAAGTATTCGGCCACCGAAGTGACGCAGACCATCGACGAGATCAAGCATCCGATCATCCGCGAGGCACTGCGCCTGGTGCCGGTGGCCGCGCCTCACCTGGAAATCGTCAGTCTCTCGGATATTCCGGCGGGCACCGGGCTGGGATCGAGCGGAAGTTTCACGGTTGCCTTGCTGCGGGCCCTGCACACTCTCAACAAGGAGTTCGTCCCGCGCCAAACCCTGGCGGAACAGGCATGCCACATCGAGATCGACCTGCTCCAGGAGCCGATCGGGAAACAGGACCAGTACATCGCTTCGTTCGGAGGCATCACCGCGTTCGAGTTCCGGCGGGACGACTCGGTCGAGGTCAGGCCGCTCAACCTGCACACGGAAACTCTCTATAACCTGGAAGACAACCTGCTGCTGTTCTTTACGGGCTTCACGCGGTCGGCCGCGGCCATTCTGGCGGAACAGGACCAGAGGACTCGCGGCGGCGACACCGGGATGATCGACCACCTGCACCAGATCAAGCAGTTCGGCCACGAGAGCAAGGAGGCGCTGGAGAGAGGCGATCTGCGGCGGTTTGCCGCGATCATGCACGAACACTGGGAGCGGAAGAAGTACCGGTCAAAGTCGATGACCAATTCGCAGATCGACGAATATTACCAGCTTGCGCGGGACAGCGGCGCGCTGGGAGGAAAGCTGATCGGCGCCGGCGGCGGAGGCTTCCTGATGGTGTACTCCGAGGACAAGACGAGGGTGCGGCGGGCCTTGATTGCCGGCGGACTTCGCGAGGTCCGGATGCGCTTCGACTTCGAAGGCACCGCGCTGGTGACGCGTTCCTGACATGCTGACGGTCGCCATACTTGCCGGCGGTTTGGCCACCCGCCTCCGGCCCATCACCGAGACCATCCCGAAAGCCCTGGTGGAGGTTGCCGGCGAGCCTTTTCTCGCCCATCAGCTTCGGCTGCTGGCGCGGGCCGGATATCGGCGCGTGGTCATGTGCGTGGGCTATCGCGCCGCGCAGATCCGCGAGTTCGCCGGCGATGGCGGCGCGTTCGGGCTGCACGTTGATTATTCGCCGGATGGACCGGTTTTGCTGGGCACCGCGGGCGCAATCCGGCGGGCGCTGCCGCTCCTCGGCGACGCATTCGCGGTGGTGTACGGCGATTCTTATCTGACCTGCGATTACGGTGCGGCGGAGCGGGTCTTTCTGGAATCGGGTAAGCCGGGCCTGATGACCGTATATCGCAACGAAGGGCAGTGGGACACCAGCAACGTGGAGTTTACCGGCGGGCGGATTGTAGCTTACGATAAGGTGAACCGGACGCCCGCCATGCGCTACATCGATTACGGCCTGGGGATGTTCCAGCGCGCGGCATTCGACGACATTCCTGCAGACCGGCCGAGCGACCTCGCGTCGCTGTACCAGGATCTGCTGCGGCGCGGCGAACTGGCGGCCTGGGAATCCCCGGACCGGTTTTATGAGATCGGGTCGGCGGAAGGGATCCGCGACCTGGCGGAGTTTCTTTCAAAATGACATTCGCGGAGCAATTCCTGGCGGAAGCCATCGAGACCATCAAACAGATCGACGCGGGCGCGGTGGAGCGCGTCGCCGAGCGGCTGGCGGCGTGCCGTGCGCGCGGCGGGAGGCTGTTCATTCTCGGAGTGGGCGGGAGCGCGGCCAACGCCTCGCACGCGGTCAACGACTTCCGCAAAATCTGCGGCTTCGAAGCCTATGCGCCCACGGACAACGTGAGCGAACTGACCGCGCGCACCAACGACGAGGGCTGGAGCGGGGTTTTCGAAAGCTGGCTTCGCACCAGCCGCCTGAAAGCCGAGGATGGGCTGCTGATCTTCTCGGTGGGCGGCGGCAACGTCGAGAAACAAGTGAGCGTGAACCTGATCGGCGCGATCCGTGTGGCCAAGGAAGTGGGAGCCACCGTCACCGGCATTGTGGGACGCGACGGCGGGTACACGGCCCAGGCCGCCGACGCCTGCGTGATCGTGCCAACGGTGAATCCCAAGCACGTGACCCCGCACGCCGAAGCCTTCCAGGCCGTCATCTGGCACCTGCTGGTAACTCACCCGGCCCTGAAAGTCTCGGAGACCAAGTGGTAAGGGGTGCCTGCAGGCGTGCGTGGTGAGCTGCCCGATGCCCAAAGCTGTCTTTCTCGACCGGGACGGTGTCCTCAATCAAGCCGTAGTTCGCGATGGCAAGCCCTATCCGCCGGAGACCCCGGAAGAGCTGCACATTTATGCCGAGGCCGCTCCCGCCCTGGCGCGCCTGAAGGCCGCGGGCTTCCTCCTGATCGTCGTCACCAATCAGCCCGACGTCGGCCGCGGAACCCAGTCGCGCCAGACGATCGACGCCATGGAGGCGCTTCTGCGAGCCGCGCTGCCCCTCGATGACATCCTGGTCTGCTGTCACGACGACCGCGACAACTGCGCCTGCCGCAAGCCGAAGGCCGGAATGCTGCTGGAGGCCGCGGGCCGCCACGGGATCGATCTCGCCGGGAGCTTCATGGTGGGCGACCGCTGGCGCGATATCGATGCCGGCGCCAATGCGGGCGTGCGGACCATCCTGATCGACCGGCGGTGGCGCGAACGGGGGCCGGAGCACGCTCCCGATTTCCGCGCCGGCGGCATCGCGGAGGCGGCCGAGCTGATTCTCGCTGCCAGCCGCGTGCCATAATATGCGGGGAGGCGAATTTGCGTTGTCTGGCTCTGCTGCTGGCGTTATGGCTGCCTGCGTTCTCGCAGGCGCCGATGCTCAACCTCGTCGTGGTTGAGGGCGAGGGGCAGATCAACAACATCAAGGAGCGGACGGCGCGCGAGCCCGTGGTGCAAGTGCAGGACGAAAACCACCGGCCTGTCGCCGGAGCGGTGGTAGTGTTCACCCTGCCTTCCAACGGCGCGAGCGGCGTTTTCGCCAACGGTGCACGGACCGTGACCGTCACAACCGACGAGCAGGGTCAGGCCGTAGCGCACGGCTTCCGGCCGAACACCGTGAAGGGCCAGTTCCGGATCCACGTCAACGCCAGCCAGAACGGGCGAACCGGGTCCATCGATATCAATCAGTCCAACGCCGTGCTGACCGCGGCAGGCACCGTGGCCGCGGGCGGCATCAGCGCTAAGCTGATCGCCGTGCTGGCCGTGGTGGGAGCCGCCGCCGTCGGCGGAATCGTCTATGCGACGCAACAGGGCGGCGGCGGCACGACCCCGTCCGGGCCCACCCCGACGCCGCCGGTCACCATCGGCGCGGGATCGGGCACTGTAGGACCTCCGAGGTAAGTCAATGCGATTGCGAATGCCTGTTTTTGCAAGCCTCATCTGCTGCCTGGCTTATGCGCAGACGGGCAATGTTGCGGGGCCGTCCGCCGGTTATGTGTTCGATTCCTCCGCCAACGCACTGCGACAGATTCGGGGCATTCCCGGGGCGGCGCTGATGAGCGATGCAGTGGACCTGGGCATGACCGCGGCCGGCGCGGTGGTTGCGCCGCGAGGCGATTCGGCTTTGGCCGTAGCGGCGGACGGGTCGATTCACCTGTTCCAACTGGCGAACGGCGCAGCCACCGAAATCGCGGTGCAGGGACTGTCCGGAGCACCGTCGCGGATGGTGTTCAGCCCTTCGGGAAGCGCGGCGGTGCTGTACCGCGGCAACGCGGTCCAGATTCTGAGAGGGCTGCCCGGCTCGCCCGATTTGGGCCAACCCTTGCCCGTGCCGGCGGTTTCCGGCGGCACAGCCCAAGCCGCGGCGGCAACCGGGACGTCGCGCATGCCGGCTCTCGCGGTCAGCGATGACGGGACGTGTGTCCTGATCGGCCGCGAAACGTCGGTGGCGCTGGTTCAGTACCCGGGCGGCAACCGTCTCCTGACGGATGCCCATGGCGCCGCACAGGTCGCCTTCGCCCCGGGCGGCCACGATGCGGCGGTGGTGACCGGCGGCACTTTATCGATCTTCCAGGATGTGACCGGCGCGTCCACGCGGCAGGATTTTCCGGGGGCTTTCGCTCCGGGGGGATTGGCCTTTTCGGCCGATGGCGGCAAGGTGGTCATGGCCGGCTTGCGGACCGCTACCGTCTGGGACCGGGCCACGAGCGATGCGAAGCGGGTGGAGTGCGATTGCCGCATCGACGGTATCACCCCCATGGGATCCTGGTTCCGCCTCAACGAGGCCGGATCCGGACCGGTGTGGATACTGGATGCGGCCGCCGACAAGGTTTATTTTGTGCCCGCCCGGCCGGGTGCTTGACGCCCGGCTAGAACATCTTCAATCGCAGGAATTTCTTCGGATTCTCCCGGAATTCCTTCAATCCCGACTCCAGTTCGCGCGCCATGCCGGCGAGAGCGTCATAGCTCGCCGTGGTCTCGATCAAGGGATTTACGGAGAACTCGTCAACCATACGGATCATGTCTTGGACGCCGCGAGTCCACTCAGTATATTGCCGGTCAGAGGTCAGCAGCGTGTTGCCGCGGAGAGCCGTGATCGTCTTGTGTAAATCGGCCACTGTGTCGCGCGCCTGCGCATATGGAGCGCTGTCGCGCAGGAGCCGGCCGAGCGGGCCCTGGCCGGACTGGATCCGGGCGAGGCTCAGATCCACCTGGCGGAGGAGCTCGGAGGCGTTCTGGTAATCCACTTCACTGTACAGGGCCTGGCCCACGGCGCCCGTAGTCCTGGCCGCGGCGCGGATGGCGGCATCCAATTCTTCCACGCGGTGGAGCAGGCTGCGGTACATCTGGTCGCCCTGAACGAACTGTCCGAGGGGAGTCTGCCCCTTTTCGAGTTCGGTGACCAGGGCGTCCACGGCGCGCAGGCGATCCTCGAACTGCGTGAGGTCGAGCCTTTTCATCAGCTCGGGCGTCGACTTGTAGACGATCTCGGCCCCCGCTTTCAAGGTAGTCTTACTGTGACCGCTGTCGATATCGACGAACTTGTCGCCCACCAGTGTGTCGGCGGACGCCGCAGCCGTGGAATCATCGGGAATGCTGTACAGACGGTCGCGCTCGATGGTCATGGTCACCTTGACGACGCGATCCGGCTGAGCGGAGCCCGATAGCTCGACCGAGCTAACCTTGCCGACGCCGATACCGTCGACCCGCACGGGCGATCCGACGCCGAGCCCGACGGCATCCGGCATGTAGAGAATGAGCGTGGTCTTGGGCTCCAGCAGCGTTCCGCCGGTGAGCAGCAAGCAGAGAGTCCCCAGGATCAGCATGCCGGTGACGATCACGGCACCCACCCGAATCCGTGCCCACTGAACCCGTTGCGCTGAGGGCATTCACTCGGATTGTAGCGCGTGCGGCGGATTTCGGGCCGGCGCGTCAGGAAGGAGTAACCAGCGTTAAAATGGATACGTCCTCTTTTCGAGGAAGGTAGTGAATGTTTGAGACGATCGGCTTCCCGGAGCTGCTGGTGATCCTGGGCGTGGCGGTATTGCTGTTCGGCGGTAAGAAGATCCCGGAGGTTGCCAAGGGCCTCGGTGAAGGCATCCGCAATTTCAAGACGGCGTTAAAGGGCGAGCCCGAAAAACCGGCGGAGACGCAAACTCAGGCCGAAATCACCAAGGCCTGACCAAGCCCGGAGCCACACCGGCCCGCATTCCACCACGCATAGCGCCTCAAAGCTGATTTGGGTTATAACATGTGGTCTGGAGTTGCGTTGAAGATCCGAAGCCGTAAGTTCAACGGCCGCTGCAGCCGCCACAAGCGATACAATCCGGCGATCGACGGCCCCGGCGCCATCAAGGGCGGTTGCCCGCGCTGCACGCTGCTGTTCGAGATCTGGGAAGCGTCTCTGCGGCTCAACAAGCTGATCCGCAAATTCGACCCGGGCTACGACGATGTGCGCAAGGTTGACACGCCGCCCCAGCACGATCCGAGGCAGTTGAGTTTGATCTAGCCTTGGATCTAGCCTCCATTGCGGCGTTACCCGTCATTGGGACCAACTGCCTCGCTCGAGCCCAGCCTGCCGATCTGGTGAGCCAGCACGGGGACCGCGGCGCGCATAATGAGTAATAGACCGTGGGAATCCGCACGCCAGGAACGATCAGCACACGACTCGTGCTCACCGCCGGCTTCGGAGGGCTGCTCCTGCTGGCCGCATTCGCCGGCTTCGATGCCATCCAGGCCATCTCGCAGATTCGCGGCGCCAACAACCGCATCCGCGAGGATTTCCTGCTGCGCACGCGCCTGCTGGAACGGATTCGCGGCGACGTCTACGTCTCCGGGACTTACGTGCGTGACTACCTGCTGGAACCGGAAGCCGGCAAAGCCGAAGGGCACCGCTACAGCCTGCTCGAAACCCGCAAGGACACCGACGCCGCGCTGGCCGCGTACCGCGCCCTGCTCAACCAGCGGGAAAAAGCTCCATTCGCCGGCCTGACGCGCGAGCTGGACGAATATTGGCGCGTCCTGGAACCGGTATTCGAGTGGACGCCGCAGCACCGGCAGAAGAACGGATACCTGTTCCTGCGGGACGAGGTCTTCCCGCGCCGCATGTCGATGCTGGGCATCGCCGACCAGATCCGCGAGCTCAACGAAGCGCAATTGAACGACGGCAAGGCGCGGGTGGAAGCCCTGTTCGAGCAGTTCCAGCGCCGCCTGGGAATTACCGTGGCGCTGACCATCGGTCTGGGACTGCTGCTGGCGGCCTTTGCCATGCGCAAGATTCTCGGGCTGGAGGCCGAAGGCTCGGCCGCGCGCCTGGCCCTGCAGGCCCTCTCCGCACGCCTGGTGGAAGCGCAGGAGCAGGAGCGCCGGTCCATCTCGCGGGAGTTGCACGACGAAGTTGGGCAGGCGCTGACCGGAATCCTGGTGGAGCTGGCCAACCTTTCGCAGCTCATCCGCGCCGATAACGACGCGGCCGCGGGCAAGATCGGCGAGATCAAGCACGAAGTGGAGCAGTCGATCCGCGTGGTCCGCAACATGGCGCTGCTGTTGCGGCCGTCGATGCTCGACGATCTGGGACTGGTGCCGGCGCTGGAATGGCAGGCTCGCGAAGTTTCCAAGCGCAGCGGAATCCGGGTGAAGGTGGACGCCGCCTCCGTGCCGGAGACTCTTCCGGAAGAACACAAGACCTGCGTTTACCGGATTGTGCAGGAGGCTCTGCACAACTGCGTGCAGCATGCCGAGGCGCACAACGTGAAGATCACGGTGGAGCAGCAGGAGTCGGGATTGCGGTTGGCAATCGAGGACGACGGGAAGGGCTTCACGCCGCAGCGGGAGCGCGGCATGGGGCTACTTGGAATCCAGGAGCGGGTCAGCCACCTGGGCGGCGCGTTTACGGTCGATTCCGCACCCGGCCGCGGGACCGCGCTGCACGTGACGCTCCCGCTGGCGTTTGCGGCGTAAAAAAGGGGCAGGCCGGGAGGGGCCTGCCCCGTCGGGATCAGCGGCTCGCGACCTGCTTCGGCCGCGATGAATCGCTGAGCGCCATCGTGGCCCATGCAGTCGCGGCGGAGGAAATCCACTGATCTCCGCCATACGGGAAGCCGCTCTCGAAGTACGGCTGGAACTTCGGAGCGCGGCTCGCTACGTGCCAGCTCCCGTCGGCTGCCTGCGTCTGGAGCAGGTACTGAATGCCGGCGGAATTCGCGGGCACACCCAGTTCACGCAGCGTGTAGAGCGCTTCGCCGGTGGCATAGGCGTCGGCAGGCAGGTACGGGGTCTGCGCCCAGCCGCCGTCTTCG
This sequence comes from Verrucomicrobiia bacterium, assembly GCA_035578025.1. Classification (GTDB taxonomy): domain Bacteria; phylum Acidobacteriota; class Terriglobia; order Bryobacterales; family Bryobacteraceae; genus Solibacter. The sequence goes on from DATJYJ010000485.1 coordinate 9,622, forward strand.
CGCTGGAGCCTCATCAGCCGGCGCGCGCCGGCTTGCAGGTCGCGGGCGGCGGCACCGGCCCACTTGAGGCCGAGGAGCTGCATGGTGAGGTCCTCGGTGGTCTTGGGCTCGGCGGCGGCCAGCCACGCGGCGGCACGCTGGATGCGCTTCTGGAATTCGGCCTTCCGGCCGGCGGGGCCGTACACCTGGAGCACGCGGATGGCGGTCGCGGTGCGCGAAATATCGCCGTCGCCTATGGGGGCGCGCGCCACCCAGCCTACGTGCCAGTTGCCGGCCTGGCGCTGCAAGGCGGCCAGGTTGTGCGCCATGGCGTCGGTGCCGCGGCTGGGCGGGGCGTTCCCGGCGATGAGTTGCATGCCCGTGTATGTCAGGATGTCTGGAACCGGCGCGTCCATGCGCTGCAGCAGGACCTGTTCCATGCCGGCGAGGAACATCTCCGCGCCCTTGAGGTCGGCAGCCTTGCCCTCTTCGTGGATGGCGAGGCCCGCTGCCCGCACCACGCCGGCGGCCATGCCGGTCAGGTTCTGCGCGTGGCAGGCGCCGCAGCCGCCCTCGCGGAAGAACGTGGCGCTGGTGCGCTGGAGCAGCTCGATCGAGCGCGCGGCCGCTTCACGAGCGGCGGGCGCGCCCGCGAGCGACGTGGGAACGATCACGCTCCCGGCGGGGACCTTGGCCGGCTGCTGGTTGAGCTCGCGCAGCACCGCCGGGTTGTTGAACTTGCGGGCCCAGTCGATGCACGATTCGCCGTATTTGTCCTTGCGGTTCGGGTCGGCGCCGCGCGCGACCAGAATGCGGATCACGCGCGGATCGGCGTGGTCGGTCGCGATGGCGAGCATCAGCGGCGTCATCTTGCGCACGTCCGCCGCGTCGATCCTGGCGCCGGCATCGAGCAGCGCGCGGATTACTTCGGGGCCTCCGGCGCTCGCGGCGACCAACAGCGCCGTGAAGTTGCCCAGCGCGAGGGCGCCGTTCTTCACGCCCATCTGCACTTCGGGCTTGGAGACGGCGTTCACGTCGGCACCCCGGGCCAGCAGCAACTCGACTGCCTTCACGTTATTGTTCGCCGCCGCCTGCATGAGTGGGGTCATGCCGAACGCGTCGGCATCGTTCACCTTGGCCCCGTGCTCGATCAGCAGGCGGATGCCGGCCAGGTCGTTGGCGGTGGCGGCCGCCATCAGGGGCGTGGACTGCTGGCTGTCGCGCGCAGCCGCGTCGGCGCCGCGATCGAGCAGGAGCTTCACGGTCGCGCTGGAGCCGTCGTTGGCCGCGGCCAGGTAGAGCGGCGTGCGGCCCATCTTCGACCGGGCGCGCACATCGGCTCCGGCGGCCACGAGCGCGCGGACCTTATCGGCATCGGTGATCCCCCACATCAGCGCGGTGGCGCCGAAATCGTTGGCGGCGTTGACGTCGGCTCCGGCGGCGATCAGGGCGCGCACGGCCTCGATGCTGCCGTTGGCGGCGGCGTACATCAGGGGCGTGGTGCCGCGGCTGTCCCGCGCATTGGCGCCTCCGGATTGGAGCAAGGTGCCGAGAGCCTGCAGGTCGTTGGAGCGGATGGCATGGTAGTAGCGCTCCGGCACGTCCTGGGCGAATAGGGCGGTGGAAAGTGCGGCCAACAGGGCCGCGCGATGAAATTGGTTCAACACAGGCATTCCCTCTGTGGGGGAACGCGTCAAAAGGAGAAAAAGCAGCTCAGGCGTGGCGGACCCATGGCGAGGGCGGCGGGTGAAGCTTCACAGAAGTTTGTGCTTCCCCGCCGCATCCAATTCTTGAATTGGTTTTGGCGCCGCAACTCAGTTGTAATGCGCGGCGTTCAGTTCGGCGAAGCGCGCCAACTCGGGCGGCAGCTCATCCAGCACGAAGATCGAGTTGGTCGGGCAGACCGGGACGCAGGCGCCGCAATCGATGCAATCGTCGGGCTTGACGTAGAGCTGCGGCACGTCGGCGAAACCGGGCTCGTCCTGCTTCGGGTGGATGCAGTCCACCGGGCAGGCTTGCACGCACAACTCGTCCTTGGTACAGGTGTCCGTAATTACGTATGCCATATATCTTCAACGGTGCAATCGGCCTGCCATCCATAACTCGCAGAAAACAAGAGGCGAAATTCGACAATTGGCCTGGCGGTTGGGGGATTCCACGCACCTGGTACCGGTGGTATCGCCCCAGTGGTATCGAAATCACTTTGGGCATCTGCATGGGAGAAAGCGAGTCTGGTATTTTCAATGGAGGAGATGGACGACCGCGAATTCACGCTGGAACTGCGGGATGCGGTTCAACAATACCTCGCCGCAGTGGATGCGTGGGAGGCCGCCTACCAGAAATACTACCGCCTGCCCGGTTATGCCGACCGCGTGAGCGAAGATCTGGCCGCTGAACACGCCGAATATCTCGACAGCCGCCGACGGCTCGAAGGACTGCTGCCGCGAGCCCGCGGGCTCTGCTTCAAACATGGCCTGCGCGATCCCTTTCCCACCCTGGTCCGCGGCTCCCTGGGCCAGCATGCGCCCCAGGAACGCGATACCTCCGCCATAGGCCGCAGCGAGCGCCTGGCCGTTTCGGACTGCCTCATGGAGCTGGCGGCCGCCTGCCAGGAATGGTCCTCACAGCCCGCAGCGCCGGATGCGCCGCCCGCTTCCAACGGCGGGAACTGGCTGCGCCGCCTGGTCGATTACCTATACTGAAGGGAAGAATTCAGAAGACAGAATTCAGAATTCAGAATGTCAACCCGGAACGCCGGAGGGGATCGGGACATCCATGAAAATCGAGACGCGAGCTGTTCACGCCGGCAGACATGTCGACACCGCGACCGGCGCCGTGACCCCGCCCATCCACCTTTCTACGACGTTCGAGCGCGGCGCCGACGGCGAATATCCGCGCGGCTTCAGCTACTCGCGCGAGGATAATCCCAATCGCCACGCGCTGGAGGAGTGCCTGGCATCGCTGGAAGGCGGCAAACAGGCGCTCTGCTTCTCATCGGGTCTGGCTGTGGCCAATGCCGTGGTCCAGGGCCTCGAACCTGGCGACCACATCGTCGCACCCGACGACGTCTACTGGGGCCTGCGCCGGGTGATCGGCGAGGTCTTCGGCAAATGGGGCCTGGAAACCACCTACGTCGATATGACCAGCATCGACGATTTTCATGCTGCCCTGCGCCCAAACACGCGCCTGGTGTGGGTCGAGACGCCGTCCAACCCGCTGATGAAAGTCACCGACCTGGCTGCCATCGCTGCCTTGTGCCGCGCCGCCTCGCCCAACATCGTCTCCGTCTGTGACAGCACTTTCGCCACGCCCGTGCTCCAGCACCCGCTGGATTGCGGCATCGATATGGTGGCCCACTCGACCACGAAGTACATCGGCGGCCACAGCGACGTCGTGGGCGGCGCTCTGATCACGCGCCACGACAATTACCTGTTCGAGCGCGCCCGAAAATCGCAGCGCTACGGGGGCAGCGTGCCCTCGCCCTTCGATTGCTGGCTCACGCTGCGCGGCGTGGAGACACTGCCCTGGCGGGTTCGCGCGCAATCGGAAAACGCCATGCAGGTCGCGCAGTTTCTGCGCGTGCATGCCGCGGTGGGAACCGTGCACTATCCGGGGCTCGAAGAGCATCCCGGCCACAAGGTCGCTTGCCGGCAGATGGGTGGATTCGGCGGCATGCTGTCGTTCGAGGTGCGCGGCGGGCGCGAGGCCGCGATGGCCGCCGTGGCCCGCTGCAAGCTCTTCATCCGCGCCACCAGCCTGGGCGGCGCGCACAGCCTGATCGAGCACCGCGCGAGCGTGGAAGGTCCGAACTCCCGCACCCCGCAGAACCTGATCCGGCTTTCCATCGGCCTGGAGCACCCCGACGACCTGATCGAGGACTTGGCACAGGCGCTCACGCTTCCAGCGTGAACAGCTTCCGGCCGCCCAAGGACCATCGGAATCCGTGGGCCGCGATCAGCGCGATCGCCAGCAACGGAATGGCCGACAATCCCGCGTACCATGACGAGAAATCCAGAAGGGCGCACAGGCCCGCGACCTGGCCCACCGCCGAGATGACGATGGCGCACAGCAGGCCGAAGCGCAGCAGAGCGAACGCGAAGATCGCAAACGACAACAGCGCCACGGGGTAGTCGACGGCCGGTGTGGTGGTGCCGAAGGTGAGTGCTGCCGCGATTCCTACGACGAACACCGCTGCCGCGATCCACTCCTTGCGCACCAGAACCCGCAGTAGAAATAGCAGAAAGAAAAAGAGCAGCGCCGTAAAGAACGCGGCAGGAACATAGCCGAGCAACACCGCGGCCTCGATGCGGACTCCCGAGAGCGGATCGAGCGGTGGGAAGAGGGGCTGTCCGTTATTGCCCTGAAACGCCGCCGCGGCCACGTTGCCGAGGTTCAGAAGCAGCCCGAGCGCTACCCCGTACAGCAGGTCTCTGCCTACTAGCGGGTCCCGGAGTCCTTTGGTTACGTAGCGAGTCCAGGAGATTATGGTCTGCGGCCACTTGCGGCGCACCCACGGCTCGAGCGCGGCATAAAAGATCCAGTTGAGGGCCGCGTTGATCAGCGCGGCGCTCACCGCCAGCCAGAACAGGCTGATTTCGCTGCGCGTCGCGGTGTGATGGATGGCCAGCATCGCGGACAATGTTTGGGCCACGAAGTAGATCAGGAAGAGGCGGTTGGCGCCTCGAGGATCGCTCCGGCCGGCGCGGTGATTCATCCAGGCGATGACGCAGGCCGCGGCCAGCGACGTGTACACGATGATCAGGATCGGCATCTGATTGCTGGAGTCGCTGGGAACGGTGGTCCGCTCCTGGGTGGTCCAGGGCCCGATGATCCGGAAGAAGACCGGCCGGCCGCGCCAGGACGCCGCCTCGATGCGCAATTTGGAGCCGGTGGCCGCGTCGGTGCCGGTCCAGGCCGCACGGTTGTCGGTGGCGGCCAGCGGTGTCCAGGCCGGGTCGGTGGCCTGGAACCCAGCCATGTCCAGGCCCGCAAGCTGAAACAGGCGGCTCCAGTCGAAGGGCGGTGCGGGAGGCGCCGGCATCTCGACCTGCGGCGGGACAGCTTCGAACGCGGTCAGCTTGCCGTCGGTATCGGTCTTGAGTCTCACCATTCCGGACATTTCCAATGCCGGATTGTCGTAACCGGCAAACACGTTGAACCGCCGGTTTGCCGCGATCGGCTGCGGGCTCTCGCGATACCAGAAGTACACGATCGGCGGCTGTCCGGCATTCGGGTTGCCCCATCGCTTCACGGCTTCCGGGATGTGCCGGGTCGCGTATTTTTTGTAATCGTCGTCGTAGTCCAAACCCCACACCACGTCGGCAGGCTTCGCGGTGTAGCCCAGACCTTTGAGAATCGAGCGCGCGTCGCGCGTCAGAGCGTCGGGAGAGGTCTCCAGGTTCAGCTTTGAGGTGATGCTCTGGCGCGGGGCCAGGATCACCGTGGCGGCGAGCGCGACGATGGCCGCGGCCAGCCAGAGGGAGGCGGTACGGGGCGCGAGTCCCTCGGTTTCGCCTGCCGCCGCGACCAATTCGGGCGACGGCGTCTCGCCCGCCGCCAGCGCCGCCGCCAGGGGATCGCCTCCCGGCAGGGCGGCCGCCACCGCCAGCGCCGACCCGGGCCTTTGCCGCGGATCGGGGCTGAGGCAGCGCAGCACGACCCGCTCCACCGCGGGGTCCAGATCTTTGGCCACTGTGGTGATGCTGGCCGGCGCGGCGCGCTCCTGCATCTGCATGAGCTCGATCACCGAACTGGCGTCGAAAGCCCGCTTTCCGGTGAACATTTCATAGAGCAGCAGGCCCAGCGCGTAAATGTCGCTCTTGAAAGTGACCTCGGTGCCGGCGAGCTGTTCGGGCGACATGTAAGCCGGCGTCCCGCTGCGCAAGTCTCCCTGCAATTGCCCGGCGAGGCCCGCCAGCCCGAAGTCCATGATGATCACCTGGCCGCGCCCGTCGATCATCACGTTGGCCGGCTTCAGGTCGCGGTGCAGCACGCCCTTCTCGTGTGCCGCGGAAAGGCCGCCGCAAATTTTGCGCGCAGTCTCGACAGCCTTGTCGGCGGGCAGGCGGCCGATGCGGCGCAGCAGGGTCGCCAGATCTTCGCCGTCGACAAACTCCATCGAGATGTAATGCTGTCCCTGGACCTGGCCGACGTCGTAGACGCGGCAGACGTTGGGGTGGGTCACCTGCCGCGCCACGCGGACTTCGTTATAGAAACGGGCCAGCGCGCGCTCGTCGTTGGCCGTGGCCTCCGGCAGGAACTTCAGCGCCACTGCCTGGCCGAGCGTCAGGTCGGTGGCCCGGTAAACTTCGCCCATTCCGCCGCGGCCGAGCAGGCCCGCGATCCGGTATCGCCCTGCCACCACCGTCCCCGGCAGGAACCGTCCTTCATCCACGCTGCTGGTCGAGCTCAGGCTCGGGCCCATCACCGCGGTCTCCGCCGACGTTGCGTCCAGCGCGGCGGAGCAGTGTGGACAGTAGCGGCTGCCCTCGGGACAGGCGTGCGCGCAGGCTGGACAACTCGGCATGGAACACAATCTTACCGTGTCTTTTGCTTGCGCAGGTCGTACACGTACATCGACCAACCGATCTTGGCGATCGGCTGGCGCAGGCGCAGCGGAGCCAGGGCATTCAGCGGCGAGTAGATCCCTTCCAGCGGCGTGACGTTGGCTACGCAGTAATCGTCGATTGCATCCCAGCCCTTCTGATCCAGCGGATCGGGATAACCGAGCTCTTTGATGCCGTAATATCGGAGCTGGGCGTTGCCGAAGTAGAACACGCGCGCGCGCCGCGTGCCGTGGGCATCCAGCCAGTGAACCAGCTTTTTGACGTCCTGACCCCAATCGATATTCGAGTCGACCAGGTATTCGGGCCCGCGCCCGGGTCCACCGGCCAGGGTATTGAAGAAGGCCAGGTAGTCGGGATAAATGCTCGCGCACTCGGCGATCTGACCGGTGCAGAGCACCGCCATGAGTAACGTGAATCTCCAGGTCTGCGGGACCTGAGCCAGGAGAGCCGCCGCTCCCACATACAGGAACGGGTAGATCGGCAGAATGTGCCGCATTCCCAGGTTGATGGCGCTGGTCATGCTGAACACGAAGTACATGAGCGGCGGCAGTGCCAGGCCGAGCGCCATCGGCGTGATGGCCTTGAACCCGCGCCGGACGAATGCCCACACCGAAGCAACGATTACCAGCAGCGTCGCCGCCAGCGCCGTCACCGTGCTCTTGACCGCGAACACCACCGGGAAGTAGTACCAGAAACCGGTTTTCGAGCGCATCCCGAGCAGGTAGCTCTCGTGCCCGCCGGAGTTGTGTTCGGCCACCGCGGCCAGCCCGTAGAGATAGGCGTGCGCCGGCAGGTGCAGCTTCAGACCGAGCCACGCGAGTGCCTGCCCAATGATGTTCTCCTGGTTGACCACCGTGGCCAGCGGGACAACCTTCGTGCGAAAACAGCGCACGGTTTCCGGCCAGTAGACCACGATCACGGCCAACGCCAGCACCCCGGTCAGTGCCGCCGCCGCGGCGAATGCACGCCGCACCGGAAACTCCTTCGGCCGCCGCACCCAGCAGATGGCGTACAACAGTCCCAGCGGCGGAATCAGCAGAATGGCAGAGAATTTGACGATCATGGCCAGCGCGAAGGCAGCCGAAGCCGCCAACAGCCGCTTGCGTCCGCCGCTCTCCAGGTACTCCACCCACAGCACGCAGGAGAAAAAGAAAAATACCGTCAGCGGATAGTCCGTGGTCACGTAGCGGCCATGCGCGATCAGGTTGGGATCGAAGGCGCACAGCGCGGCGGCGCAGAGTCCGGCGGCCGGACCCCACCGGCGCCGTGTCCACCAGGCCAGAGCCGCGATGAAGAGCAGCGTCAGCAGGATATTGGCGCTGCGCGCCGCGATCAGGATGGTGTCGGCGGGACGGCGGTTGGCATACAGGAAATCGACGCCGTAGTGAACCTGGTCCTTCAGCTTGCCGTCCGGGCCGAAACGCTCGGCGACCAATCCCAACGCGGCGAGAGGCATGGCGCTGACGATCTTCACCAGGGGCGGATGCTCGATATTCCACGAATAATCGCCGAGGGTCAGGTACGAATAGCCGGCCGAAATGTGGATGCCTTCGTCCCACGTCTGGGTCTCACCCAGTGCCGAACGAATCTCGATTATTCCGGCGGCAGCAGCAATCGCGGCCACCACTGGCCAAAAGATCCTCTTCATGAGCGCAGGGGGCAGGTTCCGGAGCTGCCCGGCATCCTCAAAGGCGTAGTAGTACTCCTGTTTTTGTTGTACACTGATCTTGACGTCTTTTCCGCTTGTCCTCGCTTTTATCCAGTCCGATTCTCGGCCCGAGATTCCCAAAGGGCGCCAAGCCCCCGTCCGCGTGGTCCTACTTCCAACCGAACAGATAACCAATGTATCCAGGCAGAAACTTTCCTCCCCGGAGGCAGAATCGCAGAGAGAATGTAAACGAGTCGATCCGTGTGCGTGAGGTGCGCGCCGTATTTCCCGACGGCACCACCGAGATTATGCCCACGTCGGCCGCGCTTCGCAAAGCCCAGGAGATGGGCCTCGATCTGGTGCTGGTGGCGCCCACGGCGGTGCCGCCCGTGGCCAAGGCCGTGGACTTCGGCCACTACCAGTACGAACAGAAGAAAAAAGCGCACGATGCCAAGAAAAAGCAGCACGTGGTGCAGGTAAAGGAGCTGAAGTTCCGCCCCAATACCGACGACCACGACTACGACTTCAAGAAAAATCACGCGATCCGCTTCCTCCAGGAAGGCAACCGGGTCAAAGCCGTGGTGCAGTTCCGCGGGCGGGAGATCGCGCACGCCGACCTGGGCAAGAAACTGCTGATGCGCTTCGCGGCCGACCTCAACGCATATGGCGCCGTCGAGGGCCAGCCGCGCATGGAAGGCCGCAACGCCCACGTGCTGATCAGCCCCGTCAAGGCTTCCGGGAAACACGACAAGCCTGAAAAGGCCGAGAAGCCCCAGCCCCCGCCCCTACCGGCCGTCTGAGCGGGTTCGGACAACGCCTTTTGTGTGAAGCCGGTAGCGGCCGCATGGTAAAATCGGCAAAGGCCCGTCGGACCAGCCGGTGAACATGTATAACGCCTTCTTCGGCTTCACCCTAAATCCGTTCAACATGAGCCCGGACCCTTCCTTCCTGTTCCGGAGCTCGCAGCACGAAGAAGCCCTGGCTAACCTGATCTATGGCGTCCAGAGCCGCAAAGGGTTCATCGCCCTGACCGGCGAGGTCGGCACCGGCAAGACCACCATGCTCGAGTGCCTGCGCGATTTCCTCAACGCGCAGCACATCGCGTTCGCGTCGCTGTTCAATTCGCGACTCACGGTGGAGCAGTTTTTCGAGCTTCTGGCTTACGACCTCGATTTGCGGTGCAACCGTCTCTCCAAGACCGAAGTCCTGCTCTCGCTCAACAATCTGCTGCTGGAGCGCGCCGGCGCCGGACGCACCACGGTGCTGATCATCGATGAGGCGCACAACCTGGAATGGGACGTTCTCGAGGAGATCCGGCTGCTGGGCAACCTGGAAAATCGGCGAGGCAAGCTGCTGCAGATCATACTCTCCGGGCAGCCCGAGCTCGACCGCAAGCTGGAAGCGCCCGAGTTCCGCCAGCTCAAGCAGAGAATCGCGCTGCGCTGCGCGCTGCGGGCATTCACGCTCCAGGAAAGCGCGGCGTACATCAACTCCCGCATGGCCCGCGCCGGTGTTCGCGACCAGAAGATCATCCCCCCGGCTTTGATCGAAGAGATCCACTTTCGGGCTCAAGGGATTCCCCGGTTGCTGAACGCAATTTGCGACAATCTCCTGCTGACCGCGTTTGCCATGGAGAAGAAGGTCGCGCGCCTGGATATGCTGGACGAGGTCACGGCCGACATGCGGTTGGAATATCCCGGCAAAGCGCCGTTTCGGCCGGATCCGAGCTTCCCCGAGCAGGTTTTGCATCGAGGACCTGAGCTGCGCTTCGGCGGCGAGTAAACCCTAGATTTCAAGGCATTTCCCGGCCCCCTTAACTCTTCCGGAAATATCCCCCTTACAAAAGTACTGGCTATCCCCCATCTTTCGTTGCCAAATAAGGTACTGTTCGGGTTAAACTTCCTGTGAGACAGCGGATATCGGTAAGGTCTACGTCTTATTGACTGGCTGAAAGCCGGGTCTGACTGGTCTCACGAACCCGCCGGAGGCGGGTTTTTCCATTTCTCATCCAGGAGTCACGATCAATGAAGAAGTTTTTTGCAAGCAAACTCGTTTTCGCCGCCGTTTTGGCTTTGTTTGTATTCGCCCTCACATGGAATGCCGCCAATGGTGCTCAAGCATTCCCGGTCTTGAAAGTTGCCCACGGTCCGATCCTCTGCGATAGCTGCGAGCAGGTCGCGCACGGTCCGATCCTTTGCGACAGCTGTGCTCAAGTCGCGCACGGTCCGATCCTTTGCGACAGCTGCGAGCAGGTTGCCCACGGTCCGATCCTTTGCGACAGCTGTGCTCAAGTTGCGCATGGTCCGATCCTCTGCGACTCCTGCGCTCAAGTAGCCCACGGTCCGATCCTTTGCGATAGCTGCGAGCAGGTTGCCCACGGTCCGATCCTTTGCGACAGCTGTGCTCAAGTCGCGCATGGTCCGATCCTCTGCGACTCCTGCGTTCAAGCGCGCCCCGAGGCGAGCTTCGCCGTCGTGGCCGTCGCAACAACGCCAATTGCCTGAGTCCGTTCGGTTGTGCACACACACCCGGCGACGGCATAGTGTGAGGATTGGCGCGACATTTGATGGAACCGGGCCTAGAATTGTAGTGGATGCAGCTTGGCTTCGCCGCGTGCGCCTATCTACTTGGCTTGGCTCTCGATGTGCTGATTATCGCTGCGCTGTTGCGCCACGGTGGCTACCGGCGTCATCCGTTCCTTTTCATATACGTCATCGTCGATCTGCTGACTACCGTTATCGAGATACCGTCCGGTCTTTCGATCAGCGCCACAAAGACCCCCGAAGCGATCAAGATTTACGGAGCGATCTATTGGTGGAATGAGCGCATCATCCAGGTGCTGGTATTCCTGATCGTGATCTCTCTGGTGTACAGGGCCACATCCCGATGGGAGCCGCGGCGAAGCGTGCTCGCGGCCGTTGTTCTAGCCACCCTCGCGGTTGCCACGATTACTTTCTTCATTCACTATCAGACGGGGGTGAGTCCGAGCGACTGGATGGACCCCTGGACGCGCGACCTGAACTTCTGCGCAGCGATCCTCGACCTCGGTCTGTGGGCGGTCTTGATCGCAAGTGCTGAGAAGGACTATACCCTCCTGATGATCAGCGGCGCCCTCGGCATCATGTTTACGGGAGGCGCGATTGGACATGCTTTCCGCGACATCTCCCACACGGGAAGGATCCTCATGGGCGACCTCATGTACCTGGCCAACCTCGCCTGCCTGTACATCTGGTGGCAAGCCTTCCGCCTCGCGCCCGCAAAGGCCCGCACCCGGGTCCCGCTTGGAGCCGCGTCGGAAAAGTCCCATTTTCGCCAGTCGGCCCCCGAATAAAAAACGGGAACCGCACTTCTCAATGCGGTTCCCGTGGGGGAAGTAACCGAAATGCCTCTGGTGGTGCCTATCGTCTATTGCTGATCGCGGCTGGCAGAGGTGTTTCCGCTGGCCAGACCCGCAGTCGCCTGATCCGCGGAATATACCTTCACTTCCACGCGGCGGTTCTTGGCACGCGCTTCGCGGTTCCTGGCTTCGTCTACCGGCTTTTCCATGCCAAGACCGACCTCGTGGATCCGATAGATCGGAATGTCGTGCTTGGCTACCAGGTAGCGAACCACCGCATCCGCCCGTTTCTCGCTGAGCATCTCATTGTATGCCCGCGATCCGGTGCTGTCGGTGTAGCCCTCCACGGCGATGAAGAATCGCTTGCCGTCCTTCACGTCCGTCGCCAGTTTGTCGAGGTCCTGCTTGGAAGTATCGGTCAGCGAGTACTTGTTGAATCCGAACGGCACGGCCACCGAGCTCTGGAGTTTGTAGTCGTCGATGTTCGCGATCACTCCCCGCAGCGAATTCAGCGCCTGGGAATTCTGCTCCCCTAGCTGATTGGCCGCGTTGGCGCGGTTCATCGCCTCTCCAGCGTGTTGGTCGGCGGTGGCCGCGTGCTGGTCGGCGGCATTGGCGCGCTCATTGGCACCGCTGATGCCGTTGGTGGCCTTCTCGTCGAGCTGCTTCACCTGGGTCTTGGTATCTTCGATCTGCTGGCTGTTCCGGTTCGTCTGCTCGCCAACCTGATCTACTTTGGCTTGCACCGGAGCGGTGGTGTTGCGGACATATTTCTTGGTCGCACAACCGCCTGCAAGCATGGCGCCGGCCAGGAGGCAAGTGATTGCTAGGTGGGTCTTCATAACGTCAAAATCCTCGTTCCCCCCTGGTGCAATCCGGCAGCCACTTTTCAGACCCTCGGTTTCGCAAGCAGAAAGCCGATATTGTCAGGCTCTGCCTGTAAAAAAGCAATATCGCAGGGCCGTCACGTGATGTAAGGTTTACCCCTCTGTACGATTTCTTACGCTGTCGATACCGGCAGTTGGCTTAGTACTCTTTGAGCTTCTCGGTCCAGTTCGTCACCACGGTGATCGGATTGGCGCTGGTCCATTCCAGCGGCACGTTCACGAGGAAGCGCTGGCCGTCCGGCGAAACATCGAACAAATTCCATGTTTTCGGAACCGGCCGGGTCTGAAAGAGCGGCTGCGGCGGCCCGGGCGCGATCGCTCCGTCCTCGGCGGTGCGAATTGGCACGCTCATCATGCAGCCGTCCTCGGTGATGTAGAAGAGCTCTCCCGTATCGCCGCGCCAACGCGGGAGTCCGCCTCCTTTGGAAACCTGCCACCTGCGCCGTGTGCCGGAACCCAAGCCGTCGAATGCCTGAACGTACACTTCGAGCCGGCCGGATTGATCGGACTGATAAGCGAGCCACTTCCCGTTGGGCGAAACCGCCGCGTAGCCTTCCGAGTAGACGGTGTCGAGAATCGGCGCAACCCGTCGCTCGCCCATCGCGTAGCCCCAGACGTCCAGTCCCGTGCCCGGGCCCTCGATTCCGTAGAGGAGATACTTTCCGTCGCGCGACCAATCCGTCGGATATTTTCGGGCCGCGCTCTTTACGATCACCTCGGGATGGCTGTCCGGCACCGCTGCCCGCACGAACAGATCGTATGCCGCGCCCTGCTGCCCGAAGTGCGCGATCTTGTAACCGTCGGGCGACCAGACGGGGGAGCCTTCGTGCATCTCCCCGCGCGAGATTTGTTCGGCGGAGCCGCTGTGCTCGAGAATCCACAGGTGCGCTTTGCCGTCTGGACCCGCTTTGGCGACGACTCCGCGCTCACCGTCCGGCGCCACCCGCGGCGGCCCGTACTCGCCAGGCTCGCCCGACACCGCGATCTGGCGGCCCGCGCGGTCGAGCCAGACCATCTGCCGCGTAGGTCTCCCCACGCCCTGGTACACGAGCACACCGCCCGCCGAAACCGAGATCGGCGCCAGCGACAGACTGCGCACCGCGCCGATGTCGTTGGCCAGCACGATGGGATCGCCGGTCACTTCGAGCTTGGCCGCATCGAAAGGAAGCGCGCTCAAGTTTCGTTCCTTGATGAAGAGCAAGTAGCCGCGGGCCGAGCCGGCGCCCGCCGCCGAGTAGACGGCATTGGTCTGGCTGGCGAACACGCGGCGGTAGACCGCGGCGTCGATCGAACCCAGGTAGACGCCCGAGCTTTCCGGGCTGTCGGTCTGCAGGTAAAAAAGAAAATGTTTGCCGTCGGGCAAAAACTGCGGCCAAAGCCCGGCGCGTTGATTGTGCGTCTCATCCGGCTTCCAGACCAGCTCAGGTTTGCCGCCCGCCGCCACCACCCGATACAACCCATCCGATAGGCCGGGAGCAAACAAAATCACGCCATCCTTACTCCACGTGCCTCCGCCCGGGGTGGCTTCTGCGTCGCAGACCTTCTCCGGAGCGCCACCCTCGATCTTCACCTTGTAGAGCACGCGCGCCGCAAAGAACGCGACGTACCGGCTGTCCGGGGACCAGAACGGTGCCGAGGCGCCCTCCGAGCCCTGGATCACCGTAGCGTGCAACGCGTCCAACGGCCGCAGCCACAGCATTCGCCTGCCTTCCGGACCGACCGCCGAAAAGGTCAGGTACCTGCCGTCCGGAGACACCGCCGGCATGCCTGGATAGCTGGTGTGTTCCGGTTGTGTCACCGCGAATTTCAGAACCGGTGCCGCGGGGCGCCGGTTCAGAAGCACTACCGCGGCGACTCCCGAAGCAGCCAGCGTCAGCGCCGCGGCGCCCACGAGCCACATCCGGCGCTGAAACATCGAGGCGAACAGGGGGAGGGTTGTGCCCGGCACGCGGGCCAAGGGGGGCGCCGGCAGGGCAGCCCTGGGAGCCGGGGCCGCGGGCGGGGCAGTTGGCGGAGGCGGTGGCACGGGTTCTGCCCGCAAAATTCGGGATGGCTTGCGGGGTGGAACTTCTTCGCCGCGCGGCGCTCCCCGTCGTGCCAGCTTCAATTCGATCACCGCGTTCTGAATGCGCTGGCGGCGCTGCTCGGGATCCTTTTTCAGGCAGCCTGCGATGACCGCATCGAGCACGGCCAGTTCCGGGGAACCGTCTGCAAGCGGCGCGGGCGATTGAGACAGGATTGCCGATTTCAGATCCTCACCCGATCCCGGAAACGCCCGTTGCCCGCTTGCCATTTCGTACAACACCGCCCCGAAAGCGAAGATGTCGCTGCGCGCGTCGGCCGGCCTGCCTTGGATGACCTCCGGCGCGGAATAAGCCGCACGATCTTCGGGCGACTCCGGCGCCAGCAGGCGCACGCCGTCGTTGGTGATCGCGATCGACTGCGGACAGATGGCGCCGTGCACCAGTCCGCGGCTGTGAATGCGGCCGATGGCCGACCCGAGTTCGCGCGCAAGGCGCAACGCTTCTACGGCGGGAAGCGGGCCGGCCGCCAGGCGCTCCGCCAGCAGCGTTTCGCGCACCAATTCGCGATTCAGAAAGTCGAGCCTGGTGTTGCCCACAGTGAGAGGTTTCCTTTGCGCCCCTGATTTTACAACCGCCGCGCTTTCCTCTCTATGAAATCAGTGGTTTTACTTGTACTACCTACCTTTGGCAACACCTCGCCGTACGCTGCTATCGAAAGGCAGCAGGCGGGTCTCGCGGCGGAGCCTCAACGCGGCGTGAGCTTTCTGATATTCTGTTCTTCGCGTCCCCATTGACACCGGCGGTGGCGTAGGTACAATCCAAGTTGGCAGCATTAATTCTTAACCGAAACGGAAGTGGCGAAAAATGTTCAAAGCCAGGAAAAGCCGGCCCGTCTCCCCATCCGAACCGGAAGGTTATAACTCGAGCGATGTGGCCCGCATCTGCGGCGTGAGCCTGCGCCAGTTGCAGTGGTGGGACGAGCGCAACGTGGTCTCACCGAAGCAGGACGGGCACAAGCGGATCTACATGCCGGAAGAAGTGGTCGAGATTTCCGTGATCGCCGAACTGCGGCGGAAGGGCTTCTCACTGCAGAAGATTCGCCGCGTTCTGCGGTTCCTTCAGAAGGATATGGGAAAGCGCCTGAGCGAAGCGCTGGCCTCGTCGGCGGATATCCACCTGTTGACCGATGGAAAATCCATCTACCTGGAAGAAGCTCCCAACCGCATCATCGATCTGCTCAAGAATGCGCGGCAGCCCATGTTCCTGGTTTGCGTGACCGATCAGGTGAAGCGCCTGAGCCCGCCCGCCGAGCGCAAGCCCGCACGGAGCGAGACCGGACAGTTGACGCGCAAAGCGCGTATCGGGTAGGGCTACTGCGGCTGGGCGCCGCGGTAGAACGACATCACGAGTACCAGCAGGACTACGACGACACCTGCCACATACGAGAAGGGAGAATACAGCTCCATCTGGTGCTCAAAGGACCCGATGCCGTCCAGCAAGGTCTGCCTGAATCCCGGCGAGATCGTGAGAAACAGGCCGCCCATGCCGAAAAATCCCAGGACTCTTGTGATCATCTGAATCCATCATCTTCCATGCGGAAGTCCGATCCAAGCTGCGATAGTACTGGTCAGCGTAAGTTATCGGCACAGGTTAATAACGAATTCACCCCCCAAGGGGAGCAGGCGCTGTCAACCGCAGTCAACAAGCAGGGCGTAACCAATCCGCCCCCTGGCTAGTCCAAGCAATTGAGGCCCTGGAAAACCGTGTCCCGACACGCTATGCTAGTGGCCAAGGAATACCAGTTGACCCGCAACGTCCCCACGGCTGGCCGGTAAGTCAATGAAAACCAAACTCTCCGCTATCATTTTGTTCGCCGGCGCTCTGCTGCTGGCTCCTGCCTTTGCGGCCAGCGCGCCGCAGGACGACCTGGAACGCAGCATCAAGACGCTGACCAGCGCCCTTTCCATGGTCAGCCAGAACTTCGCCGATCCGGTTTCCAGCGAGAAAGCCATCTATCAGGGGGCCGTGCCCGGCATGCTCCGCACCCTGGACCCCCACTCCAGCTTCCTCGATCCCAACGAATACCTGGACATGCAGCGCAAGCAGCGGGCCCAGTATTACGGCATCGGGATGCTGATCAGCATGGATGGCCCGAAAGTGATCGCCATGGAGCCGTTCCCCGGGTCGCCTGCCTGGAAGGCCGATCTGCGCCGCGGCGACGTGATCGTCGCCGTCGACGGCAAGGACGTCACCGGGAAGGATTCGTCCGCGGTCGCCGACATGCTGCGCGGCCCGCGCGGCACTCAGGTGAAGGTCAGCGTGATGCGCTCCGGCGCGGTGGATCCGGTCACGGTCACCGTCACGCGCGGTGAAATCGAAACCAGCCTGGTGGACGCCTTCTGGTATAAACCCGGCATCGTTTACCTCAAGGTGACCAGCTTCGAAGCCCAGAACGTGGCCAAGGACGTCGAGGCGGCAATGCAGCGGTTGGACGAGTCGAAGGTCAAAGGCCTGATCCTCGATCTCCGCGAGAACCGGGGCGGCCTGGTTACGGAAGCCGTTTCTCTGGCCGGCCGCTTCCTGCGCGACGGCCAGGTGGTGGTTTCGCATCGCGGACGCGCCGAGCGCGAGCAGGTCTTCAAGGCGCATGGCAACCCCGTGGCCCAGAAGTACCCTATCGTAGTCATGGTCAACGGAAACTCGGCGTCGGCTTCGGAGATTGTGTCCGGAGCGCTCCAGGATCACGACCGGGCCCTCATCTTCGGGGACACGACGTTCGGCAAAGGGCTGGTGCAGGCCTCGTTCCCCATCGATCAGGGTGCCGCGCTGCTGCTCACTATCGCGCACTACTACACGCCCAGCGGCCGGTTGATTCAGCGTGATTATTCGCACCGCTCGTTCTTCGACTACTACTACGCGCGCAAGGACCCGACGCAGCCGAGCAGCGACGACGTCAAGCTCACCGACGTGGGCCGGAAGATGTACGGTGGCGGCGGCATTACGCCCGATGTGAAGTACGAGCCGCCGAAGTCCAGCATCTTCCAGCGGCGCATCTTCAATTCGTTCGCGATCTATCGTTTTGCCTCGACCTATTTCGGCGCGGACAAGCCCGCTCTGCCGGTCAATTGGATGCCCGACGACCAGTTGATGGCCCGCTTCAAGGACTATCTGCAGAGCACCAACTTCCCCATGACCGACCAGGACTTCCAGCGGGACAAGGAGTGGCTGCGCCAGCAGATCCGCAACGAATTCTACATGCGCGCGTTCGACAAGAAGACCACCGACCGCGCCGCCACCCAGGACGATCCGGAAGTCGCCAAGGCTGTCGACGCCATGCCGAAGGCCGAAGGCCTTTTGAGCGAAGCCCAGAAGCTCGCCCCGCGCCGGATGTAGGACAGGCTCTAGCCTGTCCCGCGGCGCAGAGGCGTTTATTTCATCTCCGCCCGAATCCTTTCGGGGACCGCCGCGTACTCCGCCGAAATGGCCCCGCGCGCGCCCAGTTCGTCATAAATCGCCAGCGCTCGTGCCAGCCAACTCCGCCCCTCGTCTTTCCGCCCCAACCGCACATCCACCCGCCCCAGGTTCTCGTACGCCTCCGACAGGCTGTAGCGGTGCTCGACCCGTACCGGATCCAGGTCCACCAGCCGCTCCGCGATCTTCCGCTGTTGCTCGAAATGCGTTTGCGCCGTGAGCGGATTCCCCATCTCCAGCAGCACGTACCCGATCGCCGCGTGACTGTTGGCCAGGTTGCCCTGCGCGCGCGCGTCCTTCGGGTCGAGCGCCAGGAGCTGCTCGCGGATCGGCAGCACCTGCAGAAACGCCTCCAGCGCTCCCTCCAGATTGTGCAGCGAAATCAGAATGCTCCCGATCCGCTGCTCGGCGAAGGTCCAATCCAGGCGCTGGCGCAGATCCTTCGGGTGCCGGGCGGAAAGCTCGTCGAACAGCGCTGCCGCGCGCACCGCGTGGCCGTACGCGTCGGTGTAGCGATGCGTCTGCTCCTCCAACCCAGCCATGCGGTGGTACGCCACCGCCAACTCGTAGAGGTACGACTCGCTCTCCGGACGCGCCCGGTGTAGTTCCTCGAACACCTGCATCGCCACCTCGCGCTGCTTCTGCGACTGCTCGAAGTCTCCCAGCGCGGAGTACGCCCCGGCCAGGTTCTGGCACGTCGTCGCCAGCTCCGCGCGCAGCGCGGTATCCTCCGGATGCCGAGCGCTCTGCACCTTCTGGATCCGCTCGGCTTCCAGGCAGGCGTCCAGCGACTGCCGGAAATCCCCCGTGCTCTGCCGCAGGCGGCAGACCCGGTTGTAGGCCCGCGACAGGTCCATCCGTAGCGCTTCGTTCGCGGGATCGTCCGCCGCCAGGCCCTTCTCGATTTCGATGGCCTTGGCGTACGCGGCAAGCGCCTGCGCGCTCTGCCCAAGATTAGGCTGTGTCGGCAGCCCCAGCACGTCGCCGATCCGCTCGTAGGCCGCGGCACGCTCCCTTTGAAGCGACGCGTCCCCGCCCGATTCTCCCGCCAGGCTGTCGAGGTACTGCTGGGCGCGCTTCACCAGCAACTCGCGCGCGGCGGTCGATCCGGGCAGCGGCGCGATCGCGTCGTGCAACTCGAAAAGCACGCTCCGCGCCAGCCCGCGCACCTCCTGGAAACGCTGCTCCGCGCGGTTGCGCTCACGAGTGGCCACGCGCGCCTGCCACGCTGCCGCAATGATCCCCGCCACCAGGCTCAGCACCGCGATGGCCACTGCGGCCACCGGGGTGCGATGCCGGCGGATGAATTTGCCGGCGCGATACCGGATCGTGTCCGGGCGCGCGGTCACCGGGTGACCATCGAGGTGGCGCCGGATATCCGAGGCAAACTGTTCCACCGAGCAGTAGCGCCGTTGCGGCTCTTTGCGCAGCGCCATCAGCAGGATGTTGTCCAGGTCTCCCGCAAGCTGCCGGTCCAGCCGGTCGGGCCTGGTGCCACGCGCGGCTGCGATTTCGTCCGGGGGGACGCTGTCTTCGGTACCGCCCACTGCCACGCTCGGACGCCGCGGCTCGCGGTGCCGCACCTGCTCCCACAGCTCGTCCATCGAGCGCGAGCCGAGCTGGTACGGCCTCCGCCCCGTCAGCAGCCGGTAGAGCAGCACCCCGAGCGCGTACACGTCGCTCGCGGTGGTGATGTTGCCGCCGCTCACCTGCTCCGGGCTGGCGTATTCCGGCGTCATCGCCTGCATCGTGGTCAGCGTGTGATCCAGCCCCAGCGCATCCGGATCGAGCAGCTTGGCGATGCCGAAATCCAGCAGCTTGACCGCGCCCTCTTCCGTGATCAGAATGTTCGGCGGCTTCAGGTCGCGGTGGATCACCAGGTTTTGATGCGCGTAGTGCACCGCCGAGCACACCGTCAGAAACAGTCCCAGGCGTTCACGCACGGTGAGCCGGCGGCGGTCGCAATACTCGTCGATGGGAGTCCCGGCGATAAAGTCCATCACGAAGTACGGGCGTCCGTCGGGCGTGGTGCCGCCGTCCAGCAGCTTGGCGATCGCGGGATGGTCCAGGTGTGCCAGGATCTGCCGCTCGGTATCGAAATGCCGCAGGGCGTATTGTCCGTGTACCCCGCGACGGATTACCTTGATCGCCACCACCTTCCGGTACAGGTCGTCCACGCGCACCGCCTGGTAGACCGCGCCCATGCCTCCCTCCGCGATGAGCTGCACGATGCGGTAGGGTCCGATATCCGCGCCGATACCCAGCCGGTCGGCCGGCGAGGGGCTGTCGGCAGCAGGCGCCGGCTCGATGAATTCGCCGGCCTCTTCGTGCGACGCCAGCAGCGATTCCACCTCGCCGCGCACCTCCTGGTCTCCGCCGCAGGCCGCCTCCAGAAACGCCGCCCGCGCAGCCTCGGGCCTTTCCAGCGCGCCGTGCAGGATCTCCTTCACGCGCTGCCAGGTCTCGCGGGTCATGCCTGTCGCGCCGTGCTCATTTCGCGGAACAGCCACGCGCGCGCGGTCTGCCATTCCCGTTTGATGCTGGCGGGCGAGAGGTGCATCACTTCCGCCGTTTCTTCGATCGAAAGCCCCGCGAAAAACCGCAGCTCCACCACCCGGCTCTGGCGCTCGTCGAGCTCCGTCAGCCGGTCGAGCGCGTCGTTGAGCGACAGCAGGTCCACGTCCGGCGATTGCTGCGGCACGGCCAGCGCCTCGTCCAGGACCAGCTTCACCGCGCCCGCCCCGCGTTTTTCCGCGTGCTGTCCCCGCGCGTAGTCTACCAGGATGCGCCGGATCATCTGCGCCGCGATCCCGTAGAAGTGCGCCCGGTTGCGCCACTGCACATCCTGCTGGTGCACCATGCGCAGAAACGCCTCGTGGACCAGCGCAGTGCTCTGCAGGGTATGGTTCGAGCGCTCGCGCCGCAGATAGGCCGCCGCCAGCCGCCGGAGTTCCCCGTACACCAGCGGCATCAACTGCTCCAGCGCCCCCTGATCCCCGTGGCTCCAGTTCACCAGCAGCTTCGTTACATCCGGTGCCGCTCCAGAAGCCATAGATCCCCCAAGACATTATAAGGTGGGGTGGACGAATCGCTTTTTGTGGTCCGCCCTACCAGACGAAAGATAGAGCGCGCCCTTTACAAATCCAACCGGCCATTTTCTCTCGTAACACGATTGTCGAGTTTGTGCTACCATGGCCGATCGGTAGCACGTTTTGGAAAATAGTAGCAACGCTGATAAGGACGGTTTTCGACGGTGAATACGAGACTCCCGGTTGTCGGGTCCATGCTCTTTGCGTCCATCTGGTGCGCCTGGGCCGCTGGCGGACAGCTCTCGGGAACTGTCGTCGACACTTCCGGCGCAGCGATTGCCGGGGCTACCGTGTTGGTTCAGCGCGCAAACGGTCCGGTCCAAACAACCGCACAGTCGGACAGCAACGGCTCCTTCACCATTTCTGGACTCACGCCCGGTGGCTATCGACTCGTCGTATCTCATCCCGCTTTTGAAACCAAGGAAATAGCCGTCACGATGGGCACTGAAACGCCGCCGGCGCTGCGTATCTCTCTGGCTGTTAGCGGCCTGAGCACGACCATTAACGTGCAGGGCCGGGAGGATGACCTGGTCGGGATTGCCGATTCCGGCACACAGGGAACGGTGGGCGCAAAGCAAATCCAGGATCGTCCGATTCTCCGTTCGGGAGAAGTTTTGGAGACCGTTCCCGGCCTCATCATCACTCAGCACGCCGGCGGCGGCAAGGCCAACCAGTATTTTCTTCGCGGCTTCAACCTCGACCACGGCACGGACTTCGCGGTTTTCCTCGACGATATGCCACTAAACCTGCCGTCGCACGCGCACGGCGAGGGGTACGCCGACATGAACGCCGTCATCCCGGAGTTTGTGCAGCGCGTGAATTTCGAGAAAGGTCCTTATTACTCCGATGTCGGCAACTACGGCTCGGCCGGATCGGCCCATCTGGAATTCTTCAAGGTGCTCCCCCAGAATTTCTTTCAGGTCGAGGGCGGCACGTATGGCTATGGGCGGGCCGTTTTCGGCGTATCGCACAAAGTTGGCTCGGGCGACTTGCTCTACGGCGGAGAAGTCTATCACCATGACGGCCCCTGGAATCATCCGGATGGCTATTTGAAATTCAACGGCATTCTGACCTATAGCCGGGGCGACGACGCCAGGGGTTTCAGCATCACGGCCCGCGGTTACCACGGCAAGTGGAATTCGAGCGATCAAATCGCCGAGAACGCCGTGCCCCTCGTTGGTTTCTTCGGCACACTGAATCCCACTGACGGGGGCAACTCACAGCGTTACAGCTTGCAGACGGAATGGCATCGCGAGCGCGGAGATTCCAGGACGAAAGTCACGCTCTACGGGTTTTACTATGACCTCGATCTGTTTTCTGATTTCACTTACTACC
Organism: Verrucomicrobiia bacterium; assembly: GCA_035578025.1. Taxonomy (GTDB): domain Bacteria; phylum Acidobacteriota; class Terriglobia; order Bryobacterales; family Bryobacteraceae; genus Solibacter. The sequence goes on from DATJYJ010000485.1 coordinate 31,958, forward strand.
TGACCGACACCGATCGCGGCGACCAGTTTGAACAGAAGGATCGGCGCTGGGTATTTGGCGTGGACGCACGCCACACGATTTTCAGCCAATGGTTTGGCCGCAAGGTGGCAAACACTTTCGGACTGCAGATCCGCAATGATTGGGTTCACAACGGCCTCTTCCAAACCGAGAATCGCGAGCGGGTGGACAAAACGGACTCCGACACCGGCACCGTTTTACCCGCCACCACGCAATCGGATCGCTTTACGGACACACAAGCAGGTCTTTATTGGGAAAACAGAATTCAATGGGCGGAGAAATTCCGCACGGTCGCGGCCCTTCGCGGCGACGTGGGACATGTCGACGTCACCAGCCTGGTTACCCCGGCCAATTCCGGCACGGCCACCAGGTTTCTGCCCAGCCCAAAGCTCAGTTTGATTTTCGGTCCGTGGTCCAGAACTGAGTTCTACGTGCAGGGCGGATTCAGCTTTCACAGCAACGACGCGCGTGGTGCGACCCAAACCGTGCAACCGGTCTCGGACGAAAATCCTTATCCCAATACGCCGGCTTCGAGAATTCCCGTTCTGATCCCGACCAAAGGCGCGGAGATAGGAGTACGCACGGTCGCCCTCCCACATCTGCAAAGCAGCCTCTCGCTCTGGTATCTCCGCAGCGCTTCCGAACTGCAACAGAGTGGCGATACCGGAGGCACCGTTCCCTCAGCTCAGCCCAGCAACCGCTATGGCGTCGAATGGGCGAACTACTACACGCCTGTGGAACACCTGGCTTTTGATTTTGACATCGCGGATTCCCGCGCTTTTTTTACCACGATCGACGGAGATGATGCTGCGCCAAACAGCCCGGGCGGCAAGCGCGTACCCGAAGCCGTTGGGCTGGTGGTTTCGTCGGGCATCACCCTACACGATTACAGACGCCTTTCCACGAGTTTGCGCCTGCGCACCTTTGGCCCGCGCGACTTGACATCCGACGCGATCTATCGCTCCAATGCGACGGTTTTGCTCAATGCCGAGGTGGGTTATCAAATCAACAAGAAATGGCGCTTTGTCGCCGAATTCCTGAATTTGCTGAACCGCAGGGACCACGACATCGACTACGCCTATGAATCCCGAATTACACCGACAGCCGACTCGGCATTCACAGACGTTTTCCACCCCGTGGAACCCTTTCAGGTGCGATTCGGGTTGAGAAGAACCTTTTGAGGGCCATCGTCCGCCGCTTTCACTCCAGCGATACCCGCGGCAAGTACATCCCCTGCTCCTCCCGCCGCCACCACCAGCCTTCGCCGAACCGCGTGAAATGGTACTGGAAGAGGCGCGCCCTTATGTATTTCGGAGGCGTGCCCGGGAACGGATTCCTTGCCAGGAGCCTCAGGACCGCCGGCTCGCCGCGCAGCAGCTTCTCCACGAAACGAATGAACCAGCGATTCTGCCGATAGCTGCCGAGCGCCGCGAACCACATCTGCCAGTCCAGGCGTGGCTGGTGGGGAGCGACGATGGGAGGCGCGCGGCGTACGTCGCCCGCCTTGTAGCGAAATTCGTACGCCAGCCAGGTCTCGCCGTCATTGGAGCCCTCCACCTGGATCTCCGGCCGCGTTGTGGTCATCACGGCAAACAGCCCGTAGCCGTTGACGATCCGCAGCGGACCCGCGAAACCTGCGAGCCGTCCGGCGATCTCGGGAATCGGTACACCCACCAGCTCCCCCAGCGCGGTCAGGCTGAGCAGTCCGATGGGTATCGCAAGCGCCACTCCGCCCCAGGTGACCTTCCGCTCCGGCTCGATGAACAGCCAGAGGCAGAGCGCGATGGTCAGCCAGTTGAAATAGGCATAGTTGCCGGTGAGCAGAATCAGCACCTGGAAGCCGATCGTGATCCACGCGCCGATCACCCGCAGCCGCCGCGGCATAAAGAACAGGAACGGCACGACGAGCTCGACGACGAACACCAGCAGCGTGGTTGCCCGCTGGAACCAGCCCGGCAACTGGTACATCCACCAGGCAAGGGGCGTCGGCAGCGGCTGCGTCTCGTAGTGGTAGCCCATCGCGCTCAGGTCCCGCCACACCGCGTCGCCGCTGGCCAGCTTCACGACGCCGCTGGAGAACATCAGCCGGAAGATCAGCAGCCGGAAGAGCCACACGCGCAGCAAACTCTGTCCCGCGAACATCGACAGAAATCCGGCCTCCAGCAGGAGCATGTCCCATTGGAAGGAGAGGAAGTCCTGGCCCACGGAGCAGATCGAAAGCCAGAGCACCCAGCATCCGGCCAGCGCCGCCCGCTGGACCCATCCCCCGAGCGCGGCCAGGCCGAGAACCGCGCCCGCGATCCACATCGCCGCCAGGGCCCAGTCGCCCGATCGCAGCCAGAGCACGGTCGGGAAGTACCAGTAGCCTCGCGCGCCTAGCGCCTCGCGGACCGCGCCCAGGAATGCACCGGCGGGCAGAATCCCGTGGGATCCCACCAGGCCCGCCGCCTGCACTCCGAACGACACGAAGGCGATCGCGTAGATCGCGCCCATCACGCGCAGAAAGGTTCTGACGGTGGCCAGCCGCGACACCCTATCAGGGTAAACCGGTCAGGCCACGAACTTGTAGCCGACCCCGTGGACCGTGCGCAGCCGCCGCGGCTCGGCCGGATCGGCCTCGATCTTCGCGCGCAGGCCAGCGATGTGGTTGTCCACGGTGCGAGTCGTGGGGTAGTTTTCAAACCCCCATACCTCGTTGAGCAGCTCGTCCCTGGTGACCACCTCTCCCGCACGCGATGCCAGCAGGCGCAGAATCTGAAACTCCCTCCGAGTCATTTCCAGCCGCTGGCCGCCCTTGTGCGCCTCGTAGGAGAGGAAATTCACCGCCACGTCGTCGAAACGCAGCTCATCCGGCATGGACTTCGCCGGCTCGCTGCGGCGCAGGATGGCGCGAATGCGCGCCAGCAGCTCGCGAATGGAGAACGGCTTCGCCACGTAGTCGTCGGCGCCCAGGTCGAGCCCCAGTACACGGTCGGCCTCTTCTCCCCGTGCGGTAAGCATCAGGACCGGTGTGTGGATGCCTTCCGCGCGTACCTTGCGGCAGATCTCATATCCGCTGAGTTTGGGCAGCATGAGGTCCAGGACGATGAGATCGGATTTCTTCTCGCGGATGAGTGCGTAGCCCGACTCGCCGTCCGACGCGCTTGCGTCCACTCCCGTGCCTCCGCCGCGTGTCCGCGAAGGAGGAGTTCGACTTTCTGGGATACACGTTCGGCCCTCGCTACGCGATGCGGAACGCGCGATCCTACATGGCGGCAAGGCCATCGAAGAAGAGCATCCAACGGCTCACGGGCAAGGTTTACGATCTGTTGCGGCCCCACGAGAAGGGTTCGTGGCCGGAGGTGCGCGACCGTCTCAACGCGCAGTTGCGTGGATGGCAGCGATACTTCAGCCACGGAACCATCGCCCGGGCGTATCAGATTGTAAACAACTACGTGGAGAAGCGGGTGCGGAACTTCCTGCGCCAACGGTGCCAACACTGGACGCTGGGTACGCGCCGGTTTCCCTCGCAACTGATCTTTGGGGAACTGCGTGTCATGCGCCTGGCGCGGAGAACTGCGTGTGGTTGATGCGAACTCTGTCGGAAAGCCGGATGCTGGAAATCGGCACGTGCGGTTTGATGAGCGGGGAGGGGAAACGGGCCAGCGGTTTATCGCTGGCACCGCGCCTCTCCTCGACTCTACAAGTCCTTTGGCTGCAACAAAAATGTGCCGTCCGAAACCCAGGATGAACCTGCCCGGAACCCAGGATGAACCCACCCGAAACCCATCGGACCCTGCTGCCCAACCGTCCGCCGCCGTACACCCCCACTCGCCCCCCGATTTGCCCCATTCCCCCACCCAATCCGCCGTTCCAATGAAATCCTATTTCTTTCAATCAGTTAACGCGGCAAGATGGCCTCAAACTGGGAAGGTTGTAGGAATTATGAGCACTCAGACTGTCGAACCGAAGTCCTCTGCCAATCTGGTCCAGATTGGATCCTCCATCGAGGAAACCATCCAGGCACGCCTTGCCGAAGAACGCGCTCGCCTGGAGCGCGAAGCCGGCATCGTCCAGCGCGAGGTCCATCACTTCAAGCGGCCGGTGGAGCGCCCGTTCACCGCGGCTGACCGGCCGAACACGACCTTGCTCTTCGGCGGTTTGACCTGGAAGCACGAGAAGCTGGTACACGGCGCGCTCGAAGGTCTGGGCTACCGCGCCCAAGCCGTGCCCACGCCGAACGTCAAAGCATTTCAGACGGGCAAAGAGTACGGCAACAACGGGCAGTGCAACCCGACATATTTCACAGTCGGCAACCTGGTCCAGTATCTCCAGTCGCTTGAAGAGCAGGGCATGCCCAAGCAGGAGATCATCGATAACCACGTCTTCTTCACCGCCGGCGCCTGCGGTCCCTGCCGCTTCGGCATGTACGAAGCCGAGTACCGCCTTGCCCTCCGCAACGCGGGTTTCGACGGCTTCCGCGTGCTCCTGTTCCAGCAGTCCGGCGGATTGAGCCAGTCCGATGCCGAAGCCGGGCTCGAAATGAACCTCGACTTCTTCCTGGGGATTCTCAACGCGCTCAATTGCGGCGACGTGATGAACGAAGTGGCCTATGCGCTGCGGCCGTACGAAGTGAACGCGGGCGACACGGATCGCATTCTCGACGAGACGATGGATTACCTCCACGAGGTATTCCGCAAGAAGCAGCCGTGGAAGCTCGAAGGCAATCTCACGAAGTATCTGGGCGGGTTCTCAGATACGGCCGAGTACATCGGCAAGTTCGTCAACCAGCTCAAGGGCGATGAGTATGTTCCCG